>JBIOIO010000001.1:0-122679 GCA_044449925.1 Saccharimonadales bacterium (SeqCode)
CACGCATCGTTACCTGGAGTATCCGTATCCGGCCTGGTACTACGGGTTCATAGCCGGATGGCAAAAATTAAGCGACGGACGCGATACCATGATAGGCGAGTTGCAAGCTGAAGCTTGGGCACCAAATCAAAAATCTATTACCGAGACTTCTCTAGCAGAACAAAATAAGTCAATTAATGCCAAAAGGCTTCAAGACGTTTTCTCATATGGCAAACATACCGGCATGCGGTCTATAGATATGTGGGGAGCAGAGTACTGGTATTACAGAAAAGAAGTATTGCACGATCCAAGCTTATGGAACGTCGCTCAATCTGAGTTTGAAACAAATCTTAAATACGGTACATAAATTAAAAAGGGTTAAAATAGTATCTTTTTAATTTATTGTCAAATCCTATCTGTTGCTTTACAATAAACTAGTTATGGCTAAGCGTAAAAAACCCGCATCCGGCTCGATTTCAAACAGACGAGCGCGCTTTGATTATGAACTTGGAGACAGCCTAGTTGTTGGCTTGCAGTTATCTGGAGCAGAAACAAAGAGTCTCCGCCAAAGTCATGGTCATCTTCGTGGCGCCTATGTAACCGTAAAGAATGATGAACTATGGCTAATTAATGCCACTATAACGGGTACAAACGGAGCACCGATAGAGGATTCAGAAACTACTAGGGCACGAAAGATACTGGCCAAAAGGAAAGAAATAGACGCGCTTATAGCAGGCAAACAGCAGGGGAAGACTATTGTACCTCTCGAAATACTTACAAGAGGAAGATACATAAAACTCAGAATAAGCGTTGGCAAGGGTAAAAAGAATTACGATAAACGTCAAGCAATGAAAGCAAAAGACGATAAACGAAGAACACAAGTGGAACTAAAAGCAGCTAGGTAGAGTTTGCGCCCACCTATATACTCAGCTATAATCCTATCTGTTCTTTAATATTCCGGGGTAGCTCAGCGGTAGAGCGGGTGGCTGTATAGTATTGCAGCCCGATTGAGTAATCAAGCGGTGAAAACAGGGTGAATTGCGGGAAGCCTAACCTCATAAAACGAGTATGGTAATCCGCAGCCAAGCCAAGCTAAAGGTTCAAAACGCTTGGAAGGTTCAGAGACTAGAAGGTGAGTCCTTAGCAATAATCCTTCATTAGCGCCCTGCAACCCATTGGGTTGATGAGATAGTCCACGCCATTATGAAAATAGTGAATAAGTGTAACCACTAGGTCGCTGGTTCGAATCCAGTCCCCGGAGCCAAGCTTTACAGATATCATTTTTTGTGATATTTTATTTTTTATGACAGATACTTTGGGTTCTAACAGGGAAATAACTATCCCTGAGCGTGAAGAATTTAGAGACGCAATCGAGAGATTAAGTGGGTTCTTAACAAATTACCCCTTCGACAATATGGGTAGGGTAAATGAAGCGCTTTACGGGCCTGAGGCAGATTGGTCTGATGAGGTACGAGCAGAAATTACCGCAATGGACGAAGACGTCGGCTACTCAAAATATGCTTGTTTCAAGCTGTCCAACGCTGTCTTGATTGTCGGCATAGAGGAATCTGGAAGGCTTTTAGCTGAAGATGATCACACTCTGTTGAAGGGGCGAAAAAGATGGCTGGCAATGACCACTGAATATGAAGCAGCGCCTGTCGCTCATATTCTATTCTCTCGGACATATACAGTTGGAGCGTCAAGTAATTTACCTCCTATTGCTAGCTTTAAAGAAGAACAAAAGCTCAAAGGTGAAGATGGAGAGTATGAAGGCTTCATGACTGAAGAACAACGTGAAGCAAGTGCTAGGCTGCGCGAAAAGCTCAAAGAGGGTAAGACGCTTAGGGATGAGCCCGATATGTTTAGTGAATTAGCAGATATCTTACGGCGCCAAACAGCCGCCGCCCAAGAGTTAAGTGAGCTGACCGGCATATTACCTAATCTCTTTACGAAAGCAGCTTTTGACAGGATTATGAGACACTTACAGCAAGCTAACGCAGATACCTTTGAACCTGATACAGTTTAAATATTCATTTTGTCTAGATTAACGAGATATAGGTCTTGCACGTTGAGTAGGCCAAAGTTGCGAAGTACGTCCACTAGGGGGAGCCAAACTTTACAGATACCGCTTTTTGTGGTATTTTTTATTTTTATGATTACTGCGCCTGAGTCAACTTTTAAAGTCTTAGACTTTACATCTCCAAATGTAGAATCGTTAGCTGCCGCTCGCCTATTAAGAGCTGAATGCCCGGTCACTGATAGTTTTATTAAATGTGCACCGCATGTTGAGCCTCCAACAGGTATTGAAGAACATGATCTCCAATCTTTCCTTGCTGCACACGATGAATTTTATCCAGTTTATGGTCTAGTGGATCGACGAGGAAGCGTTCTAGCTGCAGCAGGTGTTAATCACGAGTATTATGAAGAAGTACCCAACACCGAAATAATACACTTAGCAGTACATCCAAATTATCGCAGACAGGGATTAGGAACACGCTTGGTACGTCATATTGCAGAGCAAGCTATAAGTCATGGAGATATCTATGTTCGCCACGGTTTTAATCCTGACAGAGAAGCAGCAGATGCCTATGGCTTTGCTCACAGCTTTCCTATAAGTGAAGCATATTATGGGGAGTGGCAAGCAGACGCAGCTACAATTGCGGCTATAATATCCACGTCATAGCATGAGTTGCAAAGTACGTCCACCTGTGCAGAATGGCTGACCTAGTTTATTAGCTGCTCCTGTAGTAGTGATAGTCCCTCGTCTGCAGTAAGACGCATCAAAAATCGAGCGTATGTATCGAGGCGAGTCGGGCGGGGGTTTACGATGACAACAGGCTTCTGTTCTATATGTTTTTCAACTATTATACTTGGCCAAGGTTCGACGTAGAAAGACGTGCCTACAACCACTACTGCATCCGCCGCCTCAAGCGCTCTTTGGCCTTCAATACCATCATTAGAGTTCCATTGACGATAACCAGGCTCGTGACGCAGATTCACATCAGGCTTTAGAGGTAAACCATCCTGCGGACAAGTAGGAAGAGTTTCTGTATCGTGCCCATGTAGCCAATCATCTGTAGGCACTGCGTAGTTGCAACCCTCAAGGTCAGTACAGCTTAGTGAACGCTCTATACCGTGGACTTCATGAACTCGTGCTTTATCCGTCCCTGCCAGTAGATCGAGACCGTCGACATTTTGGGTTACTATTTTACTAACTACGCCTGTTTCTACCAAAGCACTCAAAGCACGATGTGCTAGGGTAGGTTTCGCAACCCTAATAGTCTCATGGAGCTCCCAAAATCTCTTATACCATTTTAGAGGGTCAGCATCATAAGCCTCTCGCCATAACCACGTGTCATTTTCTTTATCGATATACTCACCGTCAGTACCACGATAAATAGGTATGCCGGCAGCAAGACTGATACCGGCTCCGGTCAACACAACTAGTGACTCACTCTCACGCAATGCTTCGGCGATTTCAGCAGTGTCTGACTCGTACATAGTCGGAATGACCCTAAAAACTCCAACCGGTTGCTCAGGATTAGAGACCATTACGCAATTATGGCATATTCTATGGAACTATCAATTTATTAAGACAGCCTGCATTGTTAAATTTGGCACAAAGTTGCGAAGTGCGTTCATTAGGGGGAGCCACGATTTACAAATACCATATTTGTTGTATTATATCTTTATGACACATGGTGTTGAAGACCTTGTAATTATTGAGATACCAGACCCCGGACAAGGGGATGTGCTTGCAGAACAAGCCGCCATGCTCATGTTGCAGCACATACAAGGAATTTCTGAACCCACGAGAGAACAGGTTCAGCATACTGTGACCACGGATATGGATGGGCATCTTTCCATAGCAGCTATTGACTCAGAGAGTTCGGTAGTTGGTACTGGAGGACTGTCATTATATGAGGCGGATGGACTTAGAGCTGCTATTGTCAATATGGTGGTGGCACCTAAAGAAAGAGGCAGTGGACTAGGAAAGAGAATCATATCCTGGCTTGAGGAGGAGGCCATGAGGCTAAACGCCAAGGAATTATTCGGTCAGCCCGTTGAGGCCTATGTCGGCTTTTATGAAAAACTTGGTTATCAGCCAGCCAGGAGACCATATATGGAAGGTGGCATTCACGTTAAAACACTTTAAAGTTTGACTTTTATATTATACTATTATAAATATACTTAGAATAAGAGGAGCTTAATATGAGTATGCAGATGTATATTAATGCACATTGCAGTGCAGCAGCTTACGATTCTAGTTACGATTCTAGAGATTTTTTTGGTGGTGGCGAAGACTATGATGATAGCCCTGATCCAGTTACTACACCTATGCTGGCTAACCTCTCAGAATTTCAAGACGGTATTTCTTCTCTTGGATATGAAAGAGGGCTTGGCACGAGAATATTCTACCTCTTGGGAAGATCATACGGTAGTGAATATAGTGGATATGACCCGGATCGATCAGCAGAGTCAATCATGTATAGAGAAGTCAATCGAGAAGGTGAAAAGGAGAGCGTCGTTTCGCTACCAAATCTCGCCGCACGCTTATCTGAAGTGAGTGAAGTCCCAATGTTCGGAAAATTAATGATGGAAGCCACTACTCAGTTAGTAACTCCATACGTAAAGACTCAATAAGCCCTCCGGCCAAATAGTTGTGAAGCACGTCCACTACGGGGACAGATATGCTCATGTTTTAGAAGCACTCTTTGCTGCCTTCATTTTGCTCATGATTGCACCTATTAAATAATATTTGTAGAATGTATAAACTATGGCTGAAGTAGACGGAGAATTAGGAAAACCCTTAATTGAAGTCTACACGGATTATTTAGTTGCCCAAGAAGCAGCAGATAATACCCTAGGAGATGAGAGATTTCAAGAGCCGCTTGTTATTAGCGAGCTGAGATTAGGTTTACGAGTACTAAATGCTGCATTAATGAAACAAGCTACAGATACGCCTCCTGAGGTGTCAGGCAGTACGGCAAACTCCCTTCAAGCTAATATATCCAATATATCGCCTCCGCCCGGTATGGAATTGCTAACATCAAACCAGGCCGCCGAAGAAGCGGGACTTAGTTTAGCCACTATACGCAGATGGTGTGACCGTGGTCATATAGAGACATACAGAACACCTGGTGGTCAGAGGCGTATACCTAAGGGAGCAGCTCTAGGGGCTTTAACACTCCAACAACCAGAAGATTAAACTGTTAGAGTTAATGATACATACTTGAACGCTTTAGTGTGGACAAGAATTTCGCTGGAAGCTTTCTCTATACCCCACGCCTCGATCAGTTCAGACTTAATTTGGTTCCGTTTCGTCAAAGGCAATTGAGCCACACTTTACAGATACCAGTTTTTGAAAATTCAACTTTTAGTATTGATCTCTACATATTTGCCTTATGTACACTATGACCTCTTATCAATAGCTCCCTGGGTACCCTTAGATAACTCATATATGCATCAGGCCAAACATCTTCATGAACGCCCATTTCTTTAGCTATTTGTTCAATATCGGCAGTATCAATATGGACACGGCAACGGATGGCTGCTACGAAATTTTCGGGGTTTTCTCGCTGCGCTATAGATTTTTTAAGTTCCGGATCTAAGATTGGAAAAAGCTTATCTAGTACATGCCACTTAGCCCGCCTGGCAATAATCTCCATGGCAGGCGCACCGTTGATGAGACCACGCGGTAATGCACCCTCGGACAATTCTTCTTTGATCATCAGAAGTTTTTGGGCCAAGCTCTGCTTACGGATCGTCTCTTGCTCATCATATGCTACCTTAACTCTGTCAAGATATTCATCCCAAGGTAATTTAGACCAGAAGGCACGAGGAGTAGGCGTTCGCCATGATCGCGACAAGAGCTCTATAGCGCTTGTAGTTGGTAACTCACCGTCATTGGCACGCATAATCCTTACACCTAGTTGTATATAATCTTCCGTCGTCATATTCCTAGAGTCAGGATAACCATTTATAGCCATGAATTTCCTGACGCCGCCGCCACCATTTCGTTTGAAGATCCATAGAGCTGGTCCTTGTCCAAGTTTAGCTCTTCGTTCTATTTCATCAGTTAGGCCTATATTATGTCCGCCGTGTCCTCCTGCCTGACTTTGTAGCTCCAGAAAAACTTCTTCGGCATAGTTAGCTAGATCCTTATTGGTCCAATCATCATATCTGTACAGTCCGCGCTTTGGTACGACTTCCATGGCACGATAGAAATGTGTCAATGATCCAAAACGGTCTCTGTGTTCAATACGATAATTGGAAGGGCCAATGCCCATATAATATGCACGCTTGATAACCTCTTTTGATAATCCAGTTTTCGCTTGATCAGGGTCTTTGGTCAAGCCATCCAACCACCGCCCATACGTTACATAGTCATCCATGCCCCAGGCGTCCGTATCTAATAGATCGTAATCAGAAGTATCGAGACGATCGTATTCTTCTCCACCTAATACATCTTTTAGAGGGATTACTTCCTCGTCTTCAGCAGCTTGAGCAGATTCAACCCCAGCACTATACAATACCAACTTTCCCATAGCGAGGAATTGCACGAGGTTTGCAGGTGCCTCGCCCAACTCAACTTGATCGAGGCAAGCCTGACTGGCAAGAAGGTTACCTGTCGATAATTCAAATTGAAGGTTCTGTACTTCGGCAATCATATATCTACACAATCAAACTAAACAGTTTAAGAATTTGTATATATTAACATATTATTGTAAAACTATCAATTTATTAAGCTAGTCTGCATTGTTAAATTTCGCGCAAAGTTGCGAAGTACGTCCACTAGGGGGAACCAAACTGGACACCAAAGGTGACCGTAATGCATCATTTACAGAGGCCAAATAACCCCAAATTGTTTTTACAAAGACAGTATTTTTTATCGCATTTTATCGCTAAGGTATTATCTGGTTCTTGATCAATCTTCCTCAATTTTCTTACATTAAATCTACACCTGTTAGTTTGGTCCGGATTCACTTTGGCCCACCAAGACACTTATGTTTAGCAATGACGAGATCTGTATAATCAGCAAGCATGAGGCATTTGCCATTTGAGATTATCGAACTAGACTTTTCGGATAGAAATCTGCATGTAGATGCAGCAACTAGATTATTCGAAGAAGAGGACTTGTCTCGATGGGAAGAAATTTGCATGGAACTAAATAATGAGCAACGCCTAGAAAGAATTAGGCTTTTACTCGGTAACTTATCCAATTATGGTGTAATGGGATCGACGGGTTCATTAGTAGCCGCAGCGTCAGTAGATCATCGTCGGAAAACTGATCCGTCACGCGACGGACCATATTCAGATATATTCTTTTTTGCAGTATATCCTCAGGAGCGAAGGCAAGGCTACGGGTCGGCTTTGATGCACCATATTGCAGAAAGAGCATTCGAACTAGGTGACGATGTAGTATACAGCCGAGCTCAGGCAGATGTTCATGGCGTTGAGGGTATTAGTTTTCTATGGCACCATGGTTTTAATACTGTAAGACATGGTCAATTTCTCGTACAAACTGAAACCTTATTAGGACGTAGTAAAAAATAGTTCCAGATCTCCTCTGCTACGGTCCGTCATATCGCTTATGCTTGCAAAAACCCAGATATAACAGATAATTTATATAGTAATTTGGAGGACTCATGGATATTAAGACTATGAGGAAAGTCGGTGATCTGAGAGATAAAGCCGATAAGTTGATTGGAGAACATTTGCCGCCGGAGAATCCTGAGCGTAATTCTCAAGACTCTGAAGAGAGATTTGAAGAGCTTGGCAACAGAGTCTTGCGAGCAGATGATACTAGCTCAAGAGTGCTAGTTGACGGACGTCCAGATAGAAGGGGGCGCAGATACACTCGAACTATTCCTTTGCCTCACGATATGGTCGTAAGACTTGAAGCAGAAACGTGTGAAGATGACGATGATTATTCACCTACGGGCGGGGGTAGCTTCTTAACAACAGTTCGAGCTACTTGGCACCGCGCCGAAGAACCAGCAGGAACAGCTCCTCTGCATACCGAATCGGTGAATAGATTTGTACCAGCTATTCCCGAACATAGAACTCAATATATTGCGTCACTCGCCCTACTAGAAGAGACTTTTGATTACGCTGATGCTTCAATTCAAGCGTCGCAACTTACAGCACTAGCATCGTAAATTATACCGTCATGAATGACGAAGTTCTAAACAGAAGCCCGATACTGTTTCAATACACTTATGCTTGCCCTATTTGATTATTTTAGTAATAATTATATAATATAGGTATGCAAGTTACTCCTGTCGGTGAAAAGTTAAAGCTTCTGCCTGACAAAGTACCGAATGAAGGGGGCATATCCGAGCATATTGTTTTCCGCCACGCTGTGATGGAACATTTGGTCAATGCCGCCAGCGGTAAAGGACCAGCCCTTAACCGTGAACAGGCGATTTCTATCGGCAATTACGTGCTTCATAGCAGTGCTGAAGAAACAACTGAGGAAGCTGCACCCGTAGTATCAACTTCCGAAGTAGAGGCTTACATGAATGCCTTAATATTTATGAGTCTCTCGACAAATCAAGAATATGCCAGCTTGGCACGTGACATGTATGAAACGATAAAAACCGAGGTCACAGTCCAGGCAGAAACCGGTTATTTCCTTAAGAACCCGGGGTTCTTTATACATTAATCATTAATCAATTGCCGTAAGATTGATAGCCCACCACGCTACTGTTCCGTCTCAAAATGTCTCATTTTGTTCGTGACCGGTATGCTAAGCCAGACGTTTATGCTTAAAGGACTTCTTTGGGAGTCTTTTTGTTATGATGGATATATGAGAAAAGTATTCTTTTTTATGATGACCACACTTGACGGCTACTTTGAAGGCGAAGATCACGACATAAGCTGGCACAATGCCAATAACAGAGAGTTTGCCAAATTCGCCGATGATCAACTCGATGAGACAGATACGCTTATATTTGGACGAAGAACGTATGAGTTAATGGCTGAGTTTTGGCCATCTGAAGAAGCTATCAAAATAGAGCCTAGTACTGCCAGTAGAATGAATAGCCTACGTAAGGTTGTGTTTTCACGGAACCCGATAAGTACAGATTGGCATAACGTAGAATCGAGCACGAATGTAGTCGAAAAGATGCAAGAACTTAAAAGTGCACCCGGCAAAGATATCGCGGTACTAGGCAGCTCAAACTTAAGCCTCACACTCATTGAAGAAGGGCTACTCGACGAGATTAGGATAATGATTAACCCGCTCATTATAGGAAAGGGAACGCAACTTTTAGATGGCTCGGACAAACTACGCCAGTTCACTCTAAAAGATTCTAGGACTTTTAAATCGGGTAATGTTCTCTTAACTTACACTTGCTAGTGTTGCGTAAGGTCAAGCTCCAAGTTGTTAAGTACGTCCATTAGAAGGAATCAGGTATTGTCAGTTCGTTTTGGTTTATCGTCGTTCTTATTATCTTTCTTCACGAAGAATCTTATAATGCCAGTTTTTATGAATATATAGACAAGTATGCTTGGCAGAAAAAGTAGTATTAAGAATAAAAAGAAGTATTTCACCCTTAAACTATACACTGAAAACATTACAAAGTACGCCCGCTAGGCAGAGCCAATTACTTACAGACATCAAAGCGTTTTTTTGTTTGGTACAATATTGTTATGAGCATAGATTTTGTAGAAAATATTGTTCCTGGTGACTACAAATCCAGGGGTAGCTATACACCTGCTAAGAAAATTGATATGGGCGACTTTTATTTAATATTTGTATCTGGCATACAAGCACCACAAGACGATAATCACAAAGTAATAACCGATGATATAGAAGAACAAACAAAATTCGTATTTGAAGATATTATAAAAGTACTTAACCAGGCAAATGCCACCCTCGATGATGTCGTTAAAGCGGTTATTTACATAACAGATATGAATGAGTTTGATAAAATATCCAAGATTAGAGCAGATTACTTCAAGAATTCAATGCCTGTCAGTACTCTTATTGAGGCAAACAGAATGACTCGAGAGGGTGCAAGGATAGAGATTGAAGTTACAGCTATAGTTAAGAAGTAATCTTAACTAATGTCATGCTAGACTACAGTAATGGCGAGTAGCAGTGATAATGAGGAAAATAAGCGGAACGTTGAGCCTACGCTAAGTAACGACGTTGCCAATTTATTGCATGCTGCCGATCTCGATCCAACCGAAATTAAACTTATAGTCAAGACGGCACTTGAAGAAGATCTCCGTTGGGGTCCGGACGTTACTACATCAGCAACCACCGGTAAGAATGCAACTACTGTCGCCGAAGTCGTAACCCGAAAGCCAGGCGTACTGGCCGGTTTGCCAGTTGCACTAGAGGTTCTGGCTGAAGTAGGACTACCACAAGATGCCACTGTCATGTTGCATTCTGACGGCGAGGTAGTAGCAGCAGGCGTACCTGTACTAAGGATTACAGGTTCCTTGCGCAAAATCCTTCGTGCCGAGCGAACACTTCTAAATTTCCTGACTCATCTATCTGGAATTGCAACAGCTACAAGGTCATGGGTAGACGCCATTGATGGAACCGGGTGCATAGTTAGGGATACTCGCAAGACTACTCCCGGACTACGTTCTCTAGAGAAATACGCCGTACGATGTGGCGGTGGTACCAATCATCGTATGGGACTTGGCGACGCAGCTCTTATAAAAGACAATCACATAATAGCGGCGGGCGGAGTCACAGCAGCGATTAAGGCGGTACGTAAAGCCGCTCCAGATATCGTACTTGAAGTAGAGTGCGATACCATTTCCCAAGTTAATGAAGCTCTGGCTGCAAAAGTTAAGCTGATTTTACTCGACAATATGTCACTCGGTGATATACGAACCGCAGTGGCCTTGGGACATGATTACCCGGAGACACGTTTTGAGGCCAGCGGGGGATTACGCTTAGAAAATGCCAGAGTGGTCGCAAAGACAGGTGTGCACTTTTTAGCCGTCGGTGCGCTCACACATTCAAGTCCCGCGCTAGACCTGGCTTTGGACCTGTGTGACTAATAGTATTTATAATTAACTATAAAAGATTGAGTTAAAGAGGTAGAATCTAAGCTATGGATATTTCAGAAATAAGCAACATTCAAAATCAGATCACAGATTTTATTAGTCGTCACGCACCAACTAACGGCGTTATCCTTGGAGTAAGTGGAGGCATTGATTCAGCCTTGGTCCTGGCACTATGTGTTACAGCGCTAGGTAAAGAAAGAACCACGGCTCTATTTATGCCGGAGGATGAGGCAGATATAGGTGAGACAATCAAACAATACGTACAGCAGCTTGGTATAGAGCATGAGATCATACCAATTAAGCCCATATTTGACGTGTATTTACGTGATGGCGGCATTAATAATGAACGATTGGTAACGGGCAACTTAAAAGCGCGAATTAGAATGAGCCTTCTGTACAGCCGATCCAATGCTAAAGGTTTGGTCGTGATGGGTACAGGCAATCGGTCTGAAATGCTGACTGGTTACTTTACCAAATATGGCGATGGAGGCGTGGATTATCTGCCTATCGCCGCCCTATATAAGACTCAAGTACGTGAGCTCGCAAAGCACATGGGGGTACCAGAAGAAATAATTGCTCAGCCTCCTACGGCTGGATTGTGGAGCGGCCAAACTGATGAAGAAGAGCTCGGAATCACTTATGAAAAACTAGATTTGGTACTCCGTGAGCACGCTGACAAAGGTGTTCCGTTTAAAAAGATTAATCTTCCTGGCATTACTAAAGATGAGATTGAAGCTGTAAGAAAACGTGTCGAGAACTACAGCTTTAAATTAAGTGCTCCATCAATATGTCATCTAAAACAATAGGCCTATACATAGGTAAGTTTCAGCCGTTTCATAATGGTCACCTATACGCCATCGCTGCCATTGCGCCTACTGTAGATTTGCTAATTATTGTTATTGGCAGCAGCCAATATAGTGGTTTGAAAAATCAGCCGTTCTCAGCACGACAGCGCCGGCAAATGATTGAACAAACACTCAAGGCAGAAGGTATTAATAATTTCTCAATTGTAGAGGTACCAGACATTCATGATAGTGAACATTGGGTGGAGCACGTGAAGAAGTATGTCAAGCAATTTAATGTAGTTTTCACTAACAGCGAAGTAGTACAACAATTGTTTAGCGACAAAGGCTTCACAGTAAAATCGATCAAAGTCTTGCCGGGTGTAAGTGGTACGTTGGTTCGTCAAAAGATAGCTGCTCAAGAAAATGACTGGATCTCACTAGTACCAAGCGCTACAGCCAGTATTATTAACGCATCACTCATAAGTAGTTAGAATTCTCAAATAAGTGTTTTTCTATTTGATATAGTTTAATTATGCCTACAACCAAAAAAGCAATCGCCAGCGGTGTGGTACATGAAGTGCCAGCCGACCTACGCAAAGCCCTATTATCTGACGAATCTGCTCTAGAAAGATGGGAGGATCTAACTCCACTTGCACGTAATGAATGGATCTGTTGGGTAATCTCCAACAAAAAGCCAGAAACAAGAGAAAGTCATGTCGAGCGAACGATCACAGAGTTGTTGGAGGGAATGCGCCGTCCTTGTTGTTGGCTAGGTTGTAATCACCGCCAGAAAGTCCGCGCTACTAATTAAGCAAAACAAAAATATCAGAGTTCAATAAACATATCGTCGCTGCCAATACCAAAACCACCATATCGTGCTAGACGAGCTTTAGTGATCTCCACACCCATAATCACATTGCTGCCTTCGCGCAGTTTAGAAACCGGCGGAAACCAACCTGCACGGGAAACATGTGAATCGTCTATCTTTTTCATGACGTAGCTAATCATCTTGGGATCATCGGCTTCAAAAGCTCTTCCCGAGGCCTGCAGAGTACTTGTTTCTTTTTCATTAAAAATTGTTAATGTAACCTGCGGGTTTGCGATTATATTTTTATACTTTCTTGTGCTGTTCTTCGTTACAAAACATACCGTGCCATGGCTTGCTCTATACATAAACACCACGGCGGCATGCATAGTACCGTCTTCACCAGTCGTCCCAATAACCGCAAGAGGATTACTATCTATATAGTCCATAATCTCGGCGTAGTTTGGATTTGCTTCGTCCACGACCTTATTCTACTCTACCTTTCATCCGGCTTACTTAAAATTATATGCTACGTACTTCACCTAATCTCGTGTCCAGCTTTTTCCACCTCCTTGCTTTCAGGGCCTCAGCCTTGTACTGCCAGTTACGGCTTATCTCTTCATACAAGTCGTCGAAAGCCTTAGTACCTTCTTCATTAAGTGTTGCGTGTGTTTTTACACTTTTCATAAACTCCTCCTTATGTTCAACACGTACAGTTAAGCACCCTATTTGATATAGAACATTGATAAGGAATTAGGTGTTTGTGTGAGTTCGATCAATCAAGCATATTGATTAAGCATTTATGAGTTGCTTAGCATACATATGACTAAATTCTTGAATAGCTTAGACGATTTTTTGGAAGAAAGGGATGTAGCGATTATCATCGGAGACTTCAAAGTTAGCCATGGTCATTTCAGTTGGTGTCACTTTCATTACAGCCAGACTGTCAGCGTGACCTCGTTCATATAAACGTAAGGGCGGAGGTGGCCAGCTTGCTTCATCATAACGCAGGCTCCACAGCTCTAGTGTTATATCCTGTTCTTCTTTGAGATCCTCTATGCGTTCAACTTTACCGGTTAGCTGAATTGTCACCATGCCTCCTGAGTCATCACTATTTATAGCCATTGATACGATTGGATTATTTAGCATGTTAGTAAACTTTCGTCCTTCGGCCCGGGTTGTAAAATATAGAGTCATATCCTTTTTTGGTAGGAAATAGATTGTCGCTACGTGGGGAATACCTTTTTTGCCTGAGCTAGCCAAGGCGGCCGTTCTATTGTCGAGCATGAATTGATAAGCCCTCTTTTGAAGCTTATTATCAACACCTTTCATAAGTAGAAGTATACGCTTAGGAAGCAGCGACTCCTAAGCTCAAAAAATACTGTTAATCATATAGCTTTGGTCATGTTAAGAAAGTGATCCATATCAATGCAGTTAGTTCATTGTTCTGCTTAAATACAGCTAGGAGTTTTATATGGCACACAAGCTAGACGAGTTTATAGACAGAACGACACCACAGACTTATCACTTTCTTGATAAGAGTAGATTGCCCAAGGATTTGCTTGGTCGTGTAAAGATGGAACTACGTCAACGGGGAGCTGTGTCTTTCAATCTATGGCTACCAGAAACCCGCTACCTAGCGCATATAATTCATAAGGACGAGCATATTATGGGTTCCGTATATGGTCGTTTCGATAAGGGAGGCAACGACAGGGGACGTGGTGCGCTAGTAGCTACGGATCAACGTGTACTCTTTATCGATAAAAAGCCACTCTTCATGCATTGTGATGAGATGACCTTCATGATCATTGGCGGGGTAACGTACACTAGAAGCGCCATAATTGGCTACGTTACGCTGCACACCCGACTTGGCGATTATAAACTAAGGACTTTTAACCCTACTGGGGCCGCAAACTTTGTTGATTACATTGAAACAAAATGTTTGCAAGGAGCGGAAAAGGAAGAGAAATTTGAACATGTTACCTAACAACAAACTACTAGATTTATCAGGAAAACGCGCAATAGTGACTGGAGGTGCTGTTGGCATAGGTTACGGTATTAGCTATCGTCTTGCAGAAGCAGGAGCACGAGTCGTTATTGCCGACATTAATCAAGAAAATTTAGACGAAGCCAAGAGTAAGCTATCGGACAGAGGGTGGGATGTCGAATACGTTTTGGCGGACATTTCCAAAGAAGCAGATGTCCAGCACATTGTAAAAGTAACCAGTGAAACCTTTGGTGGTATTGATATATTAGTGAACAACGCTGGTATTTATCCCACTAAATTGGTAATGAGTATGTCCATAGATGATTTTGAGCATGTGCTTGATGTTAATCTGAAGAGCGTCTTTATGACTACACAAGCTGTGGCTAATGTAATGATAGATCAAGGCGATGGAGGAAAGATTATAAATATTACGTCGATTGATGCTTTACACCCATCGTCAGCAGGTCTTGCACATTATGATGCTTCAAAACATGGTGTATGGGGTTTTACTAAAAATGTAGCGCTGGAATTAGCCCCACATAATATATCCGTGAATGCGGTAGCACCAGGTGGAGTTGCAACTCCCGGTACACAAAAAGCTCAGTCCAATGCCGAAATCCCAGAAGGCATAGACATGCAAAAAATGCTTGATAGTTTCTTAAATAAAATTCCGCTGCACCGTATGGGAGTACCTGACGACATAGGCAAAGTTGTACTTTTTGTTGCCTCGGATATGTCATCCTATATGACAGGCACGCAGATAGTAGTTGATGGCGGTGTATTACTATCCTAAACGGAAAGGAAAAACATGCCTCAACAAAAGATAGATAAAACCATGAGTGAGCGCCAAAGGCGTATATTCGACTTCATAAAGTCCAATCAGACGGGTGTACTTGCCAGCGTAGACCCTAATGGTGATCCCCATGCCACAGTCATCTACCATACTATCGACAAGCACGATTTTAGCATTTCATTTTTGACTAAAGACCATACTAAAAAATACGATAATATAATCAGAAATAATCATGTAGTATTGGTAATTTATGATGCATCGACACAGACGGTTGCACAGGTAATTGGTAAAGCCAAGGAAATTAAAAACCACGACGAGATTAATAAGATTGCAGCTTCAATCAACGCCGCCAGCCTTGCAGAGACCAAATACGATGTTGTCCCCATTGCCAAACTAAAAGCAGGTAATTACACAGCTTTTAGAATTCAGCCTGTTCAAATCAGAATGGCTATATATTCTCAGCCAAGATCCGGTGACTATCAGGATTTATTCGAGACAGTTGAGTCATTTGAGCTAAAGACGGACTACTAAACAGCAGCGCCCACTCTTTGCTCCAATACTTTGAGGTTATTAACTACTATGCCTGCATGGCTAATACTGACGAGTCCGTCCGCCTTCATTTGTTTCATCTCTCGACTAATGGTCTCTCTTGTTAGTCCTGAACGAGCCGCTAGATCAACTTCTGTAATATCCAACGTGTAGCTATTATCATCATTTTGGTCACCGAAACGTCTGCATTCAATCAATAACTCATATAAAAGACGACTTTTGGCCGAACCAGACATAAGGTGAACTAAGCGTCCCAGTAAACCTTCCATACCACGGTATAAGCGGCTTAATAGGTCTAGAGTTACGTCTGGGTTGTCTTTAAGAAATTGCAGTGCATCGTCAGCCGGTACCACATGCACTTCAGTAGGCATTTCAGTTTTATAAAAATAATTGTTTGGAGTACGATTTATTGCCCAAGACATCGGGAAGAAAGCAGGCGGTTTGAAAAGGTTTACGATTACCTCGTCCCCTCTATAGGACACGTCATACTTACGAACTCTTCCCTTAATTATATAGAAGATATGTTCAGGACTTTCATCAGCAAATACCAAAATCTGACCCTTAGGATACGATCGTTTGGGATACTTAGAAAAATATGCATCAATCTTATCAGCTACAGTTGCCATTCTCTACCTCTATGATTCAACTATAACAGAAAGTCGATCTCGCAAATGGCCATATTACGTCAAGTGTTCGTTTTCTTACACTAGCAAATATTTAGCGTGATCCTAATCAACTGCATATGTGATCTACGTCATTGGTATATACATAGCGCAAGCCTACCATGTTAGGAAAGGGGAGATTATATGGCTGACAGCAAATCTAGTAAGAAAAGTTTTAATAAAGCTAACGCCGCAAATCCAATGTATGGATTAGGGCTTATAGGCGCTTTTGTGTACTACATACACGTGCATTCAGGCACCTTTTGGTTAGTAATATTGGCAGTGCTTAAAGCAGTGGTCTGGCCAGCATTGGTTGTATATCACGTGCTCTTGGCACTACACATGTAAAAGGAGTAGCTATGCCGAAACGAGAAGAATTCAGGGTTAGCGGTGAAGAACTGCTAGCCAAAGTTAAGCAGCTTATTGCCGAAGGCAATGTGCGTCGTATTATTATTCTAAACAAAGAAGGGCGTACTATTGTTGAAATTCCGCTGACCCTAGGAGTGGTAGGGGCAGTCCTTATGCCGCTCCTTGCTGCGGTAGGAGCTATAGCGGCACTTGTCACCGAATGTACGCTTATCGTAGAAAGGATTAAATGATTATGAGGCATAAGACTATATTGTCATTGCTGGTTTTTAACGCTGCTACTGCACTTGCTGGCGGTTTGATGCTAGTACTTAAGATTAATGCACCCCCACAAGAATGGCTGTCGGACACAATTTTTAGCAGCTATTTATTACCCGGTCTATTGCTTATAATTTTCGTCGGCGGTAGCGCCTTACTAGCTCTCGTCTATGACGTAATCTTTCGTTCAAGCTTAAGAGGTCTATTGAGTTTCTGTTCGGGTGTTATTTTGTTAGGCTGGATTATCGGTGAGGCAATTATTTTACGAAAATATTCTTGGCTCCAATTAGTGTATTTAATTGACAGCTGCTTACTCATTCTACTCACGACTCCATACCTCTTTCACAAATACATTACGGTCAGTAGTACAAATCACCGCCATAATTTTACCTAACCTCATATAGTCACATTACACATGTGATTTCAATCATTGCACCAGCACATTGCTTAAGTTTAGAGTCTCAAACAGGAGAATACATTTATCTATATAAAAATTAAATGTTAAAGTTATGCTTATGCTAGAACATAAAATCTTAGCTTCACTCGTAAACTTAAATCATCCGCAACACTACATAAACTGGTCTATCTTCACTATTTCAATCTCAAACCTGATTATTATCGCCACCATGGTAGTCATTTTCGGTTTGGCGTTATTAATTCCATTTCCTAAGGGCAAATCTGAGGACGAGGAAGGCGAAGAAACCGAGTCTTATCATGCTTCAGTTAAGACTAATTCATCAACGGATAGGATGTGGACGGCACGTATACGTAATTTTGGACTAAGAACCCTACCTCCAGATAAACTTCTACCTGATAGACAGCCCATATATGTGGCATCTTGGATTTATGTTTTCGGTGTAGCTACTTTAGCTGCACTTGGAGTTGTTATTCTTTCCGGCATTATTCTAACAATTGGTGGAGTGAGTTGGTGGCATGAAAGTACACTTGGCCACTATGTAAACAGCGTTCACTTATGGAGTGTTGAACTCTTCATGGCATTTATGGTCATACACCTGTGGGGTAAGTTTTGGATGGCTGCTTGGAGAGGCAAGCGAGCCTTAACCTGGATAACTGGTGTTTTAGCATTTGCAGTTTCCGTTCTTGAAGCTTTTACTGGATATCTTTCTCAGCAGAACTTTGATTCACAGTGGATATCAACTAACGGTAAAGATGCTATCAATACCACAGGACTTGGCTCTTTTTTCAATCTATTAAATTTTGGCCAGATGCTTACTTGGCATATTGTTGCTATACCACTGGTCCTGATATCATTCGTCATTATTCACGTACTACTTGTACGCGTAAGAGGGGTTTCTCATCCAATAAAGAGAGGTCACAGCCGTGCAGAAAGACGTGCAATAAAATCGGCAGAGGCCGCAGAATGGCGCGGACCTACCAGGCGCTACGATATTGTAAAAGAAGGCGTCCTGGCCACCGCAATTGTATTGCTTTTGGTACTAGCTTTGGCTAGCGTATTGTCATCACCGGATGATCCACCAGTTACAGTCGCAAGTTGGGCAAAGATAGCTCCTGCCGATTTCATGGCTACGGCCGCTAGTGAGCTGGCGGGCACGAGTGAAACCGCAAGCTATGGTCCACCATATAATAATGGCTCAGCAAACGTGCAGAAGATAGGAGTTTCGTGGCAAATGCTAGCCGGAGTACACCAACCTATTAATGCCGCCCAAGTATTCGTGCTTTCACCGCTAGCTACTGTAGCACCCGGAAACAATAAACTCACGCAAGCTCTAAATCACTATAACGCCGCCTTGAGCGCACAACAGAACTTGTGGGACCAAGCATATTTAAACGCAGTTAATAATGTGACCTTTAAGTCCGGAGCACCCGTAGTGCCTAAGGCAAATGATGGACCGGTGCCCGTAATGGTAGCGAGTGAGCTTACGATGGCACAAAGCGGTGCAATAGACGCCGACCTTCTCGCCCAACAACCATTTTACGGAAGCAACTACACTAAGCCGTTACTATTTATGGAAGATGGAAGTTATTTTGCATCAAAAGCAGAGGCACAGCACTTAACTGGTGAGCAGTGGGGTGTAATGAATGAAACCGGATCGTATCCTGGTCAGCCGTGGCTATGGCTATACACGCTATGGTACCAAATACCAAGCTTCGGTAAATCCGCTAACGTAGACCTAATTGCAATTTATATGACAGCTTTAGGCACCGCACTCCTCATGGCCGTACCTTTCATACCTGGTTTACGGGATATACCTAAGATTATTCCAGTGTATAAGCTCATCTGGCGTCGTAAATAATATAAATTTTCCTTAAATACTAGCATATTTGACTTAATATGTTTTAATTGTTATAATATTATTATGTCAGAACCTTCTATCGCCTTTAAGGGCGATACAGTAATTGCTAGTTTCGATGAACAAGGAGCACCTGTACCTGGTACCCCAGGAGAAGAGATGCGGCTTTATTACGTTGCTGGGATGAAAGAAATACGCCAGCAGCAGCTTGATGGAGAGCTGCCAGTCGCTGAACCTTTACGCGCACTCAAGCAAACACATAAAGATATAAGAGGTAAGATATTGCCCTCTAACATCCCTGAAACTGAGCACATGATTGTAATCTCGGATGCTATAAGAGGCGTAATGCTTGAAAGAATTATGCGAAGTAGGTCAAGGCTTTCTGTGGCCCAAAGATTTGGTGAGGCGCTACACGGATACGCATACTCTTGGGAAGAAACATTAGGAGAAATAAGTACTCCTTTAACTCCTGATGACTTGAGGTTAAAAAATCCGATACCTGTAATTTTCCCTAGTTTAAGTAGAATAGCTACCCTGATACCAAGACGAGAATCAGAAGAGTAGTACATAGTTTAAATATGCGATCTTAAGATATAAGACGCTTATGTTTAAATGACTATTTTTGCTGTTTCTTGCTATAATTACATCTAGGATATAAAAACTAAAAACATTGTTATGATCAAAAAGCATTCTGATGACCCGAACGTAGAAGAGGCTGCTGACGCCGCACTTAGAATCGTTCAAGAAGTTCTGGAATCCCAGCCGCGTGCCGAACAGTTCAATTACGGCGGACACGAGCTAAAACTTGACGAGTACGGTGTCTGTACAACCTGTAGTGGTCCCATAGGCGAAGCTCAGCAAGTAGCAAGTAAACTGCACGAAAGAGCTGAAGAGCTCTCTGATGAAACAGTTAAAGAACATGTCGAGTTGGCTGCACAACTATTTGAGACCGAGGCACAGGCGGCCATCATACGTGCCAAATTTCATAATGGACATAACACCGAGCCTATTTTAAACTCTCTGCTTGGTTACCAACACCAACGTAGTATTCACGATAAGTATGAACACAGTCATGAGGGAGGGACCTAGGGTGGGTCAAGACGAACAAATAAAGCACCATATAGAAAACCTTCGTAATCTCATCACACCTAGCGGTCTATTTTTAGCATCATCTCAAGATGTCGAGACTGGTTACGACAAAGCCTGGATACGCGACAATGTTTATGAAGCTCTGGCATTTGAATATGCTGGCGAATGGAAGGTAGTGTCTAAGGCATACCACAGGCTGCTTGATATATTCGACAAACACATAGATAAGATAAATTGGGCTACAACTAATAAGCCTTTTGAAAGCTGGCAGTTTATACATGCCAGATATAATCCCGAAACCCTTGAAGAGTTCTGGGAATCTTGGGGTAACAAACAGCACGATGCCATTGGAGCTGTACTATTTAAATTAGCTGAATTCGAATCTAATGGTCACAGCATGTTAAGAAACCAAAAGGATCATCGCACGGTACAAACACTCATATACTACATTACCAATGTTGAATACTGGCATGATGCCGATAACGGCATGTGGGAAGAAGCCGAAGAAGTACATTCCAGCTCTATTGGCGCAGTGTTGGCAGGGCTCAAAAAATGGCAGGAAATTGGCACTATGGATATTGACCAAGATGCCATAGATCGCGGATACACGGCTCTTCAAGCACTATTGCCACGGGAATCCGCATCCAAATTTACGGATCTCGCACTCCTGTCCCTAATTTATCCCTACAAAATAGTAGACAGTAATATGAGTGCTCAAATTGTCGAAAATCTTGTATACCACTTAGCCAAAGATAAAGGTGTTATGCGATACAAGTTCGACGCTTACTATAATAAGAACAGCGATGGCTACTCTGAAGAAGCTGAATGGTGTTTTGGCTTGTCCTGGTTGGCTATTGCTTACAAAGTACTCGGCGACACTGAAAAAGCCCACGAGTATCTTGCTAAAGCTACAGCCACTATTACCAAAGATGGCAAAATACCTGAGCTATACTTTAGCAACACCGACAAACCCAATGAAAACACGCCTCTAGGCTGGTCCGAAAGTATGTATGTGGTTGCACTCTTTGAAGTAGCTAAGACTTAGCACTAAAAAAGAAGATTAAGACCGTCGGACCAACCTTTACAGATGCCCCTTTTTGTGTTACTTTTATGAAATGAATAAGCCGTATATGAGCGGAGCTGAACTTGAGGTGGCTGAAACCGTTAGCCCAGCTGATGTAATCTCATCTCTACATGATTATGTTATTACTGGCGGAGACATAGATCCAACTGTCTATGATGAGGCTATTGGACGATGCGAGCCGCCTATGAATCAAGACAACCTAGAGGAAGTTATCGAAATATGCGTTGAGGGTATTAGGTCACGCCACATGCCAAAAACTCCAATTGATCATGATAGAAGTGGACGACAAAGTGTTGAAATTAATACGACTCAGTCACACTTTGCCGGACTTTTGGGTGCAGCTTCAGTTCGAATTGCCAAACTTGAATCTTCAAGTCCTCAGCCATAATAGCTTATGCTTGCACTATTGCTCTCGGTTCGCTATACCTGTATGATAACGGATCTATTATAATTGAAGGACCATTGGGCTATCCTTTTTGGCAAACCCACACTATCAGATGACACAAGTTAGCCTTGAACGAACCTCACCAGGCATAGCACACGGGGATGAACTATTAGAACGATTCCTCGCCTATGACAGTTCTGTACCAGAGGCAGAACATTTACGCCCACATCAAGGCGAAGCAATAGGCGCATTCAACGAGCACTCTATTGCAATGCTGAGTGGACGTGAAGCGCTTAGAGGTATGTCCATACTCCATCCTACCGGTTCTGGTAAAACCGTAACTGCCACAGAGCTTATTAGACTTGTTAGTGGAGGCGAATCAGACATTAACTCTCTAATGCTTGTGCCTGGCCACCAGATTAAGGGTCAAGTAGTGGGTACAAAAGCAAATGAGGATGTTGGAGCAGTCCGAAAGTTTATACCGTCCATGAGCGTCGGCGAGTATTCAGGCAGGCGCAAAACGTTGGCTGCAACTACTACAGTTATGACATATCACTCCCTAGGTGGTGCAATTGAAAGAGGACATATAGATGTACTTAATCCAGGCTTGGTTGTCTGTGACGAAATCCAGCATGTAATTGACGGCACCTGGGCCGAGCAGGTTGCAGAGATAACAAGTAATAGATTGCTAGTGGGACTAACGGCCACGCCAAGCTACTCCGAAAGCCGAGATGCTCGGAGACTTTTCCCCGTTGTACTTGCTGAAAAAACGATTAAACAAGGTATCGAAGAAGGTATTCTATCTGAGCTTAAAGGCTATACTTATCGCGGCAGCTCTAGAATAGAGATCACCAAAAAGCGAGGTGGAGACTTTGCCGAGGAAGATGTTTTCAAAGCTATTGCCGAGAGTAAAGATAACTATTTGGCTGCAAGTATCTGTGCCGCTGAAGTAGCACAGGGAAGACGTGGAATTGTAAGCTGTGTACCTGGACAAGATAGGGCACATGCCAAGATTATGGCAAAAATACTATCCCAGACTATGGTCAAAACTGCTGACGGCGAAAGACCTATTCGTGCCGCTTATGTTGATGGAGAGATGGACGAGGACGTAAAGGACGAAATTCTAAAGAAGCACAGAAGGGGTGAAATAGACGTAGTCACATTTGTGAACCTGCTATTAGAGGGCTGGGATAGTCCTGAAACCGAGTTCTCAGTATTACTTCGTCCCACGCTCTCTAAGGTCTTAGCTGAACAACGCTTAGGTAGAATAACTCGTGCCGCGACCGGCAAAATAGCGACTGTTCATGAAATTATCTATGAGGTTGAAGATGGTGAGCTACAACAAGTTACGCATATTGATATATTGGAGCGAGAACGCGTTGAACAGGGACATTCGTTTTCTGGTAGACAAACACCAGACCGGAGAAAATATGACTCATCCAGATCAATCTCTGGTGGTTCGTTTGACGCTGAACGTTTTGTAATAGACTCGGGACTCTTGAAAAAAATTTCTGAGCTTGATCAAAAGCCTATGCAGGATATACGTGTAGCAAGCGGTCAAGAATCCATACCTTTTGACTGGCAAACATCATATGTAATTGCAAATATGTTTGACCTGGATGTAGCTACGACCGAAGAGATATTGCAAGAGTCCAATGTTCTATCGACCACAAACGAAGTCGAGGGTAATATCCACCGGTTCTTTGCGCCTGGTGCTTTATCTATCGTAGCTGAGCATTTGGGCATGGGCGATATTACAGAGGATCTCATGACAATTGGCGATGTAAGTGATTATTGTCGTGAAGAAGCATACCATAGCATACGACCCGATACGGTTTTGAGACATCTGGAGAAAGCCGGTGTTCCAACCGTAAGATGCTTTTCGGGTAATAGAGTCATAAAAGCATACCCTAGAGAACTTGCTATAAAAAGCGTTGCTGGTATTGTTGGAGCAGTAACATCCCGACAGAGTCGTGAATATAAGATTGACGCTGCAACACCCCAGAGAGATGTAGCCAACTGGTTAGCCAGAATGTTGACCAATCCTCTTGACGCAGCCGACTTACGAACTCAACGCGAAATTCGAGCTGGACAGGGCTTGATGCTTCGTGCAATCCAGAAAGGTATGAGAGTTTCAGAAGACGACAGAGAACTCTTAGAGGAATTTGTAGCAGAACATGAAATCGAACCGACCGAACAGATGGTCAACGTAATGCGAGCCAAAGACATGAGTTTTATTGAATTATTGGCCACCGGAGCCCATGCTAGACAAGAATATCTTAAGCTATTCAGCACTGTATAAGTAAAATACTCTCCATTAAAAATAGCTTCGTTACAATAAAGTGAATGGAGCAAACAAAAAGCCGTTCATACATGACTGCATATACCTTGGCAGATATTGTTCATCGCTTTCGCCTTCATTTCTTGCAATCATGGGACCATCTCCTCTTCTAAATTGGTCCATAAACTGTTGTGACCAATATCGATCATCCAGCGGTCGTATATACTGCTGAGGATACGGAGGTTTTGCAACTGCCCGAGCAAACATAGCTTGAAAGCCTGACCGCGGCTCGTATCCATACCTCCTATTTGCTGCCTCATTCATTCCGAATGTCAGATAATCAAAAGCGTAACGGACGATATCTACATCAATATCTTCTCCAGTAGTTGCCAGCGGAGCAATCGCTTTCGCATATTTACCTAGAAGTTGTTCAACAGCTGGTTCGTCTCTCGATCTAGGTCCATCTCCTAAATATGCATCTAGCGCATCTTCTATGCCTAAACCTGCAAATATCAAGTGGATATAGTCTTCGGTAGTATCAACAACTTCGCCACTGACGGTTGTAATTGTAGGCTCTAAGTCCATACCAGTCATAAATATATATTATAACATTTAAGTACATCGGTCAATTTGCATTATTAAGTATACTAGCTACCTTGTTATACAATTAGTGCATAATGCGTCCTGTCAATCATTACAGCCCACTACCAGATAGCTTATCCATTGGTAAATCAAAAATTCATGGTCTTGGCATCATGGCACTTCTCAATATAGAAAAAGGTGAAGATTTAGGTATAGGCTGGGTAATGGACGACAATTATCCGGACGGAAGTATTAGAACACCTATCGGAGGATTTATTAACCATTCCGATTCTCCAAACTGCGAAAGTGTAGCTGAAGGCAAATATTTACATGTAATTTCAATAAAAAAAATAAAAAAGGGTGAGGAATTAACAGTTAGTTACCGAGGTTGGTACAATGACGAAGTACTTGATACATATAAATAAACCTGGTTCTTTAAATGCTAACAATATGCTTATGATTGCAAAACCTTAAGATAAGGACTACTTTAATACTCATGGCAACATTCAGAACTGAACCGACATTTGATGTACCGGAACAACTAAGTGATCCGGAAGGATTGCATCTTTTAGAGCCTACACTAGTAGAATCAGGATTAATTGTTGAACCAGAAAGCATCGGAAGATCTATGCTTACTTCGGTACATGTGTTTCCGCCTCACAAGAAAGGAAGTCCTACTACTCTACACGTACGTAAAGAAGGCATTTTTTCCATGACCACAGTTCGGCATGCGGAACTATTACCTCTTGCAGATTTTGTAGCTCTGGAAATGACACAAGATCCATTTTCAGAATGGTCAGAAGATGAAATCATTGGCCTAGCTCAAGATACAGGACATGACGTCAAAGAAGAAAGACGACTCGAGTTCTTAAACATCCTAAGCTTGCACCCTAATGTCACGGCAACCGAAGATGATACATTTGAAACAAGCGATGAGCCTGAATTTAAGCCATTCACCGAAGACTTTGATCCAGATTCCATTTTAGCTACTCATTCCGAAGATAATGAAGGTTTATCAAATAGAAAGCTCGGCATGGTTCTAAGAGCAATGCGAGAAGACCCCGATTATAAACGAATTCGCTTGGAAAAAAGCAGAATAGCTAATCCAAGAAGACGAGGAGAGTTAAAACCAAAAGAGAGAGTAACTGAAAAAGGGGGCGTAAGAATCATCAAGGTTAGAAAACATCGCAGATAGTACTTTGATCAAAACTATTCCTGTTAGTTTTGATACACTATGTTAGTATGAAAATTCTCTTTATGCAGACTGGGGGTACAATTGACAAAGATTACCCTATGGGACAAACCAATCATGGATATAGCTTTTTAATATCAACTCCTGCTTCCAAGAGGGTGCTAGACAATGTTAACCCAAGTTTTGAATATGAGATGCAGACAGTTCTACAAAAAGACAGTATAGATATTACGGACGAGGAAAGGCTGCAAATATTAAAAGCTTGTCAGGATTCGTCACTAGAAAAAATCATTATCACTCATGGTACCGACACAATGATTCAAACCGCAGAATTGCTTGACAAAATAAAAGATAAAACCATAGTACTTACGGGCTCACTTGCGCCCGAGTTATTTAAGAATACAGATGCGGACTTTAATATTGGTATGGCAGTTTCTGCAGTATCTATACTTGAAAACGGTGTATACATTGCTATGAATGGTCTTATACTTCCTTGGAGAGATATAGCTTTTGACAATAAACTAGAGCGCTTTATTAATAAGAATAACTGATCAGAACTAGCAATAAACAAAACGGACTTCATAAAATAGAAATATCATGCTATAATAAGGTTATCTGTTTTTTCTTGAATCCAAGTTATTAGCGAATTTTATACTTGAGCTTCATAAAAGAGCAAAAGTATTAGCTATAACATTAAGGATTCTATTTTTATGTACAAATCAAAATATCAACGCACTTCGCGTCCTGCGCGACGTGGTCAAAGAATTGACCCAAAAAGGTTTATTAAAGCCGCTATTCCTGTTCAGGAGAGCATATATGTTCCCCAGAACAAATTTAGCGACTTCAATTTAAACGAACTATTAAAGCAAAATCTTGAGAGCAACGGATTCATTACTCCAACGCCCGTTCAAGATAAATCAATTTCTATAACCCTTGAAGGCAAGGACCTCATTGCAGTTGCAAATACCGGAACCGGAAAGACTATGGCATTCTTATTGCCGCTTCTTAATACCATAATAGACAATCGTTCAAAGAAGGCCTTAATTGTTGCACCAACTAGAGAACTGGCACTGCAAATTGAGAACGAATGCCGCAAGCTAGCTAAAGGTAGCGGACTAATGGGAGTACTTCTTATCGGCGGCGTACCCATAGGACCACAGTTAAGGGATTTGAGACAAAAGCCTGAAATAATTATTGGTACACCAGGAAGAATAAAAGACCATATTGAACGTGGCTCATTAAAGCTCGATGAAATTGGCGTAGTTGTTCTTGACGAAGTAGATAGAATGCTAGACATGGGATTCATCCATGACGTCCGCTCAATCTTGAGCACCGTTCCTGTCGAGCGCCAGTCATTGTTCTTCTCAGCCACAATTAGTCCTACTATTGAAAGACTGATCAAGGATTTCACTGAATCTCCGGTCTCAATAATGGCAAAAACTGCTGAGACCAGCACTAATGTCGATCAAACCGTCCAGTACTATGTTTCTAGCGGCGAGAAAATGGACAGGCTTCACGACATATTGATTAATGCTGAGGTAGAGAAGACTCTTATCTTCAGCGAAACCCGACGTTCTGTAGAAAGATTAAGCACAGAGCTTACAAATCGAGGCTTCCAGGCTGACGCTATGCACGGCGACAAAAGCCAAGGTCAACGTCAAGCAGCACTTAGAAAATTCCGCGACAGTCATGTAAAGATATTAGTTGCTACCGACGTAGCCGCACGAGGAATCGACGTTGACGGAATTACACACGTAATCAATTACGATCTGCCACAGACATATGACGATTACACCCACCGAATAGGACGTGCTGGACGAGCCGGCAACAAGGGTTACGCAATAACGTTCGTATCCAGATAAAATACTACTGAAATCCAAAAACCGGCAAGAACATAAGCTTTATCTAGGCAGTTATTTAACATTTTTATGATATATATCATTGAAAATTACTTACAACAGGTTTACTATGCCTGTATTAAGTAAGTGTCAAGTCGAGGGAGGCTAACATGGCAGTTAAAGAGAGCAAAAATACTGATTTAGTTTCGGGTTGGGTAGGATGGATAGGATTCGCAAGCTTCCTATTACTATTCACAGGTTTCTTTCATATAATTCAAGGTCTGGCTGATCTAGGTAGAACAGAAGTATTCACGCACTCCTCAGGATATGTGTGGATCCTGGACTACACAAAGTGGGGATGGATTAATATTATCGGTGGAATACTATTAATTACAGCGGCTCTATCTCTTCTTAAGGGAGGACTCTGGGGAAGAGTATTTGGTGGTATTGTAGTAGTTTTGAGTATGCTTGCAAGCGCATCTTCAATTCCTATATATCCAATCTGGTCAATTCTTGTGCTTCTCGTAGATGGTCTTATACTTTACGCGATTGCAGTACATGGCAAAGAACTAGAAAACTAAAATACATCGATATTTTGGTACAATAGGCCTAGGCATATTAACCCTAGGTCTATTTTATTTATAAGATATAAAGTAATCAAAATACGTTGACTAATTCATTAGTTTCTGTTATTATAACCAAACATGTCCTCTCTATCAGAAAATCCATATTTCAATGCAAGAAATGTAGCTGTTTTAGATATAGCTGCTGATCCTGCGATTGATTCTCTAGATGTAGCACCGCTTAGACATTTAGCATACGCTGTTCTTGGCGAAAGCGAGTTCTTCGCTGTTCTTCCCGAACAAGACGCCCCCGAACCATCGCTGCAAACTTATTCAGTAGTGGCACTTTCATCACTCGGCAAAAGGCTGAAGAGAGAAAAGCACGAAACACTGGCCGAGGATGTCCAGCTTCTTAATGAAATAGCTGCGAGCACTATAGACGGCCGTCAATATCCTCCCGATGTTTTGCCTCTCAGAACGGGTGAAAACCTAACTATTGGTCAAAGATACTTAGCTCATCTTGGGCTTAGTGCAAGCGTGGATGATATACATTTAGAAATTGCTGCTACAGAGCAGGGATTAACATTCCGCCATTTAGCATGTGGTTACCCCAGTAAACTGGTGGTGAACAGGTCTGATTTAAGAAGAGAGATACCTAGGACGCTAACCGAACCTACCGTTTCTAGTGAAGTGAGAGATGAGGTCTATGGCGCATTCTCCTCTTTGCTTGATGAAGAAGGACAATTTGGATATAAAGACAAATCACTACGTATAGCCATACTAACCGACGGAGACAAGAAAGACAGCACGCCGCCTCTTCATATTTATATAATGAATGCACGTGACTATATCAATCTGGATCCTACTAGTGGCTATTTACACAGACATATAACAGTCGATCCTGAGGTTGAAGGAATAGAAGTATTCGATAAGCAAAGTAACCCTCACGGTATTATCTCGAAAATACCAAGACACTCCCAAGCTACTGTTTATCAGGCAAATCATCTCCTGGCAATTGCTGATCAGTTGACGTATGAACAAGACCTAAAAGCTGCGGCTTAGGGTTAGCGTCTTTTCCATATTTGATTTCCCTAGGTAATACCATTATGCTAGAAGTACCTTCGGGGTCGGGTGAACATAAAGCTTAATTGCTTTATCTATTCCCAATCGGTGGTATAGCCCACGAGTCCTGATTTAAAAAGGACATGATCTGGTTAGATTCCAGAGCCGACCGTATAGTCGGGATGAAAGAAGGTATCTTTTTTAAGTCGCCATTAAACCCCGTTTGGTATTAATCAAAGGGGTTTTTATGAATAATAAAACAGTAAAATCAAATAAAGACATCTCAAAAATCCGTATTGCCATAGTCAGTAGCTCTTTTAGGGAAGAGGTTGCGAGCAATCTAGAAATGAATTGCCTCTTAACCTTAAAGAAAAAGGGACTAGGCAAAGATCAAGTGGATATATTCCGAGTACCAGGGGCTCTTGAGATTCCACTAATTGTTAAAAAAGCCGCTGAGACCAAACGCTATGATGCCATTATTACATTTGGTGCAATCGTAAAGGGCAAGACATATCATTTTGAGCAGATAGCTGATGAATGCATAAGAGGGTGTATGGATGTTTCTTGGAAGCATAATATACCCGTAATTTTTGAAGTTCTGGCCGTTTACGATCTAAAGGATGCTCTGGAGCGAGCCACAAGGAAACAAGAGAATAAGGGTGTTGAAGCAGCTGAAACTGCACTTGCCATGATAAATATGCTGGAGGAAGTGTAGTTGAGCGTTTTTTTCCCCATAGAAGAGGTGATACAAGATATTAAAGCCGGGAAAATTATAATCCTGGTAGATAATCCTGCTCGTGAGAACGAAGGGGATTTCTTTATTCCCGCAGACTTAATAACCCCGGAAAAAGTAAACTTTATGCTTCATAAAGGTAGAGGTATATTATGTGTTGCCATGAACCAGGATAAAGCCCACTCATTAGGACTTACTTCAATGGTGCCTTTAAAACAAAATACCGAAACCACGAAAGTTAATTTTGCGGTATCTGTAAATGCAAAAAACTCAACTACCTCGGGCGTCTCGGCATTTGATAGAGCAAAAACAATCGAAGTTTTGACAAATCCAAAATCAACCGAAGATGACATTACAAAGCCTGGCCACGTTTTCCCACTAATATCTCATCCGGGTGGGCTGGCAAAGCGACAAGGGCATACTGAGGCCGCCGTTACTCTAGCAGAATTAACAGGCTTTAAGCCTGTTGGGGTAATATGTGAAATATTAAATAACGACGGGACTATGGCCACTGTTCCTGATCTCATTTCCATAGCAAAATCAAATAATATGAAGATTGCTTCAATAAGTGATTTGGAAAAGTATGTTGAATCTCACCCTGTTGAAGCAATAAAGTCGTCATCAGTCACTCAAACAGCAACATCAAAGCTTCAGACAATCTATGGTGAATGTACTATTAAAATATTTAGATCAATATATGACGGACTTGAACATAGCTTACTAGTATTCGGAAAACCGAAAGCTCCTGTATTAACCAGGCTCCATTCTCAATGCGTGACCGGCGATACTTTTGGATCTCTTTATTGTGACTGTGGTGAGCAACTTAAAATGAGTTTAGAGAAAATTAAAGATAATGGCAACGGTATACTGTTATACCTAAACCAAGAAGGCAGAGGCATAGGTCTATCAGCAAAAATTAATGCCTACGCCAAACAACAGGCTGGTCTAGATACTGTTGAGGCTAATATTGCCTTGGGATTTAAAGCGGATGAGAGAGACTATACAGTAGCCTCAGACATGCTAAAAGAAATCGGTATTTACGATATTGATTTACTTACTAACAACCCCCTAAAAACAAATGCTTTAAAAGACCATGGCATAACAATTCATAAAAGAATTCCTCTTGAGTCTAAACCAACTAAAATAAATCGTGCATACTTAGAAACTAAAAAACTCAAAATGGGACATCAATTGGAGATGCTCTAAAAAACATGACGGACGAAGCATATATGCAAATGGCAATTGATCTCGCCAAGAAAGGCAGAGGTAAAACTTCGCCAAACCCTATGGTCGGGTGCGTAATAGTCAAAAGCAATAAGATTATTGGAAGAGGATATCATAAGAGCTACGGTGACAAACATGCAGAAATCAGTGCCTTAGACAGCGTCACCGACACAATTGACGGGTCTACCCTGTACGTTACACTGGAGCCCTGTTCTCATACAGGAAAAACTCCTCCTTGTGTTGACGCAATTATAAAAAGCGGCGTGAAAAGGGTAGTTTGTGCCATGGTTGATCCGAATAAACTAGTGAAGGGCAGCGGTATTAAAAAACTACAAAAAGCTGTCATTAAGGTAGAATTAGGGCTTTTAGAAGAAAAAGCGCGCGAGTTGAATTTTGGATTTGTTTCAGTTCATGAAAATGCTAGACCGTATATTGCCATAAAATTCGCTTCAAGCCTTGACGGCAAGATAGCCACTAGAACCAAAGAATCAAAATGGATAACCAATGAACAAGCAAGGTCATATGCTAGAAGTTTAAGATCCAAATATAACTGCATCGTAATCGGGTCTAATACGGTTATAGAAGATAACCCTCATCTAGGAGCTAGAATAAAAGGCAAACAAGACCCTATAAGAATAGTTCTAGATAATTCGCTTAGGACTAATCCAGACCATGCCGTATATAGAGATACGAACGTAATTGTTTTTGCTTCACAAAAGGCAGATAAGAATAAGGTGGCTCAGTTTAAGAGTCAGAATATTGAGATATACCAATCAAAGTTGACATCAGTTTCAGTAAACGAAATCCTAGCAGAGCTTATGAAGCGAAATATTCAATCCATTTTAGTTGAAGGTGGTGCTTCGGTCTTAGGAATGTTTAATGATGCTAAATTCATAGACAAAGTCTATAGCTTCTATGCTCCAATAATTATTGGTGGGTTAGAGTCAAAGAGTAGTATCGGCGGACAAGGTGCAGGGCCGCTTAAAGACTCTTTAAAATTTAATCAGACAAGTATTAAAAAATTTGGCTCAAATTTTCTAGTAATTTCGCAAAATATTTAAGATAACTACAGTTTCTAACTTCTGGGAGTCAAATAATACTGAACACTTCCTTCGCCGCCATCTTCGGTAATAGTATTTGCCTTCATTTGACCGTTTCCAGTAGACGGATCAACCGTAGCCGAATTGCCATATACGAAAGTTGGCTTAGAACCACCGCTTACTACTATTTCAACGTGTCCGCCTTCATAGTTAAAATAGGCTACATCACCGGTCTTAGGAATATATTGTCCCGCTTGATGCAAAGTAAACCCTTGATACTGTATGTTACTTGCGATGTTCTCGTCCCAACCATTGGTTTCCCCATTTTTAAATGGATGACCGGCTTCCTTGTATACGTAGCTAACAAAATCTGCGCACCACTCCTCATAAGTAGCACCTGAAGTGTAACTATTTAAAAGGGAAAGGTGCGTAACTGATGGAGATTGCCAAAGTGTCCATTGTTTGACGGCATTGCATGCTACTGATTCCTGTTCAGATTCATTCTGGCAACTATTTAGAGTCGCTGACTGCCAAATTTTGAACGGCTGTGTGATATTATTGCAACTATCAAGAATTAATGGGTGTTCGGTAGCTTCGGGCGGCATACTAAGACAAAGACCACTATTCGGGTTATATAATCCCTTATTATCTTCTAGCCATACCTGTCCAGGTAACTTATTACACGGATTCAGAACAATGCTAGTACCGCGAAATGTAGCATTCTTATATACCGATAAGCAAAGATTTTTTCCATGTTCTACAGATGTTGCCAATACGTTCCATTTCTGGGCATCGCTTCCATTACAGCTCCAGCTGTCTACTACTGTATTCGGATCTGTAGAGTTATTATGCACATCGAGACAATAACCTTTCATACCGGACCTAACGGTTTGGTCTACATTATCGGCATGTGAAGATACTGACCTAAGGGTCATAAAAACAGAAAAGATCAAAACAAGACCTATGCCAACAGGCATAAAGCGATGTGCAATACCTTTTTGATCAAGCGCGTGAGGAAAAAGCCTAATCATTAATTACCGTTTAATTTATTTTAATATTTTTGTTTTTGTTGGGAACTCCATTATTCTACAACAAGCACGAGCTCTTTGCAATAAGCTTCTTTAGGATACAAATAGTGCGTATACTGCAGCAACACCGGAAACAGCCATGATTATAGCGAGGAACCACCCTATAAATCCGGCTGTGCGTCCATTTTTCCATTCACCCATCACTTTTTTATTCCGAGCAAGTAAAAGGATCAGCACAATAATAATTGGTGCAACTATGCCATTAAGGACGGCAGCATAAATCAATGCCTTGATCTGTGGGAGTCCGACAAAGTTTAATCCAAGACCGATTAACATAGAAATAATAATCACTCCGTAGAATGAATAGGCTTGTTTTAACTTATTATTTAATCCTTGATGTTTACCCAACATTTCACTAATTGCATAGGCACTCGATCCGGCCATAACAGGTATTGCTAAAAGTCCGACTCCAAGTATTCCGATTGCAAATAGGTATGTCGAGTAATTTCCGGCAAACGGCCTTAGTGCTCGTGCCGCATCTGTTGCGGTAGCTATATTAGTGACCCCATGAGAAAACAAGACTGTAGCACAGGCAGCAATAATGAAAAACATAACTATGTTAGACAAAAACATACCTGACCACACATCAACTCGCATCTTGTTTATTGCAGTCGGGTCGCTACCTGTTCGCAGTTTTATAGTGGTTTTTCCGTCGGCAATCTCATCTTCAATCTCTTGCGAAGTTTGCCAGAAAAATAGATAGGGAGTGATTGTCGTTCCCAAAATTGCACAAATTATAAGAATTTGCTCTTTAGACCAGGTTATATGAGGAACAAAGCTATAGTGAAGAACTGTTCCCCAGTTAGGCTTAGCCAGTATGGCCGAGAATATATAGGCAAGCAGCACTAGAGCCAGCCACTTAAGATATTTGGCATACCTTGCATAAGGGGTTAGCACTTGCATCAAGATAATAAAGACCGTAAAGCCTACTACAATAAATGTGAAGTTAGTTTGTGGTCTTAATAGCTGAACGGCGCCCGCCATAGCCCCTATATCGGCACCGATGTTAAAAGTATTAGCAGCAAATAAGGCTATGGTGCTTATATAGAGCACTTTTTTACTAAAATGAGCTCGTATATTGCCAGCTAAGCCACGTCCGGTTACCAGTCCAATGCGAGCACACATTTCCTGTATTACTGCCATTAGAGGATAAGTAAAGAAGGCCAACCATAAAAGACTAAATCCGTACTGAGCTCCTGCTTGGCTATAAGTGGCAATACCTGAGGGATCGTCATCAGAGGCGCCAGTGGTTAAGCCTGGACCAAGCGTATACCAGTAGTTTTTAACCTTTTTGATCGAATTCTGTCCGCCACTAGGGAGACTTGATCCAATTTTTTTCCCACCTTCTATACCCCTGTCCAACGCCTGAGCAGGCGCCTCTATAGTTTTCTCAAGGATATTTTTTTTCATGGGCTCTAATACTAGATAATAGCATGAGCGTAATATGATGTACATTGAGGCAGCTCAATTAAAATATACGCTTGTAGCAATATTAACTCTTTTTTAGGTACCGTATAATGCAATCAGATGAGACAGAAATTTAATGAGAAACGTAATAATCTACGATTCTTCACTGAAAACGAAGCGTGGAATCTTTTCAGACTAGCGGCGTTTGGAGAGGCAATAGGTTGGACGTTGCTGATTTCTGGCATACTGTTTCAGCACTTCTTTACTCCGCATTCAAATATACCGGTTCAGATCGTAGGCCAGGTACACGGCACGCTATTTATTTTGTACATAGTCTGCGTGATAATTGTTCACCAAAGCTTGGACTGGAACTTCTCAAAGACATTATTCGCAGGACTTATAAGTATTCCCCCTTATGGCACACTTGCATATGAGCAGTGGTTGGCCCATCTAAGAAATCAAAAAGAGCGCCAAACACAACTCAAAATATATGCACGGGCAATTATCTGGCAGGGAAATGAACTTCTGCTTGTGCAACCAAAAGACAGCCTCTCATGGGAATTACCAGGCGGATTAGTAAATGATAAAAAAGAAATAACATCGTCTCTAGACAGAAGTTTAAATGAACTATTTGGCATACGATCAACAGTCGGTAAGCTTCGCTACGTTTGGCGCCACAGCAGTAAGAACCATCAAAATCTGGAACTATTTTATGAGATCACAAATCCAAAGGATTTTATATCCCTTGCACTCAAGGAACCTACGGGTTCAGCCAGACGATATGACGAAGTAATGTATATAAACCCAAAGTTGTGTGAGGAAATTAATCCCAATTACTTAAGAAAAATTACACCTAAATATAAAAATAATGAGCTCGAGTTAATTGAAGAATAGTATTTAAGGTAGTTGCTCTGCCAATTAAATTACCCCATACTAATAAGTACAAAAGCTAAACTAATTGATTACAGTAGAAGAGGGAGATGCATTGAGCGATTCAAAAATTGCACTTTTATCTGTTTATGATAAATCCGGAATAGAAGTATTTGCTAAAGAGCTTGTTGAACTTGGCTGGAAAGTATATGCATCTGGCGGTACTGCAAAAGTACTAACCGAGAATAATATTGAAGTTACGGACATTAAAGACTTGGTAGGCGGCGATGCTATTCTTGGACACCGAGTAGTTACGCTCTCAAGAGAAATATCCGCAGGGCTTCTGGCCGATAAATCCAGTAGTGAAGATCTTGAAGAGCTTAAATCACTAAACATTCCAATAATTGATTTGGTATGTGTTGATATGTATCCGCTTGAGAATGAAATTGCAAAAGACGGTGTTACAAAACGGGATGTGATTACTCAGACAGACATCGGAGGTCCAACCATGCTTCGATCGGCAGCAAAAGGTAATAGGATTGTTTTATCCAACGCCGATCAGCGATCATCTGTAATAGAGTGGCTAAAGAATAACAAGCCGGACGAAGAAGATTTCTTAAATGAACTGGCGGCAAGAGCAGAATATGAGGCTGCACGTTATATACAAATATCCGCTCAGTATCTAAATGGTACAAACACTAGCAGCTACTCATCTAGAAAAAACTCTCCGACCAAATACGGAGAAAATCCTCAGCAGTCAGATGCCGCCTTTTACAGCGACAATAGGGTAGAGATAGATCCGCTTGGTCTTGATCAATTTATCCACGTCAAAGGTATGGAGAAAAGTTATATCAATATGACGGATATTGATAGGTTGCTTCAAACTACCACTCACATCGCTGGTGGAATGGATATAAATTTTGGATCCGTACCCAAAATAGCAGTTGGCGTAAAGCACGGTAACGCTTGCGGAGCCGGAGTTGGTGAAACCATTGAAGAAGCAATTAAAAAAATGCTCGAAGGAGATACCCGGGCAATTTTTGGCGGTGTAGTTATGATCAACGGAGCAATAGATAAGGTTGCCGCCGAGACTCTCATGCATCACGCCATGGAAGGAGGACGCTCTAGGCTACTCGACGGTGTAATCGGTGCTAGTGTGGAAGATGAAGCACTTGAGCTTCTTAGCCGAAATAAGTTAAGAGTTGTAATCAATCCTGAACTTGCTAACTTGAGCAAGAAATCCATAGACTCTAAAAGACGAACTCGTCCAGTCCGCGGAGGCGTTCTTGAACAGCCCAACTATACGTTCGTGCTTGATTTATCCGCAGACTATATGCAATTTCACGGAGAGTTTAGTGATCAGCAAAAGAAAGACCTGATATTAGGATGGGCGATTGGTTCTACAAGTAATAGCAATACTATAAGTATTGTTAAGAACGGCAAACTCATCGGAAACGGCGTGGGTCAGCAGGATAGAGTTGGTGCGGGTCAACTAGCACTTACAAGAACTACTTCTGAGCTGCCAGAAATCTCTGAAAAAGATGGAAAATTGGTTCTTAGCGTCTCACTGGATAAATCAAAGTTAGACGGAGCAAGCGCATATAGCGATAGCTTTTTCCCGTTTCCTGATGGACCGGGATTACTTGCTAAAGCCGGTATCCGTGCAATCTTAAGTTCGAGTGGAAGCGTAGCTGACGAGATAGTTATTGATAGCCTAAGAGAACAAAACGTCTCTGTCGCATTAGTACCGGACAAAATAGGTCGCGGCTTTTATTTGCACTAAATACGTTCTTGCCAGGTATCTACGACTGCAATAGCTTTTTGGGCAGCTAGTCCTGTGTAGTACTTCTCGGGATCTTTTAACAATCCTTTTTCGTCTTCGCTAAACTTTGAAAAATATTCGGCTACTTCTTGGTCATTTGAAATTACGTCGTATAAAGACTTATTCTCTTCTAGTGCTCTATGAGCCAATGCCTTAGAAAGTTCGTGAGCTTCAGTATGACCGTATTTCTCAAGTAACAAGTAAAGAGGTTCGGCCGCAATAGCACCGCCACTTATATACAAATTGCGCTGCATATTCTTTTCGTCCACCTCTATTTTTGCCATAACTCCTGAAAGTCTCGAGGCCATTGAAGCTACCCCAGCAAAGGCAATAGTATAGAATCTTGCCGATGCAGAGTCTGTTAAATCTCTTTGATGTTCGCTGGAAAGGTTAGCATTGGCATTTCCAAGCTGAGCTGTTACTTGTTTGCTCATACTTATTACATTCTCAAAATTCCAAGGATTTCTTTTGTGAGCCATGGTCGAAGAACCTGTTTGCGTAGGCTCAAAGTGCTCTCTTATTTCGGCAATCTCTGTACGTTGTAAATGCCGCATGTCGTGAGAAAGATTAGCCATAATCCCCGCGCTTATAACTAGCTCGTCTATTAATCTTACATAGTTATCGGCCGGTATAATCTGAGTAGAAAAATTAGCAGGTTCGATTCCCAGATTACCTAACACACTTTTTTCAAACGAAATCGGATCATCAATAAACAAGTTAATAGCATTGTACGCTCCTACCGCTCCTGAAAACTTACCTCTCAGCATTCCACTTAATTCGTTTAGATGAATTATGCTCTCACCAAGTCGACTGACGTATTCGGCTATGGTAAATCCAAAAGTAACAGGTACTGCGTGTTGGCCATGTGTTCGACCTATCTGCACAGTTTCTGCATATTGACGAGTTAACTGGAGTAATATTTTCTCAAGCTCTACCAAACGTGGAATAACTAAGTCGGTTGTTGCGGATCTTAATTGCAAAGATAGGGCAGTGGCTACTATATCGTACGAGGTTGCGCCAAAATGCACATAGGGCTTAGCTTCGTCGGAAACCTTGGATTTTATTGTATTTACCAAGGCCTTAATATCATGCTTGGTTACTTTTTCCTGCTCAGCTACTTCTTCGGCAGTTACTTGTTCACAGCCAACTTCAATTTCATTAGCAATATCCTTGGAGCAGATTCCATGCTCGGCGAGTGCATGTACTAGCGCAGCCTCTACATATGCCTGATAGGCAATACGAGTCCGTTCGGATAAGTACTTGGCAATTTCAGGGTCATAATACCTGCCGTCAATTGGATCTATGGCATTGTAATTTGCGTTTTCTTCGACTGGGGGAAATGTGAAAGACTTCATAGACTTGAACTCTCCAAGTATTCGATAACGTTTTTTTCTATGCGACCAAGCATGTCATCACTTGGGCTTTTCTTGAATGATTTACCGGATAATTTTTCATAAAGTTCAATGTAACGTTCGGATACTTCGTTAACAAATTCGTCATCTATAGTGGGTAGTGACTCCCCGGTTTGTCCGCTAAAACCACGCTCCATAAGCCACTCTCGGACAAACTCCTTTGAAAGCTGTTTTGGACGTTCGAATATTTCAACATCCTTATCTTTGGCTCTCTTAGAAATAAACTTATCGTAGCTATCTCTGTAGAAATAACGAGACGAGTCAGGGGTATGAATTTCATCAATTAGTATCAACTTATTATTTAATCTACCAAACTCATATTTCGTATCGGCCAGAATCAGACCACGTTCACCGGCCATTTTCTGACCATGCGTAAACAATTCGCGCATGTATACTTTAAGCTGATCCCATTCCTCTTTAGTGCACAGACGTCTCGTTAATATTTCAGTTTCATTTATGTCTTCATCATGCCCTGAAAGCGCTTTTGTCGTGGGCGTAATTATTGGCTCGCTAAATTCGTCATACTCTCTCAGTCCATCCGGCAGATCCGCTCCACTTATTGTACGTTTACCAGCCTTATATTCTCGCCAAGCATGCCCAACCAAGTAACCGCGTATTACAAGTTCGATCCTCAATGGCTCAGCCCTGAGTCCTATACTTACATTTGGGTCGGGGACAGCCATTAACCAGTTAGGTACTATGTGAGATGATTCATCTAAAAGCTGTGCAGCTAATTGATTTAATACTTGGCCCTTGTAAGGAATTGTTCTTGGTAATATAACGTCAAAGGCGGATATGCGATCTGTGGCAATCATAACAAGTAGGTTGTCCCCGATGGAGTAGACATCTCGAACCTTGCCTCCATACATTGCACTCTGTCCTGGAAAAGAGAAATTTGTCTGACGCAAAGAGTGATTATCCATTACCTCTATTATACGGTATGATTAATCTATGAGCCAAACTGAGACAATTGGCATACTAGGCGGTGGGCAACTCGGGCGGATGCTAACAGAAGCGGCGATACCGCTCGGCAAAAAAGTAATTGTCATAGATCCGGGAGCAAACAGCCCTGCAAGCCAAGTAGGCGCTACCCAAATAATTGCCGCACTTCAAGACGAGGAAGCCATTCGTGAATTGGCAAAAAAGGTTGATGTTATTTCAGTAGAAATCGAACACGTAAACACGAAGGTGATGCAAAAATTGTGGGAAGAGGGCGTAAAAATAAACCCATATCCTTCGACTATTTCAATGATTCAGGACAAGCTGCTACAAAAACATTTCTTAAAGTCAGCAGGTTTTCCAGTTGCAGATTTTATGGAAATAGACTCAAAAGAAACGGCCGAAAAAGCTCGCAAACATTTTGGTGGGAAAATGATCATTAAAACTCGGTTTGGAGCCTATGATGGCAGAGGCAACATGGTTGTAGAGAGTCCTGAGCAGATAGACGAAGCCCTGGAATATTTTATCGAGCAGAAACTTTACGCCGAAAAGTTCGTGCCATTTGAGAAAGAGCTTGCCGTTATGATCGGCAAGGACTCTAAAGATCAAGTGGTATGTTACCCGGTTGTTGAAACCTTGCAGTCAAGAAATATTTGCGTGGAGGTCCACGCTCCAGCTCAAATATCTGAGAGTACTTCCGCTCAAGCAATTGAGATTGCAACCAAAGTTGGAAATCATCTAGAAGGACCCGGTGTTTACGGTATAGAAATGTTCTTAACTAATGACACTAAAGTGCTTATTAACGAAATTGCACCACGTGTGCACAATTCTGGCCACTACACAATCGAGGCATGCGAGACTTCTCAATTTTCTCAAGCAATAAGAGCAATCAGCGATATGGAACTGGGCCCGACAAATATGATTGTTCCCGCTGCTGTAATGATTAATATTCTCGGGGAGCGAAACGGTCCGACTCAAATAACTGGAGTAGCTGAAGCCGAACAAATACCCGGAGTTACTGTTCATATGTATGGCAAGTCACCGACTAAAATAGACCGTAAGATGGGTCATATTACTGCCACAGGCAAAACGCTAAACGAAGCCAGAAATAAAGCCAAGCAGGCAAGAGCGTTGATAGGTATATAATAGCTGCTATGGAAACACCACTTGTCGGCATAATCATGGGGTCAGATTCAGATTTAGATATTATGAGCCAAGCGGCCGCAATACTTGATAGCCTAGGGGTTAAAAATGAAGTTCGCATAATATCTGCACACCGCACTCCAGATGAAATGGCAGAATATGCCAGAACAGCCAAAGAACGTGGCCTAAAAGTAATAATTGCAGGAGCCGGCGGCTCGGCTCATTTGCCAGGAATGACTGCGTCAGAAACCACACTTCCTGTAATTGCTATACCTATTAAACGGGAAGGTGGAGGACACGAAGCATTTTGGTCTAACATTAAAATGCCTCCGGGTGTACCTCTTGCAACTATGCCTGAAAATGGAGCGAGAAATGGAGCTCTACTGGCAGTACGTATCCTTGGTATCAGTGATCCTGAAATAAATGAAAAATATGTAAGCTTTATAAAGAATCAGCACGATGACGTAATATCAGCCGACCAGAAAATTCAAGAAGAAGGCTGGGAATCGGTACTATCTAACTCCTAAGATTATCTATTTTTTATTCGACGACCGATATCTTTGCGGTACTGCATGCCTTCAAAGTGTATATCTTGTACTGCCTCATAGGCTTTATCTAAAGCTTCTTCAAGAGTAGGTCCGGTTGCGGTAACATTCAAGACCCGTCCGCCAGCTGTTACAAATTGATTGTCATTAATAGCGGTTCCTGCATGGAAAACTACTATATCCTCACGCTTCTCAGCATTTTCAATACCCGTTATCGGTAACCCTTTTGGATAACTTCCGGGGTATCCGGGGGAAGCTAAAATTACAGTCACAGCATAGCCGTCCCTCCAGGAGATTAACTCTGATGAAAGCTGTCCGTTTACACAAGCCATAAATATCTCATATAAATCACTGTCCAGAAGCCTCATATAAACTTCTGCCTCAGGATCGCCAAAGCGAGCATTGAATTCGAGAACGCTCAAGCTTGAGCCCTCAAGCATCAGTCCTGGGTATAGACAGCCTACAAAAGTTGCACCTCTCTTTTTTAAGCCTTCAAGTGCTGGCTCAACCACAGTCATTCTCACCGTTTCAAGGGTTTCCTTTGTTACCCAATCAAGCGGAGCTACCACACCCATGCCGCCAGTATTAGGCCCTTTATCGCCATCAAATATTTGTTTGTGGTCTTGGGATGCAGGGAACAGAACAGCATTTGTTCCATCACTAAGGGCATGCAACGATACTTCTTGGCCAGTCAAAAAGTCTTCAATAACCACGGTATCCCCAGAAGCACCAAACTCTTTTTTAACCATTATTGCATCTATAGCATCGTCAATATCGTGTTCGTTATAGGCTATAATAACACCCTTACCGGTAGCCAATCCGTCGGCCTTAATAACTACTGGAAACAATCTGCTTTTTGCATACTCTCTGGCCTCATTATGGTCAGTGAAATTCTTATATTGGGCAGTTGGAATTCGCTCCTCATGCATAAGGTTTTTAGAGAAAGCTTTAGAGGTTTCTATTTGAACTGCCGCCTTATCAGGACCAAAAATCTTAAGATTTTCCGACTTGAAAGCATCAACTACACCTGCAGCTGATGCGGCCTCTTGGCCAACTACGCTCAGATCAATATTATTTTCTTTGGCGAATGATACTAGACCTTCGGCATCCTCATAATGAATATCGACGTTTTCAATTATTCCGTTGCTGCCGGCATTACCAGGTGCTACGAAAACCTTGGAGACACTCGGAGATTGAGCGAGTTTCCAGGCAAGTGCTTGTTCTCGTCCTCCGCTTCCAATAACTAATACTTTTGCCATCCTACTTACCGCTCCTCATGTCCTGATTATATGCTAATCTGGCAAGAATAAAATCTTCTATATCTTTAGGCAAGTATTTTTTCTCCGATTCTTGAACACGAGCAAAAAGACTTTCAGATGTGTCTCCAGGTTCTACCGCTACTTTATGCTCAGTAATTATAGGTCCGTCATCATACTCCATACCAACTACGTGAAACGTATGTCCGCCGTAAGGCAGGTGACGATCCAGGACATACTTTTGTATATTCTCTCCATAGAAACCTTTTGTATCGGGAAGCAATCCGGGATGAGTGTTTACCATTTTAGCCTGGAAAAGACTTTTATATTCAGGCTTCCAGCCAAATGCCTCTACAATATGTGGTCCTACAAGCTTCATATATCCCATAAGCGCTACCAAATCATAACTTCCAGACAAAAGCGTGGCCAGTACAGCAAGTTCTTCACCTTCGGTTTGATGTCCTCTCTCAACATGTTCTCCGATCGCTGCAGGATGAGTTGCGCTGCTTATGAGCATGCATTCTATATGGGTACCTAGTTCTTTGTTAAGTTTTTCTATTCTTTGAAAAATTCCTGCATCCCTGCGGCTGACAATAATAAGACCTACGTCAACATTTATTTGGCCGCTTTGTCCGGCACGTATGAATGCCTCCGCTGTTGTCCCACTACCTGATGCTAAGATAGCTATTCGTGGTCTCACGACGTTCTGGTGTTTGCTAATTCTACTTTAGTGTATGCCGACTCAGGTAATTTATCACCTGGTTTTAGCTCAACTATATCGTCTGCGCGTTTACCGATTGAAATTGGATATCGGCCGTTAAAACAAGAGTTATTAAAATTGTCCTCGGGAAGTCCGGTTGCAGCAACCATACCTTCAAAAGATAAGAAGTGAAGAGAAGTAGCACCGATATGATCTTTCATTTCCGGGACCGTCATATGAGCGGCAAGCAGCTCAGACTGTCTTGGAGTATTAATTCCGTAAAAATCCGGGTAACGAACCGGAGGACATGAAATTAGCAAATGTACTTCTTTTGCTCCGGCTTCTAGTGCCAAGGCTACAAGGTGCCGCATAGTAGTGCCCCGAACTATAGAGTCATCGATAAAAATAACCCGTTTGCCTTTCATTAGATCGACTACCGGGTTGAGTTTCATTTTGAGGTCACGTTCACGCAGCTGTGTAGTTGGACGAATAAACGTTCGATGAATGTAGCGATTCTTAATTAGTGCCATCTCAAAAGGCACACCACTTTCACGAGCATAGCCTATAGCTGCCGGGATTGCCGAATCAGGCACAGGCACAACTAGATCAGCATCAATTGGAAATTCTTGAGCCATTTTCTTGCCCAATTCTTGCCTTACTAAATCAACTCGTTTTCCAAGTAATAAGCTATCAGGCCTGGAGAAATATACCATCTCAAACATATCCAGCTTCAAATTCTTAGGAACAATTTGCTCAGAGGTAAGTCCGTTATCGTCTATAACCACAAGTTCACCCGGCTCAACGTCTCTTAGAAACTGGGCTCCAATAGTGTCAAAAGCGCATGTTTCGCTCGCTATTACATGTCCGCCGTCAATAGTTCCGATGGTAAGCGGCCTTATTCCGCATTCGTCTCGAAATGCTACAAGTCTAGTATTATCCATGGCCACAATAGAAAAGGCCCCTGTGAACAGGGGCCATGCTTGTTTGATGGCATCGACAAAGTCTTTGCCATCGTCCATAAAGCAACTAATGGCAGCTAGCATCATTGAAGTATCATTTAGCTCTTCTAGCGATATACCTCGTTCAGTTAAGAATGCTTCAAGCTTTGTGGTATCTGGAAGGGTGCCGTTATGAGCAAGAGCTATCTTATGATCTCGGTTTAAAAATGGCTGATTATAATAGTCTTCTGTGCCTCCGGAAGTAGAGTAGCGATTGTGACCTATTGCCAGGTGTCCCGGAAGCTGCTCAAGATCTTCTTCTCGATAAACTGTTGCAACCAGACCTTGGGCTGCGTGTCTGTATAACTCCTTGCCGTCGCTGCTTACTATACCCGAGCTTTCCTGACCGCGATGCTGCAAGGCCCATAACCCATAAAACGTCATACGGGCCGCTTCCAGGCCCGTATCACTTTCGAATTTGCGTCCTATAATCCCGAACACTCCGCATTTTTCCTCGGGCTTATCGGTAATTTGTGTCGTGTGACGCATATGATATTCCTCTTTAAAAGACTATTAGTAAGATAAAAAGGCGCATATTTGGTTTTGTCTAAATGAACTACTTAAATAAACCTGTATGCGCTGTCGATATCCTACTTATCCTTATTTTAACCTAAAGCTACAAACTAGGCAACTAGTATTGCAAAATATCTCACACTCATTAGATGGGAGATTTTTTCTCTGATATAATATCCAAGTAAGAGGAGCATTTGCACGTGTCCAAAACGTTTTCGTATCATAGTTCTGTTAACTATTCCCAAGCCGATCCAATGAAAGTGCTCGCTCAAAAAGAAGGTCTGGCTACGGCGGCAAATATGCCTTTTGGATACTCAGAAGTAGACGGCACTCGAGGTGAATCAGCATACGTTTTTTCAATGGGAGACACGTGGGGAGCTATTGTTCAGGAGGGCCTTGGTACTAAGAGCCTTGTGGCCCAAAAAGTATATGCTGACGGAGGTGAGTCACATTTTGAAGCCATCGCACAGGACACGGTCGGTTGTATAGTCAACGATCTCATTAGTGTCGGCGCCACACCTGTAGTATTAAATGCATACTGGTCATCTAGTTCGTACGAGTGGCTAACCGATAAAAAGTTAGCCGAGGATTTCATTAGTGGCTGGCGCAAAGCCTGCGATGCATCGCACGTAGTATGGGGTGGAGGTGAAACCCAATCCTTATCCGGAGTGGTCGCCGAGAACGCCTTAGAATTTGCCGGAAGTGCATTCGGTGTTATTAGAGACAAAAAGCATCTTATTCAAGGCAAAAATCTACGAGTTAATGACTCAATTATCCTTATAGAATCCTCCGGGGCCCACGCCAACGGGATTAGTCTAATCCGCGAATTAGCCGACTCGCTTGAAGACGGATACAACACCAAAATGAATAACGGTGAACTATTTGGAGAAGCGGTGCTACGTCCATCGATTTTATATGTTGATCTGGTTTTACGTTTGCAGGCAAGCGACGTAGATCTTCATTATGTTTCGAATATAACCGGTCATGGCTGGCGCAAAATAATGCGTGCGGAACAAGATTTTACATATGAAATTACGCAAGTTCCGCGCGTTCCAGAGCTTTTTAATTTTATTGCTGAACGTACCGATACGGATATAAAGGAGATGTACGGAACATATAATATGGGCGCCGGTTACGCAGTATACGTTCCAGAAGACCAAGCAAACAAAGTCATTGAAATTTCTAAAGGACTCGGACTAAATGCATGGATTGCTGGCAAAGTTCTTGCGGGTCCAAAGCAAGTATTGATCAAGCCTCTTGATATAGCTTATAGCGCAGAAAGCCTGGGAGTTCGCTAGTGCTGATACTCAAAGGAGTTTCGGCATTGTCGGAATTCCGTCTACAAAGGCTGCTATCACGATTGCAAGAGCTTAATCCTGGAATTACTTCGCTTGAAGCTGAGTATGTTCACTTTGTAGACACTGAAGGAGAGCTGCAAGAGCCAGAAATAAGTGAACTGGAAAAATTAACAAACTACGGGACAGCATTTAATGGCCGCCGAGACGGCTCATATTATGTAGTAGTACCAAGACCCGGCACAATATCTCCTTGGTCTACAAAAGCCTCGGATATTGCACACAACTCGGGACTCGACTCAGTAAAAAGAATCGAGAGGGGGATAGCATATTACATTAGTGGCGTTGAAACAGACAATGAAAAGGTTGCGGAACTCTTACATGACCGTATGAACGAGGTTGTGCTAAGCGCGCTCGACGAAGTATCAATACTCTTTTTTACTCACGAACCAAGACAACTTAAGGAAATTAACATCCAGTCCAACCCTAAAGAATCTCTTCAAAATGCTAATTCAAATCTAGGCCTAGCTTTATCCGAAGACGAAATAGATTATCTGGTTGATTCTTTCAAAACACTCAAAAGGAACCCTACTGACGTTGAACTAATGATGTTCGCTCAAGTAAACAGCGAACACTGTCGGCATAAAATATTTAATGCCGACTGGGTCATAGACGGAAATAAGCAGCCTAAAAGTCTGTTTAAGATGATTAAAAATACCTACGAAAAGAACTCCGATGAAGTTCTTTCGGCATATAGTGATAACGCTGCCGTTATAAGCGGACCCACCGCTGGACGATTCTATGCAGACGATGCTGGCACTTACGAATACCACGAAGAACCAATTCATTCAGTTATAAAAGTAGAGACACACAATCACCCCACAGCGATATCTCCTATTCCAGGTGCATCTACAGGAATTGGCGGAGAGATAAGAGACGAGGCAGCGACTGGAAGAGGCGCCGTTTCCAAAATGGGACTATCTGGATACAGCGTCTCAAATCTTAACATTCCAGGTGCCAAGCGACCATGGGAAAAGACTATCGGAAAGCCTGATCGCATAGTTTCTGCACTCGATATAATGCTTGAAGCTCCGATTGGAGGTGCTAGTTTTGCCAATGAATTCGGAAGGCCTAATCTTGCAGGTTATTTTAGAACCTTTGAGCAGCGCATCAATAACACGGAATGGGGATATCATAAACCAATAATGATTGCCGGTGGACTCGGCAATATTAAAGATGAACACGTAGTTAAAAAGCGTCTGCCCGTTGGCTCTCTCATCATCCATCTTGGCGGACCTGGAATGCTAATTGGACTCGGTGGCGGAGCAGCATCCAGCATGCAATCAGGCGAAAGCAACGAGAATCTGGACTTTGCATCCGTACAACGTGGCAACGGCGAGATGGAGCGAAGAGCACAGGAGGTTATTACAAGATGTTGGAGCAAGGGAGAAAATAACCCCATTATTACAATCCATGACGTGGGAGCCGGAGGATTATCCAATGCTTTGCCAGAACTTGTCCATGATAGTGATCGTGGAGCAAAGATTGATATTCGTAATATTCCAAGCGATGAGCCAGGTATGTCTCCACTAGAAATATGGTGCAACGAATCACAGGAAAGATTTGTGCTGGGTATTTCACCTGATGACTTAGCTGAGTTTACTAATATTTGTGAAAGGGAGAAATGTCCATTTGCCGTAGTTGGTACAGTTACAGAAAACGAACATCTGTTAGTAACGGATAGTCTGTTTTCTACAAACCCAATAGACTTACCGCTTGAACTACTATTCGGTAAACCGCCCTCAATGACTCGCAACGTAAAAACTGTAAAAGAAGAGAATAGTAATATAGATTTTAATGGCATATCCGTTGAAGAAGCCGTTGAGCGGGTTCTTAAATTTCCGGCAGTCGGCAGCAAAAAATTTCTTATAACTATCGGTGATCGTACGGTTGGAGGACTTGTTAATAGAGACCAAATGGTTGGTCCATGGCAAGTTCCAGTAAGTGATGTTGCCGTAACCAGCGTAGCTTTTGATAAAACTTACGGCGAAGCAATGGCAATGGGTGAACGAACTCCTCTAGCTACTATTAACCCAGTGGCTGCTGCTAGAATGGCAATATCTGAAGCAATTACGAATATTGCTGCTGCAGATATAAGCTCACTCAAAGATGTTAAAATTTCTGCAAATTGGATGGCTGCAGCTGGCTTTAAAAACGAAGATCAGCATTTGTTCGAAAGTGTAAAAGCCGTCGGGGAATCTTTCTGTCCTGAGCTTGGTATTACTATTCCAGTAGGAAAAGATTCCCTGAGCATGCGAACGTTGTGGGAAGAGGATGAAAACCAAAAAGTTGTTGTCTCACCCGTATCTTTAATTGTTACTGGATTTTCACCTGTTAAAAGTACTTTAAAAACACTCACACCGGAACTTGATGTAGTGCAGGATACTAAGCTCGTTTTAATAGATCTAAGCGATAACAATTCCAGGCTTGGTGGCTCAGCACTTGCTCAGGTATTCAATCAGTCAGGAAGTAAAACTCCCGATACTGAGGCCGAAATCGTAAAAAAGTTCATAGAAAAAATAACACAGCTGAAACGAGCCGATAAAATTCTTGCGTACCACGATAAATCCGACGGAGGATTACTTACTAGCTTGGTCGAAATGGCTTTTGCAAGTAGATGCGGCATCGAGATAGACATCGGGGCTCTAAACGGAAATGACTTAGAGAAACTGTTTAACGAAGAACTCGGAGTAGTTGTACAAGTTTTAACAAAAGACCTTGATGATTTAACAGACATATTTGGTAGCTCGGCTAGCGTAGTCGGCTCTCCAGCAAAGCATCAAGACGTTATCATACGTAACGGCAGTGAAGTAATATATAAGAACTCTAGAGAGCAGCTCGAAAAATGGTGGAGTGATACCAGCTATCAGATACAAAAACTTCGAGACAATCCCGATTCTGCTGATCAAGAACTTGAACTTATAACTTCGGATACAAAAGGTCTTAACGCTAAGGTACCATTTGAAATCAGTAAACAAACATTTGAGACAAAACCAAAAGTAGCGATTCTCCGTGAACAGGGAGTCAATGGTCACGTTGAAATGGCTGCAGCGTTTAACAGAGCGGGATTTACATCTGTTGATGTTCATTTAAATGACCTTATAAATGGTACAAAATCACTAGAAGATTTTTCTGGAATGGTAGTTTGTGGTGGATTTAGCTATGGAGATGTACTCGGAGCAGGCGAAGGCTGGGCCAAATCTATCCTCTTTAATAAAGACTTGCGCACAAAATTTAAAACATTTTTTACTCGCAATGATACCTTTTCACTTGGAGTGTGTAATGGCTGCCAAATGCTTTCAGCCCTAAAAGAACTAATTCCCGGTGCCGAGACGTGGCCAGAGTTCATGAGAAACGAATCAGAGCAATTCGAAGCCCGACTCGTACTGACAAAAATAAATGATTCTCCTTCTATATTTTTCAAAAATATGGCAGGCGCGCAGCTACCTGTACCTGTAGCTCATGGGGAAGGCAAAGCCGTATTTGAATCAAATGAAGCAATGGAAAAAGCAATTTCAAGCAATCTTATTTCTGCGCAGTTTGTTGATAGTAATAGTGAGGTAACCACTTCTTATCCCTACAATCCTAACGGCAGTCAAAAAGGAATAACTTCATTAACTACCTCAGACGGACGGGCAACAATAATTATGCCGCACCCAGAACGAGCGTTTTTATCTAGACAGCTCTCATGGCATCCGGTGGACTGGGGAGAAGACTCTCCATGGATGCAAATGTTTATAAATGCCCGAAACTGGGTTGGCTAAGTACAGTTTAAAAATATAATTGCTTTTTATATAAATACATGTTAAAATGTATTTAATGAGTACGTTATTAGAAAGACCGTCTGTTGCTTTGTCTGAATTTCCTGCTAACAGGGATATAGACAGCTTTGAAGTAGGTCAACAACTTTTTGTTCCTAGGCACTGGAGTGGCGATGGTATTGTTGAAGCTAGCCTCGGGCAAGTTGTTGCAGTAAATTCCTATAATCATAGTGTGCCTGGTACAGAACCTCTACCCGGGGATAATCCAAACACTGGATTCTTAAAAGTACTGACTGATCAGAGAAACCCAATTCGTGAGAGTTACTTTATCGGAGACATAAATAATGCCGGCATAATTCCTGTAGAATATGCACCTGCAATTGTAGAGGATGAGGATCTTAGAGCTGAGTGGCGTGAAGGTGCAGAATGGTCTGAACTAGACGATTGGGATGCATACGCTATGCGGCTGCTCGGTGCAGCAGTAGACAGGTTTCGAATGACTTACGCCGATCCTCTAGAGACAGATACTGATATTGAGATTGTTGCCACTGCCATTCGAGGACCTGAACGACATGCCCATGATCCCCACAACCAGATGCTATTCGGTCGTCCAATAAAATCCAGAAACCTTTTCGATATTTAACTCAAGCTTTCAACTGCTAATGTTGCTGAACTTAAGAAGTTAATTTATACTAGCCCGAATATGGAGCTTACGAGACGAAATCTGCGAAGGTTGAGAATTAAAACTGCTCGACCAATTTATTCAATTGACGAAAAGCTAGTCAAAGAAGCTAAAAGCGCCGATATAAAGGGCGGTCAAGGTATTTACGCATCTATACAAAACCCGGCAACGCATTTAATTTACCGTTACCTAACAGAGTTTATGGTTTCAGTACTTGAATTTCATGGAACTAAACCCATAAGTGAAATGCGCGTTTTAGATTGGGGAGGTGGAAAAGGTTATGTTGCATACTTTCTTAATGAAAAGGGATTAAAAACTACCCTTTATGAAACGGATAGATTTCCACATAAAGTGATATGGGAGAAGTTCTCGCTTGATGTAAAAACATCAGATGGGAAAACGTTGCCCTTTAAAGATGGGTACTTTGATGCGATCGTTGGTTTTGGGGTGCTCGAACATGTTCCATATGATTATGAAGCTCTTAAGGAATTAAACCGCGTATTGAAAGACGATGGGCTTTTCTTTTGTTTTAATCTTCCGAATAAGACTGGCTATGTACATAAGGTTGCTTGGATGAGAGGCGCACGCTATCACGATCGTTTATATACACGTAAAGAAGCCAGGGAAATACTAAAGCGAGCAGGTTTTAACATTACCGGCAAACCATGGTTTCGCCAGCTACTTCCTAAAACCCATTACTTTTACCCAAAACCCCGTTTGTTTGAAACGCTCGATTTGTTTGCTACTAATTACACGCCACTCTGCTATCTATCTGCAAGCATAGAATTTGTAGCCCGAAAGCAACACACTTATATATCAGTTCATTAATTATCGCGAGTAAATTTAATCAACTCGTCGTACTTTTCAAGGGTAATCTTATTTTCATCTTTTAGTATGGTTAGTGCTTCCGTGATGGTCATAGCTGCCTCTAAAGTATACCCAGCTTTTTCTACGATTTGCTTACCGCCAAGTTCGCGGTCAAGTAGAAGATAAAACCCAAAAACTTCAAGTCCGCAAGAAGTAAAAGTATCTATTGCTTCAAGTTTTGAATCACCGGCTGTAACTAGATCATCAATTATTGCGACTCTGTCACCAGGCTTCCAATTACCCTCGATAGGCTTTTTTGCACCGTAGTCTTTAACTTTGGCGCGAGGCTGTATTAGCGGCCTGTTTGTCACAAAGCCGACTGCAGTAGCCAGAGGTATGCCTGCTTCGGGAATTCCCGCTAAAAGTACATCTTCCGGTAAATCGGAAATTAGCTCCGCATATATGCCAGCAATTTTATGGAGTGCTTCGGGATAAGACTGAACAACTCGCATATCGATATAAAAAGGCGAGACCTTTCCGCTCTTTAGTGTAAAGCTACCAAATTTTAATATTCCGTACTTGTGAAGACTTAAGGCAACTTCTCGTTTTGTCTCGTCTGATACTTTGCTCATTATTTTTTCTGTACTCCTTATTACTTCCGGTAAGTATTAATACTGTCACGCATCTTAAGTGCAGCACTTTTTGCAGCTTCAATATAATCATCATCCTGTGAAGCATACAAAATACTTCTCGATGAATTGATAATTAGCCCAGTGCCTGCAGAATTTATTCCCGCCCTAACTGCAGCCTCAGTGTCTCCGCCTTGAGCTCCTAAACCAGGAACCAGCATTATCATAGAGTCTCCAATTATTTGTCTAACCTCAGAAAGTTCTTTAGGATATGTTGCACCTACTACAAGATGGCAATTATTATTCGTATTCCAATCTTTAGCTACATTTTCAGCTACTCGAATATATAATTTTTTGCCATCAACATCCTTATCCTGAAATTCACCAGATCCAGGATTTGATGTCTTACATAAAACAATAATTCCTTTGTCAGAATAGTCCAAGAATACTTGTGCAGCATTTCTCCCAAGGTATGGCTGGATAGTAATTGCGTCTACTCCTAGATATTCAAATGCGTACTTTGCGTAATTCTTGTTCGTATTATCTATATCTCCTCGCTTAAAATCGAGGATTATTGGAATATCGGGGTAGTGTTCTTTTAAATAGTCACAGGTTAGTTTTAGCTGCTTAACACCCTCTGCACCATTTGATTCATAGTAAGCTGAGTTCGGCTTAAAAGCACAGACAAGTTCAGCGGTCGCGTCGATTATAGCTTTATTAAATTCGAACAATGGATTTTCTTTTGACACAAGAGAACTATGAAGTTTATCTAATTCAGGATCGAGTCCAATACAGAGTAATGAGTCATTCTTTTCCCAGGTTACTGTCAGTTTTCTTGAAAAGTCCATATACCAATCTCTTATTTTCATCTATTATATATACATAGATGTCAGGAGCAAAATATGCCTATCAACGCAGCAACGATCTTTGATCCTGCAAAAACATTCGATGAAAATGTAGATAAAGGACCATTCGCCCCGGCCGAACCATTTGCAGGGTTCGTAAATCAAGGCGAACCGGCGTACACATTTCTTGGTTATAAGTTGTACTCACCATTTGGAATTGGAGCCGGCTCTTTACCCTCGAGTAAACACATTAAATACAGTTTTGAACACGGATTTGACGTAGTTTGTTATAAAACACAGCGGAGCGTAGAGTTCACGGTAAACGAGTTTCCCAATATTGTCTACCTCGACGTAGAAGGCGACCTAACTATAGACAAAGCACGTAATCCTCAGATCGGCCACCTAAGCTCATCCAAGCCGATTGAAGAACTTACAATTACCAATTCATTCGGCAATCCATCCAGAGGCCCTGAGTTTTGGGTAGAAGATATGAAGAAAGCCGTCAGCTATCGGGGCAAGGGTCAGATTCTTATAGCAAGCGTAGTCGGAACGATTCAGCCAGGCTTCACGTCTGAGCAATACTATGAAGACTTTGCAGTAACTGCAGAGCTTGCCGCTAGCACCGGAGTACAAGCAATTGAGATCAACTTATCATGTCCAAATGTCGCCAACGAAGGAGTAATTTGCTATACCTATGACGCCGTAATCGATATATGTAAAAGGGTCAAAGAACGTGTTGGGGATATTCCTCTAATAGCGAAAATCGGTTATTTCACTAAGGAGCAGCAGGAGCTACTTGAAAAGATAATTGTTGATAGCTCTCCATATATTGCAGCCTACTCCGCTATAAACACCATTCAAGCTCCAGTCGTTGACGAAGAAGGCAATCAGCTACTACCTGGAGATGGTAGGCTCAAAGCCGGAGTTTGTGGAGCAGGCATCAAGTGGGCAGGACTAGATATGGTGAAACGCCTAGTAGCACTGCGAGAAAAACACGCCCTTAAATACGAGATAATTGGGATAGGTGGAGTTGCATCAGTTGAAGACTTTAATAAATACCGTGAGGCTGGCGCCGACGTTGTCCAATGTGTTACTGCCGCAATGTGGAATGATCAGCTCGGAATAGAAATAAAGAAGTCGCTATTATAAACTAGTGCTTTTTTGCTGGTATACTAAATGCTAATGCCTACTAATACAAACGACAAATTGACCTTGCTCGGTGTCCCTCTTGACCTCGGAGCAAATAATCTTGGAGTAGGTGACGGACCTCAAGTTTTCAGATATCAAGAGATTGTTAGGAAGCTGGAGCATATAGGTTTTTCTATATCCGATTCCGGAGACATTATTTGTCACGATCGAAAAGAGTTAGAAGTCGGCGATCCTAAACTTCGCTACCAGGATGAAATCTTACGCGTTAATGAAATCGTAGCCCAAATCACTGAAGATGCCTTGAAAGACGGAAGAAGAGCGGTTGTAATGGGCGGAGACCATTCAATTAACCTGGGTACAATGAGCGGTGTATCCTCGGCCTTAGACGGACAAGTCGGACTTATATATTTTGACGCACATGGTGACATGAATACTAAAGAGTCAACCCTAACTGGAAACATCCATGGAATGCATCTAGCATCAGTTATGGGCTTTGGCTCTCCTGAACTTAGACAACTGCACGGGGACAAAACCAAACTTGCAAAAGAAAACTTACTTCATGTAGGCGGCTGTGATTTTGATGAAGCAGAGCTTGAACTTATTGAAAAAGAGAATCTAAATGTTTATACGTTGCTAGACGTTGTTAAATACTATTTGGCACCTTTATTCGAAAAAATTGATGAACTCCAGAAAAAGGTTCCAAATATCTGGATAAGCCTAGACTTAGACTGCATTAGCAGAGATTATGCTCCCGGAGTTGGTATGCCAAATGTTAAAGGTTTTACTTATCGTGAAATTACCATGATTGCAGAATACGTAGGTAAGAACTGTAATGTTGTAGGTATCGACATAGTGGAGTTTAATCCTCTTACAGACGATCATAACAAAACTGCCGAATTAGGCATTGAACTGGTAGCAAAATTCTTGGGCAAAGACTACTGCTGGTACACGAACTACATGGAAAAGAATAAAGTTTCCTAAAAATCTATAGAAGCACACCGCTACCAGGACTGGCCAATATATTTCCATTCTCGAAAACGGTTTTACCGCGGAGAGATACTTTGGATACTTTTCCGATAACTTTCCTTCCTTCAAAAGGACTCCAACCAGCTTTAGTGTGTAGATTTTTGTTTTGAAGCTCATATTCTTCCATTGAAACTTCCACAAAAGAGTTATCATCAACAGGCACAGAAAAGATTCGCGATGCATTTGTATGTAATCGGGCAATCAGCTGGTCCCTGGATATCCTACCTTCAGCCTCAGCCGTTAGCATTAGAGGTAAAATTGTCTCAATTACCGGAAGTCCAAAAGGCGGGTTTTCGCTCTTTTTTTCAGCAATCGTATGTGGCGCGTGGTCTGATTCGATTACATCTATATAGTCTAAGTTTTGCCATAGAAAATCTTGATCGGCTTGAGGTTTTAAAAACGGCTTAACATGTCCGAAGGCGCCCAGCCTTTCTCGATCTTTATCATTTAAGAATAGATGGTGTGGGGTAACGCCGCAGCTCATAGGCAGCCCCGCATCTTTAGCTTTTATAACAAGTTCCAGCTCTCTCCGGCTCGAAACATGACACATATGTGTTTGCTTCTTTGTTTTGGTCAAGGCGTTCCATACACTTTCGCTGACATCTTCCTCAGCATGTAGAAGTATTGGCTTTTCTCCTGGCCAAGCCTCATATATTGCAAGTAGCTTATCCTTGTCTATTATAAAATCCCCGGTTGTGTGATTAAGATAAATTTTAAGTCCTTTTACTTTATCGATGACTTTAGGAAACTCGTCAAAGTTATCTCCAAGAGTCCCAAAATGGAAACCAATATCAGAAACAACCTGTTTTCTTGCACTTGCAATTTTGGTTTCTAATCGTTCAAGAGTCGTAATAGGTTCCAGGTTATTAGGCATATCTATAACAGCGACGTAGCCCCCGGCCAATGCGGCAGAAGTTCCACTGTAAAAATCTTCTTTATGTGTTTGCCCGGGATCGCGAAGATGCACATGCGGGTCTATCAATCCAGGCAGTGTAATAGTTCCGCTCATTGTTTATTCAGTATAGTCTAAAGAGCATCTAGAAAACAGTATTTGTAAATGCTTGACTTGCACAATACATTTTAGTTTGGTAATCTCTAATGCAGATGATTAAGGGAAAAGTACCGAAAATTAGTTCTGAAAAGAATATCAATCGCTCCGAAAGGGGCGATTTATTTATACCAAGGCCAGGAAAACTAATTCTCAGCGACGGCAAGTCATATGAAGGTATGGTACCTAAAGATCAATCGGGCACTTTTTACGGTGAAGTGGTATTTAATACCGGAATGACTGGATACGTAGAATCTATCACTGATCCTTCATATGCCAACCAAATCTTGGTTTTTACTTACCCTCTAATAGGAAATTACGGCGTACAAGAAAGCGATAGCGAATCAAATAAGATTCAGGTAAGCGGGGTGGTTGTAAGCGAGCTTGCGCTATTTGGAAGCCACAAAGCTTCATCCAGAAATTTCCTTAACTGGCTTCAATCTCAAAACATACCTGTTATAACCGACATTGATACTCGTGAGCTAACCAAACATCTGCGTAGCAACGGAACTATGATAGGCAGTATTTCCACCGAGCAGGTTAAGATGAAGAACAAAACCCTAACTCCCGCCAAAGTCAGCATTGATAAACCCAAAACATACAACGAAAGCGGATCAAAAAAAGTTATTCTTGTAGACTGTGGTACCAAAGATAATATCTTGCAGTCTCTTATTGAGATGAATGCCTGCGTAACCAGGGTTCCCGCAGAATACGATTACACCGATATGGATTACGATGGAATTGTTTTATCTAACGGACCTGGTGATCCAACCGATTATCCCGAAACTATCCGTATTGTGAAAAAGGCTTTTGAAAAAAACAAACCAATATTTGGAATCTGTTTGGGCAATCAAGTCATGGCTCTAGCTGCAGGTGCAAAAACTTACAAATTACCGTTTGGTCACCGTGGGCACAATCAGCCATGCATGGATCTAACCGACCAAAAATGCTACATAACAAGCCAAAACCACGGCTATGCAATAAAAGAAAAGAGCCTACCGAAAGATTGGGTCGTGTCCTTCCGTAATTTAAATGATGAGTCTATAGAAGGAATATCCCACAAATCCAAGCCGTTCTTTTCGGTCCAATTCCATCCGGAAGCTTGTCCCGGCCCAACTGACACTGCTTGGTTGTTTGAGAGGTTTAGGGAAGTATTATGACAAACCAAAAATACAAAAAGGCGGTAATTTTCGGATCTGGCGGTTTACGAATAGGCCAAGCAGGCGAATTTGATTACTCAGGCTCTCAAGCCATAAAAGCACTTAAACAATCAGGTATTTATACTGTATTAATTAATCCCAACATTGCTACCGTACAGACAGACGGAGATATGGCAGATAAGGTCTACTTCCAGCCGCTTAATGTTAAAACTGTAAGTGCCATCTTAAAGAAGGAAAAACCAGACATTGTGCTTTTAAGCTTTGGTGGACAGACAGCTCTTAATCTTGGTCTTGAGCTTAATGATCTCGGTGTATTTAAAAAGTTGGGAATAAAAGTTTTGGGAACTCCCGTAGATGTAATTAAAGCAACTGAAGACCGTGAACTATTTAAGCAGTCAATGGAGAAAGTAGGCACTAAAACAGCCAGAAGCATTGCGGTCTACTCTGTAGATGAGGCATTGAAAGCGGCCGGCACAATAGGCTACCCAATAATGCTTAGAGCCGGCTATAGCCTTGGTGGTCTCGGATCAGGTCGTATTAATAATGACGAAGAGCTTAAGAAAAAGGCTACTGAAGCGCTTCAAGCCGTGCCCCAACTTCTAATAGAAGAATTCCTTGTTGGGTGGAAAGAAATTGAATACGAAGTCATGCGGGACTCCGACGGTAACACCATTATTGTCTGCAACATGGAAAACCTAGATCCAATGGGTATACATACCGGCGAAAGCATCGTAGTGGCACCGTCACAGACTCTAACTAACAGTGAATACCATAATTTAAGAGAAGTAGCTGTCAGAACCATTAATCACTTGGGGATTATAGGGGAATGCAACATTCAGTACGCACTAAATCCTGAAAATGGAGACTACAGAGTTATTGAAGTTAATGCCAGATTATCCAGGTCAAGCGCACTAGCCTCAAAGGCTACCGGATACCCAATTGCTTTCATTGCGGCAAAATTAATGCTTGGATATAAACTCCATGAGTTAAAGAATGTAGTAACCGGCAAAACTTCTGCATTCTTCGAGCCAGCCCTAGACTATATAGCCGTTAAGATGCCTCGGTGGGATTTAGCCAAATTAAAGTCCAGTGATCATAAAATAGGTTCCGAAATGAAAAGCGTTGGTGAAGTAATGGCACTGGGCAGATCTTTTCCTGAGGCACTCCAAAAAGCTATACGCATGCTAAATATCGGAGCTCAAGGATTATCCACCCATCCATATAAATTCAAAGATCCTGAACTTGAAATTAAGAATCCGACAGACCGCAGAATTTTCTCTATTTATGAGGCGATTAAATCGGGAATAAAAATATCAGATATTCATGATATGTCTAATATAGATATGTGGTTTTTAAACCACATACTATGTATACATGATCTGGAGATTAAGCTATCCAAGAATGAATTGTCTAGGGAACTGCTTATCGATGCAAAAAAGTCCGGATTCGCAGATGCGGTTATAGCCGAGTTAATGAATAAAAATGAACAGGAAATTCGGAAACAGAGGATTGCATGGAATATTATTCCTAGCATCAAGCAAATCGACACCCTAGCAGGAGAATTTGAATCTGAAACCAATTACTTATATGTAACTTACCACGGTAACAGTAATGATGTTTTACCGCTTAACAAAAAGGCGATTATCGTTATGGGTTCGGGACCATACTGCATTGGATCATCTGTAGAGTTTGACTGGTGCGCAGTAAACACCGGGAAAACTCTTCAAGAACATGGCTGGAAAACAATTATCGTTAACTCAAATCCTGAAACCGTATCTACGGATTTTGACAGATCAAACAGGCTCTATTTTGAAGAGCTGACCTTAGAGCGAATGCAAGATATTTCAGATTTTGAGAGTCCACATGGAATTGTAGTGTCAGTCGGAGGACAGATTGCTAATAATCTTGCGCTTCCACTTTTCAAAAATGGTTATCCTATACTTGGTACATCCCCTGAGCAGATCGATAGGGCTGAGGATCGCCAGAAATTCTCGTCACTTCTAAACTCACTTGGCGTGGATCAACCGGAGTGGCACGAAATATCCACTCTACCAAATGCCAAAAAATTTGCTCAAAAGGTCGGATATCCAGTCATAGTCAGACCGTCTTATGTACTTTCAGGCGGAGCAATGAACGTCGTTACAAACAAAGAAGAGCTGGAACGCTATTTAACAGAAGCCGCATTACTATCACCTGATCATCCGGTTGTTATATCCAGGTTTATAACGAGCTCAAAAGAAATAGAAATCGATGGCGTGGCACACAATGGTCGACTTCAGATATATGCAATATCCGAACACATAGAAAATGCTGGAGTACATTCCGGTGATGCGACTGTGGTTTTTCCTGCCCAGCGTCTTTATCTAGAAACAGTTCGCAGGGCTAAGATTATTACTAAAGAAATTATTAAAAATCTTAATATCACCGGGCCATTCAACGTACAGTTTATTGCAAAAGACAATGAGCTTAAAGTTATAGAGTGTAACGTTAGAGCCTCACGTTCATTCCCGTTTGTGTCTAAAGTTATGGGGCATAATCTTATAGAAATAGCTACGGAATCAATGCTGGGAATAGATAGCAAAAAGAAATACCAGACACTAGAGTATGACCATGTAGCAGTTAAGAGCCCGCAGTTTTCATACAATCGGCTGAAAGGTGCTGACCCAATTGCTGGGGTTGAAATGGCATCAACAGGCGAAGTTGCATGCTTTGGAGCAGATCTTAATGAGGCCTTCTACCTTTCGTGGCTGGCAACCGAGCAAAACATTAAAATGAAAACTTTATTCTTAAGCATGCCTGATGACCAAAAACATAAATTCGTTGAAGAAGCAGCACGGCTCAAAGAGAACGGTTGGAAAATTTATTGCACTTCGGGTACGCATGATTACTTGAAAGAGTACGGTATAGATACTATCAAGTTATACAAAATTAAAGAGAATGCCGAGCCAACCATAGCCACCACAATTGCTCAGAATAAAATCGGACTCATGATAACAGCTCCGTCTGCTAATTACGGTGTTCATGACGGCTACGTAATTAGAAGACTCGCGATCGACAGCCATATACCACTAGTAACAAATGCCGAAACCGGAAGACTGCTGCTCCGCTGCTTAGGAGACGAATCATTAATTAATAAAACACCAAAAGCTTGGCAAGAATATGCCACGGAATATAATGTCTAGATATAGGAGTTAATTTTAAAATGCATATATTAAGCGCAAGCCAGTTTAAGCCAGAAGATCTTACAAAACTATTTGAAAAAGCCGATGCTTTTAGGACTATGATGTCCAGTAAAAGTGGGCGTGCAACTCTGGCCGATAAACACAAAGGCTACCAGTTTTGCAGCTTATTTTTTGAGCCATCAACTCGCACGAGGACTAGTTTCGAAGCAGCCGCGTTAAAAATTGGCATGGGAGTGGTTTCTACTGAAAATGCCAGCGAATTTTCCTCCGCTACAAAAGGCGAGACCATTGAAGACACAATAAAGGTTCTAAATGAATATGATTTTGCGGCAATTGTAATCCGCCATCCTGAAACTGGAGCTATAGGTAGAGCGGCAGCCGTAAGCAAAGTGCCAATCATAAACGGCGGTGACGGCAAAGCTGAACATCCAACTCAAAGCCTACTGGATATGTATACAATTCATAGAAAATTTAAGCACCTAGATAATCTCCACGTAGTTATAGGCGGAGACTTGAGATACAATCGAACTGCTCGGTCTCTGGCTAAAATGCTATCCATATATCCTAACAATAAAATAACCTTCGTTTCACTCAAAAGCCTGCAAATGGGCGACGATGTTAAGGAGATACTTCGAAACAGTAATACAGAATATAGTGAGGAAGATAATATGTCGGCACTTAAAACTGCTGACGTTGTTTATTGGAACAGGCTGCAAAGAGAACGCATTGATGATGGAGACAAGGACCAAGCCATAGGACTTATTATAGATTCAGATGCTGTACAAACAATGCCGGAAAATTCAATTCTAATGCATGCACTCCCGCGCATCGACGAGATTAGTGTAGAAGTCGACTCAGACCCACGGGCATATTATTTTGAGCAGGCCGGAAATGGTTTATACCTTAGGATGGCTCTGCTTGATGAAGTAATTAGTGCTAAGTAATTTAATAAATATTAAATGTAAGGATTTTGTATTTCATTCTATTGCATCTAAGCGTTAGACTCGTGATACACTAAACATATATGAACAGAGTAGGGATAAGCCATGGGATGCACCTAGTAAGCGGCAGGTCCCATCCGGCGCTCGCGAAAGAAATAGCTCAAAATTTAGGAATCGAACTAAGCAAAGTAACCATCGAAGATTTTGCAAATGGTGAGATTAGAGTACGTTTTCAGGAATCAGTCCGTGGTGACGACGTATTTATTCTTCAGTCTCAAGGACAAAAAGTCCACGCTGCTATTTTTGAGCAGCTATTAATGGTTGACGCAGCTAAAAGAGCTTCTGCTCGCAGTATTACTGCCGTCTGTCCTTTGCTAAGTTATGCTCGGGCTGATCGAAAAGCTAGCGGCCGTGAACCAATAGGAGCTCGCTTAATCGTCGACTTGTTAGCAGCAGCTGGTGCCGATCGGATAATGAGCGTTGATTTGCATTCAGGCCAAGCGCAAGGGTTCTTTAATGGACCATTCGATCATCTTATTGCAATGCCTTTATTCAAAAAATACGTTTCTGAACATTTTGGCGACGACGTAGTTTTTGTTGCACCGGACGCCGGACGCGTGAAACTTACTGAACGATATAGCAGCACGCTCGGATCAGCCATGGCGATTATTCACAAGAGTCGATCAACAACAAAGCGCAACAGTGTTGAAGCAAAACATCTTATAGGTAATGTTAAGGACAAGAACTGTGTGATTATCGACGATATGATTGATACTGCCGGAACATTCACTGCGGCAGCCGACATGCTAAAAGAAAAAGGCGCAAAAGTGGTGTACGGTCTAGCCACTCACGGTATTTTCTCAGACAAAGCATTTGAAAGAATCGAGGCTTCAGCATTTGAAAAAGTAGTCGTTACAAATACTGTCCCAGTCGATGTAGGAAATAAAACAAACAAGGTTGTTGTACTTTCAGTTGCACCTCTGCTTGCTAACGCAATAGATGCAGTATCAGTCGGAAGCTCAGTTTCCGCTATTTTCGAAGGCCAAAATCAAATTTAATACTTGCTTAATTAGCTGTTGAACAGTATGCTTTACACCGGATGGCTTTAGATGTAATAGTTGGGCTGCAGCGTGGCGACGAGGGAAAAGGTCGCTTCGTTGATCTAGTTTCTGATCACTATACAGTTATTGCCCGTGGAAATGGCGGCTCCAACGCCGGCCATACACTAATGCCCGATACACTCGAACCGCTTGCACTTCACCAGGTACCTTCCGGTATTTCTAGACCCGGAAAATTGAACATTATCGGCAACGGTGTTTATGTTGATCCAAGGAGACTCGTCAACGAACTTGCGGACGTTAGAGAAGCTGGATTTGAAGTATCTCCCAAAAACTTACTTGTAAGCGATTCGGCTCATTTAGTTCTACCTCATCATATATATTTAGATTCGCTTCGTGAAAATAGCTTAAAGGCACAAGGAAGTACTAGATCCGGCATATCCTATGTTGCGTCAGACAAATACTTGCGTGAAGGGGTTAGACTGGAAAACATCTGGCACCCTGAAATACTCAAAGAGCGCGCTCTGTACGGAATGAACTTATACAATGAGAAAGTTCCTGATAGTCAAAAGAAGTCTAAGGCCGAGATTGAAGAAATTGTAGATGACTGGCTGGTTTCAGTGGAGTCATTGAAACCTTATTTGGCTGATACTGTCGAGATTATAAATGACCGTCTACACCAAGGAGAGATGGTACTTGCTGAGGGCGCACAAGCCTTCTGGCTTGATATCAACCACGGAATGTATCCTTCAGTAACTTCTTCCTCAACTACAGTAGCCGGCCTACTTGATGGCCTAGGCGTATCAGCCAAGCATCTTGGAAAAGTTACTGGTGTTGCCAAATCCGTGAAGTCGCACGTAGGAGGCGGACCTTTTGTTACAGAAATTACAGATACTAAATTAGCGGAAAATATCCGCGGCACATTCGGTCTGGCTGACAGCGAATTTGGCGCAACCACCAAAAGACCCAGGCGTATAGGCTACCCGGATTTGGTAGAGCTGAGAAATGCGATAAGAATAAATGGAGTAGACGAGTTAGCCGTATCCAAGCTGGACCATGTTCCTCGTTATGGATCATCGGTAAATATAGCGACGAGCTATAACCATAAGAATCTAAATAGAATTACGGCGCCTACGTCTGCACTGGCTCTAGCAGATTGCACACCAAATTATGTAGTGCTTCCTACATGGGCACATGATATTTCTGAAGTTCGGGAATTTAAGCATCTGCCTGACGAAGCAAAAGCATTTATTAATTTGTTCGAGAAAGAACTTGGCGTTCCGGTTATAGAAGTCGGCGTAGGACCAGGACGTAGCCAAGTAATTAGAAGAGAGGGCTCACGTTAATGGCAGGCGAGGGTATGTCAAACAAAAACGACAAAGCCCTTGAACCTACAATACTAGTAATATTCGGGATTACTGGCGACCTATCCAGTCGTTATCTACTTCCAGCACTCTTTCACCTCATTAAAGACGGCATGATTCATAAGGAAACAGTTATTCTGGGCGTAACTAGGAGCTCAAAGACTATTTCCGAGGTATTCGAAAACGTTTCATTTTGCGGTCGCGACGATCATTCGGTATGCGACCCAGAGGCTCTGGAAAGAATGAAGAAGCATACCCAGATGTATCAGATGGATCTAGATAAATCCGATGACTATGCTAAGCTCCACGCTAGGCTGGACGAATTAGAGAATGAACGTGGTTTCTGCATGAATCGTATCTACTATCTATCTATACCTCCACTTGCATACGCACCGGTCATCCAGCATCTAGGCGAGAATAAGCTCAACGAGAGCTGCAGCCATAACGTAGCAAAGACAAGACTGCTCGTAGAAAAACCTTTTGGTTTTGATCTGGAATCGGCAGAAAAATTAATTAAAGAAACAAGCAGCGTTTTCAGCGAAGAACAAATCTTCCGAATAGACCACTATCTTGCCAAAGAAACTGTTCAAAACATCCTAACATTCCGCTTCAAAAACCCAATTTTCGAGCCTTTATGGAACCAGCAATACATAGCAGGTATCACAATAAGTGCATTTGAAGAGATTGGTGTTTTAGGACGCGCAGCTTTTTATGATCCACTTGGTGCACTCCGAGACTTCATCCAGAGTCACCTTATCCAAATTATGGCCATCGCCACTATGGACAAACCCGAATCTTTCAATAGTGAAAACATACATATTGCTAAACAAGAGCTTATGCAACACATAGAGCCAATACCCGGTGAAAGAATTGCTGAGAGGGCCAAACGTGCCCAATATATCGGATACAGGGATGAAATCAACAAATCAGATTCCGTAACCGAGACCTATGCATCATTACTCGTATATATTGATACACCCCGTTGGCAAGGAGTGCCTATACGACTTGTTACTGGCAAGTCAATGAATATTCGTAAAACAGAAGTTAGAATAAGCTTCCATGGTGCCGAGGGACAGGAAAATAATCATCTTCGCTTTCGTATCCAGCCCAATGAGGGGATAGAACTTGATTTACTAACCAAAAAACCTGGTTATACGGAAGATGTGCAATCCACAAAAATGGATTTTACATATGACTTGCATTCACCTGAACATGGATATCCTGACGCCTACGAGCGCGTATTAGTTGATGCCATAAAAGGCGATAGAACCTTATTTGCTACCAGCGAAGAGGTACTTGCAAGTTGGAGAGTGGTACAACCTGTACTTGATAATTGGGCTACACATTCCGATGACCTTGAAGAATATGAAGTTGGCTCAAAAGATCTAACAGAAGATATTGTAAAGTAATTTGCTACACTAATAGGACGTAATGATTACTTATCTTCAAGCTATTATTATCGGTCTATTTCAGGGAGTAACAGAGCTATTTCCTATATCTAGCCTTGGACACTCAGTTCTGCTGGCATGGCTCTTCAATTGGAACAGCATTTCAGCAGGCGAGACCCAGAAAGGATCCTTCTTTTTATCATTCCTGGTTATTCTGCATGTGGCTACAGCTCTTGCGCTCCTTATTTTCTACCGTGACACGTGGGGAAGAATATTTAAAGGCTTCTTCAAGTCAGTTGCCGATCGCTCCATTGATACGCCTGATGGAAGATTAGCCTGGTTATTAATTATTGCGACTGTACCGGCAGGATTGGTAGGTTTATTTTTTCAGAGCGCATTACGCTCACAATTTGCAAAGCCTCTATCAGCCGTAGTATTTCTGTTTATTAATGGATGCATACTACTTATAGGTGATCAGTACCAAAGGAAACACAGTAAAAAAGGTGGATCGAAGGAACACGACGTCGTTGAGACAACAGAGAATGTTAGCGAAACAATTACCATGAGACGGTCTGTCATAATTGGCACAGCACAGGTAGGAGCACTTTTTGCCGGAATAAGTCGATCTGGAATAACCATGGTTAGTGGACTCCTGAGCGGACTTGACCATGAGGATTCTGCCCGATTCGCATTCTTACTCGCCACTCCCATAATTTTCGGTGCCGGTCTTGTTGAACTTCCAACCTTTTTCAGTCACCTAGAGGCACGCGTGCGCGGGGAAATGCTAGTTGGAGCGATAGCTGCCGGAATAGCCGCCTACGTTTCAGTTAAATTTTTGGATAAGTATTTCCAGAACAAGACTCTCAGACCTTTTGGAATTTATTGTATCTGTGCAAGTATGGTCTTCCTAGCAATAGGACTGCTTAGAGGTAGTTTCTAGGAGTGGTGGTCTTTTAGATGCTTATTGATTTACTGATAATCATACTAATAATCAGCAGCGTTTTTAGAAATTGGGGAACTGGATTTTCTAGGCAGCTATTTGCTACCATTGGATTCTTTGGCGGACTATTCCTAGGAAGGTTCTTAGAATCCTACACAGTCAGAGTAGTACATACCCAAACTTCTAGAGTCTTAATGACCATCGCTACAATGCTCGGAATGTCACTAATCGGACTTATAATCGGCGAATATATAGGCATAAAAGTTAAGATAAAGATTGAAGGGAAAAAAGTTAATCATGTAGACAACTTCCTTGGTGCCACACTTAGTGTAGTATCGGTCCTTTTTGGTATTTGGCTGTTTTCAGCGGTAGTGCACAGCTTGCCCAACAATCAACTAGCCCAGGATTTAAACGGTTCAAAAATAATTTCTGAGCTTAATAAAGTATTGCCTTCGGCTCCGACTTTATTTGCTGATATAGGCAGAATAATAAATCCAAATGGTTTTCCTGATGTATTCATTGGGAGTGAACCTATTCCACGAGGAAACGTAAATGTTCCGGCTTTAGGCGAGATCTTACCGGCCGTTAATGCTGACAAAAATTCCGTTGTAAGAATTCAGGGACAGGGATGTGGCGGTATTGTTTCAGGCTCCGGATTTGTAGTAGGATCCGGAGAAGTCGTAACAAATGCACATGTCGTTGCCGGTATTTCATCACCATTAGTAGAAGATATTAACGGAGACCACAAATCAGTAATAGTATCCTTTGATCCAAATCTCGACATAGCAGTACTTCGGGTAAGTCATCTAGCTGGCGCACCGTTAAAATTAAACGCTTCTATTCTCCCAAGAGGTACCCCGGCAGCGGTTCTAGGTTATCCGGGAGGCGGGCCGTTTAAGGCAGATCCTGCTGCTGTAATGGATCAGTTCTATGCCAGTGGGAAAAATATATATGGCAACAAGCAGACTCTGCGTTCAATCTATGAAGTTCAGGCTGATGTTATTCCCGGTAATTCAGGAGGACCGATAATAGATAAAACCGGGAGTGTATTTGGCGTTGTTTTTGCACAGTCGACAACTTATAATCACGTCGGCTATGCTCTGACGATGAATAAAGTAATTAGTGAAATTCAGCAGGTAAACAGTAGCTATAGCCCGGTTAGTAGTGGGGCATGTGCAAACTAAATTCTCAGGTATTTATTAGGTAATGCCCTATAATGTAGCTTAATGAAGACATCAAAAATTACGCTAGGAAGGGCCTTTCCTTTTATTCTGATCATAGGTGGAGCGATTGGCATATTTGCGTCAATCACACTTTCCTACGAAACCTTACAAGTTGCTAAAAATAGTCACTATGTACCTTATTGCAACCTAAATCCACTGCTAAATTGTGGAACTATTATAAACACAGCAGGGGATACCATACTCAAAGTTCCTTACCCGTTCTATGGCATAGGTGCCTTTGCAGCATTAATTACAATCGGAACGACCATTTTGGCCGGCGGAAAATTCAAGCGCTGGTTTTGGCAACTCGCCCAAGCAGGAGTTAGCCTTGGCTTAATAGGAGCGTACTTTCTGCTACTTAAGAGTATGTTTAAGATTCATGCTCTGTGTCCATATTGTCTATCAGTAGATGTAGTTATAACTACCGTATTTTGGTACTTAACTCTATATAACATCGACAATAATAATCTGAAACTATCTCGTTTCAATAAAAGTGAAAACTATTTATGGATAAGAAAATACAACTGGCAGCTACTGCTTCTCTGGTTTTTAGTTGTTATAGTTTTCATACTAAACCATTTCTGGTACTACTACGGTAAACACCTATAAAGTCTACTCTGAACGAAGTGCGTCAATAGGATTTTTTCGTGCAGCACGAAACGCAGGTACTGATCCGAAAACTATCCCGATAAGGAAAGATACGCTGCAGGCAATTACAACTATTTGCCAAGAAATAGTTGGCTGTATGTTCGTACCTAATTTAACGAAAGTCACTATCAGATATGACATTATAAGACCTATAATTCCACCGCTCAAACTTAGTATTGTTGATTCGACCAGGAACTGACTAAGTATTTGTCGGTTTGTAGCACCCACAGCTTTTCTAATTCCAATCTCATGAGTTCTTTCGGCTACAGAAACTAACATCACATTCATAATTCCAATACCGCCGACCAAAAGGGAAATAGCCGCTACTCCGGCTATCAGCTTGGTTAACAGTTCGAGTATAGTGTCGTTGGCAGCAATATTCTGGTTACCGGTAAGCACTATAAATCCGCTCTGTCCTCCGTGAGCAGCATCCAGAGCTCTCTTTATGTTTGCAGATACAGAGTTTGTATCATTTGGGTCGGTTGGGCGAGCCACAATCTCGTAAGTTGGTGCCGTATTATTTGTTAAGTTTTCAGCCACGTCATTAGGTATAAAAATTGCATTGTTCAGATCAGCTTGCTGCGAAAGAGGTGTTGAATCAAATTGGTTAAATATTCCGACTACGATAAAACTCTTGCCATGAAACATAAAACTTCTACCAAGAGGAACTGACTCGTTAAACATCTTATCGACAGCAGTCTGTCCAAGTACCGCAACATTTAAGCCACTATCTTGGTTCGTAAAAAAACTGCCAAATGCTAAGGATTGATTTAAAAGGCCAGGCAAATGTTCAGTTGTTCCTAGAACAAATCCACTTTTGTAAACTCCTGTCTCGGACTTCACTTCGCCGTTAGTTATAGTTAGTGGGGCAGTTGCCGCCAAGCCTTTTACACCGGAAACAGTGTCTAAATCACGAGCCGTAAGCGGCCCGCTAACACTTAGTCCAGATAGTAAATCAGCTGACGAAGATGTCCCGTTGGAGTAAGTTTGAATCTGTGCGGGACGAATGGTAATAAAGTTTTTTCCCAAATGATGTATCTGCCCGGAAACCTGGTTTTTTACACCTTCACCTATAGCAACAACTGAAATGACCGAAGTAACTCCAATTATGACTCCAAGTGTTGTCCAGAAGCTGCGAAGCTTGGCGCTTCTAACAGAGTCGTATCCAGACTTTATTATTCCTTGAGTAAAAATCATTTCTTAGTTCCTTTGCTACTTCGTGCACGAGGAATTTTTGTGGATTTTCCAGCTTTTACTTTAGCTGGTTTCTTTTTCTTAGCACGGGTCGATGGTTTATCCGGTAAGGCCTTCATAAGTGCCGAAACACCTGCCAAATCATCTTCCTCGCTTGTGAGAGGTACAGTGTATAGTGCTTTACGAGCAGTTGACGCTACTTGCCCAAGTGCTGTCTTTTCGTCGTGAATTATGCTGCCGTCATGCATATATACAACTCTTGTTGCGAAACGCGTAAGCTCGGGGTTGTGAGTCACAAATATAATAGTATTTCCCATTTTGTGAATATCTGAAAGCAACTCCATTACAAGCCTCGCGCTTCCGCTGTCTAAGTTGCCCGTTGGTTCATCGGCAATAATAATCCGAGGATTATTTACTAAAGCTCTGGCAATTGCAACGCATTGTGCCTGACCGCCGCTCAATTGATTAGGCATGTAATATTCACGGTTTTGCACCCCGACACGATCTAGCATCTGACTAGCCATTTTGAGACGTCTTGTTTGTGGTATTCCTTTGTAAGCCAAGGGCAGGGCAACATTCTCAAGCGCAGTTAGGCGCGGCAGTAAATTAAAAGATTGAAAAATAAAACCAACTTTGTCTCGTCGAATCTTTGCTGCATTATTGGGACGCAAGCGGGCAACAGGCTTGCTTTCAAGCCGATACTGTCCGTGGCTTGGCCTATCCAAAAGCCCTATAACGTTCATAAGGGTACTTTTACCACAGCCACTTGGACCCATCACACCTATGAACTCTCCACGCTCAATAGTTAAGTTAACCTCGTCTAGCGCAAGGGTAGTTGCGTCGCCGAAGCCGTACAGTTTACTGACGTCTTGAAGTTCAATTAATGCCATTCTCTTTCTTAGTGTAACCCTATATTTGCGTTCTCTGCAAGGAGTTTTTTAAGTATCTTTCAGATTAATCTTATATCGCTATTTTTGTTATACTAGCCGAAAGCCACTTAAGGAGGGGTCGCCTAGTGGCCTATGGCGCACGCTTGGAAAGCGTGTTGGGTGCAAGCCCTCGGGGGTTCGAATCCCCCTCCCTCCGCCAGTATTTAATTAATATGGTTTGCGATTTGCAAGCACTAACGCATCAAGTACGATAACTATTTCAAGAATCTGAACCGCGTTTAGGGCGGCACCTTTTTTCAAATTATCACCCGATACAAATACTTCAAGTCCGTTTTCAATAGTCGGGTCTCTTCTTATTCTTCCGGCATGTACTGCATCTTCGCCCGAAGCGTTGATAGGCTGAGGGACGTCTACCAGACTTACTCCTGGTGCTTCAGAAAGTATTTCTTCAGCCCTCTCAGGTGAGATTGGATGGTCAAATCCAAGACTCATCTTCATAGAGTGTCCATTCAAAACAGGAACTCTGACGCAAGTGGCTGAGACTGCCAACCGAGGTAAACCGAGAATTTTTCTACTTTCATTAACGAATTTAAGTTCTTCTGATGTATCTCTATCTATAAATGAACCTGCGGATGGTGCAACGTTAAAGCCGATAATTTCAGGAAATACTCCAGGGGAGGGTAGATGAGCTGGATCAATACGTCCAGTTACAAAAGACTGAGGATCTTCTAGCATTAGTTCCAACTGATCAACAAGTTCGTCAATACCTTCTTGACCCTGTCCGGATACGGACTGGTAAGTTGAGACATTGATACTGCGCAGTCCTGCCTCTTCATGTAGAGGCCCGAAAACTACCGCTCCAGTCATCGTAGTACAGTTAGGATTAGCAACTATTCCTTTAGGAATTTCGTCTAGATCTTGTGGATTAATTTCAGCAACCACTAGTGGAACATCTGGATCGCCCCTCCAAGCAGATGAATTATCTATAGCTATGGCGCCGTCCTCAGCTACACGCGGACAAATGTCCATGGATACCATAGTTTTCGTGGCATCACCTCCTGCAGACAACAGTACATAATCTAAACCACGAAAAGACGCATTGTACGTGTCTTCAACAAGATAAGTTGAACCATTCCAACCAATTGGCGTGCCAGCAGAGTCGCTAGAAGCAAATAATCTAAGATCATTTACTGGAACTCTTCGTTCGGCAAGTTCTTCTAAGATAACTCCACCAACAGCACCAGTTGCGCCTACAATTCCTACATTTACTCCTAATTCATGCCTTCCATATCCCATAGTAGACAAATTTTACAGTATATAACCCAATTTGACCACATAATGGTGTACTATTTAAATTAATACTAGCTTTAATAAATAAGGATACTTATGAGTGATGAAGTAATGGTAGTTACAACAAATGATATTCCAGGCTACGAAGTAGTAGAGACCTTCGGTGAAACCTTTGGTGTTCTAGTAAGAAGCAGGAACGCTTTCAGCTCCTTTGGAGCAGGCCTAAAGTCTATTGTGGGCGGTGAAATCGGCGCATATTCAAAACTATTGAGCGATAGCAGGATCGAAGCGGTAGAAAGACTAAAAAAAGCTGCTGCAGAGAAGGGTGCTAATGCAGTTCTTGCCATGCGATTTGATACTGGGGATATCGGCGGTACGATGAATGAAGTTGCAGCCTATGGAACTGCGGTAAAGATTCAACCTAAAAAATAATATGCCTGATTCAAAAAAAACTGGTCTCGTGAATCCGGAAGTCGAACCAAAGCCTGATTTGAAGAATCAGAATGTTAACACTCAACCTGCTGAGCAAAAATATAAGACACATATACCTGAACCAAGATGGCAACAAATAATAAGCGTAGTAGTTATTTTGATACTTATAATCATCTGGCTGCTAATTTTTACCAGAAAACTCTAAGTTATTGGCGCCTACATCCTCAGGGCAAGTAGTTCGGAATATGGTAAGACTTGCCAAGATGCTTATACTTGCAAAATAAGACTTTAAGATTAAAATTATGAGCAAAGTTACTTAGGAGTATTATTGTGGATAGTAAAACTGGAAATGAGATTCTGATGTTGCGTCGAGAAGCAGATTTCTTGGCTAAAAGTCACGAGCCTGCCGTCAAACTAGGTGCTCCTAACGCATCTCGAGGCTTTAAATTGATGCAGCTTGGGAAGCAAGCAATGCACGATGATGCAGAAAGATTTGAGCGTCCAGGAAATGGCCGGACAATTGCAAACTTTGTTGAGTACAGAAGAATTATTCCGTTTGCACCTGGCATTCAATTACAATTGATAGCGTCGGCGAGTAAAATCTCAGATCGTGGCGAGGAGTTCGAACGCGTTGACTCTGTCACAACTCGACTGGTAGATGAAGAAGCTCCCGATTCTGACCCGCTTACTACACAAAGCGTTTCCCTTGCAGATACCTACGTATTAGAAGGTGACTCACACGTCCAAATCGAAACATGGCAAACTTTAGCTGGTATGGAAGAAACTTTGGAAACAGCTATAAATTATGCGGACTTTCTCGCTGATGCCGCTTAACTAATTGTCTAGATGGTATAGTCGCCAAGTTACTTTATTTACTCCAAGCTAGATACATGCTATAACAATTACCAATGGCAGAAACACAAATAGGACAGTACGCCGAAAGCGTTTCGGATGGACCTGCTCAAGTTGGAGCAGTTTATCCTGAAGGCATGACTATGACGCAATGGACTCTTTATGTCTCCGGAGCATTAAAAGTGCCTGTAGAGCGTGCAGAGGATATTGTAGGTGTTGAGACAGCAATCTTGGAAGACTCGCAAGAACAACGGCTTGAGTCTATTTAGAGTTTTTTCGTTTTTCTTGGCGCTGCTTCATCTTTGATCCCTGTCTTCGCATTATCGATGTGATGAAGGTAGTAATGATTCCAACACCTACCAATATATAAATAGTAGTAAATATCTTACCGAAAGGAGTAGTCGGCACAAAATCTCCATAGCCTACAGTGGTTAGAGTTACTACACTGAAGTAGTAGGAATTAAGCCAAGACCAGTGTTCCGCAAAATGGTAAACAATTGTCCCAGTCGTCATAGTGGCTATACCAGCTAAAATTACTAACTTATAAATTTGTTTATCAAAAGTTTCCATTATTATCGCATTATTTCATTAGGTATATTTTTTGAGAAAAACAAAGATATCAAAGCAACCGCAATCAGAGCGTAGAAAGCACTCTTAAGTGAAGCTACTTGCGAGTCAGTATAAATTTGAGTCAATTGATTCGCCTGAGACTGGGGCAAGCCTTTGGATTCGGCATAGCCTGTTACCTCACTCACGGGTGCTACGGCTACACCGGCTTTAGACGTACTCGCAATATGACTCTTAACATTGCTAGGTAGATTACTAGCCTGAACATTACTATTAAAATTTGTAGTTAGGGAAGCAATAAGTACGGACCCTATAACCGCAGTTCCGAGTGATGAACCTAGATTCTGAAAAACTCCCTGAAGGCCTCCGACCTCGCTGGATTGCTGTTTTTTAACACTAGACATATTCACATTTCCAATCTGAGAGGCAAGTAATCCTAGTGCCGCACCAAAGAAAAACATACCTGCACCAAACAAGAAGCCTCTTAGGGTTAGTGAAACAGATGATAGAAGCAGCACAGAACTAGCAATTAAAATTACCTGTCCTAAACGAATGATCTTACGTGGTGACCATATGCTTATAAGGCGAGTACCTATTATTGAAAATAGTATTAAAGCAACTGATAATGGCAATATTTTAAGACCGGTTTTAAGCGCGTCATATCCTAGAGTCATTTGAAGATAGACTGGAATTATAAAGAATACCCCGCCGGTCATTGCGTATTGCGACAATAGTACCGACAAGCCGCTCTTTAGCTGTTTAATAGATAGCATTGAAATATCTAAGAGAGGAGTCTTTCCGCTATTTATAAGTTTCTCTTGACGATCAAAGAACAATTTCAAAACAACTATTCCCATTAATATTAGGTAGGCAACGATTGAAATCCCGAACGGGGCAATAGCGTGTCCATTAATTTCCGGCATGCTTCTGGGAGTTATAAGTCCCCACGTTTTTGATTGAAGCATACCCAGTACAAGTAGTAGGAGACCCGTTGATGAAAGCAACACACTCGGTATATCTATTTTAATTTTTAACGGCTTAACAGTATCGGTAAGCTTTGAATGGAACATTAATATCACACACATAATAAGAACCTCGGAGTAAAAAACATATCGCCAGGACAAATAAGTTGTTACATATCCACCTATAAGCGGTCCCGCAGCCGCAGCCGCACCGGATACGCCTCCTATGAGTGCGAAAGCCTTAACTCTATCCTTACCGCTGTAGTTATTGGCTATAAGAGCTGCGATAGCTGGAATTACTAGTACAGCTCCAAGACCCTCAATAACCGACCATCCTATAAACAGCGTCTGGAAATTTTGAGATAAACCAGTTATGAGCGATCCTAATGCATAAATAACAGCACCAATAATAAAAACTTTTTTTCGTCCAAATACATCGCCAAGCTTTGCCCCAAGCAGCATAAATGCCGCCATCGTCAAAGTATAAAAAGTAATTGCTGCCTGCATCGCAGACACGGTAGTGTTGAGATCTTTTACTACGGTAGAAATAGACACGTTCATCACTGTACTGTCTAGTACCATTACAAATTGGGCGCAGGCCAATATTGTAACGATTGTCCACTTCCTCATTACCCAATCTAATCATGTACTAGATGATAAGTAAACCTACATCCTCATATGAGTTAAATAAATAATAAGCATAAGCAGTTTTATAATATTATTTTCATATTGACAAATGCTATCTCCAGGTAAATAGTAGTGGTTGTAAATAAATGCGCTTATGCGCAGGAGGAGTAACTATGGCTGAACATAAACATCTCAGTGGGTGGACAGGCTGGGCAATCTTCGCGGGATTCATGTTGATCCTAGGCGGGATTTTCCAAGGTATAGCAGGCCTAACGGCGCTTATTCGCCCAACATGGTATGCTGTAACCGCTAATCATTTACTCGTATTCAATTACAAGGCTTGGGGTTGGATTGACCTTATTATTGGTCTAATCCTTATACTCGCAGGATTCCAAATACTTCAAGGGTCAGTATGGGCTCGAGTATTAGGGGTATTCCTGGCAGTATTAAGCGCAGTAGGGGCACTAGCATCAATTAGTGCATATCCTATTTGGTCAGTTATTGTCATAGCTGTCGATGTTCTTGTCATCTATGCTCTGTCAGTACACGGCGCTGAACTTAAAGAAAAATAATAATATTTAAAAGATACGCACTGTTAAGCCTGGCAGTGCGTATTTTATTTGGAAAAATATCTAAGATTACGTGGAAGCTATAGAGAACCATAAGTGATACAATAATGCCTATGCTAATGGCGTTCTTCTCTTGGTGGTATGGTTCTGGGTGGAAACAGGTTATGTCCAGTTTTACAAAAAGACAAACTAGAGTTTTTGAGGACTTCTCAATAGGACTGCTACTAAAAACACTCTTTTCTCCTTGGAAACGTATCATCACGGACCCAGGTCGATCAATTGAAGATAGATTTCGGGCTGCCGGTGATAATGCTTTTAGTAGAGTTATAGGGTTTTTTGTGCGACTACTTGTGATTATTACTGGACTGGGAGCGATGTTAATAATCGCCTTGTTAACCGTAATAGAAATTATTCTATGGCCCTTAGTTCCTTTTATGGTACCTGGTTTCATTGTGATAGGACTGATTAAATGAACGAAGTTATAGATCTTAGCAGTAATCGAGCTAAAGAAGCAAGATTTGGAAAAGCAATAGGGAAAGACGGTTACCTTATCTTTTTAGGACTCTCGATTCTAAGCGCAGTTTCTGGAGTTGTCCTATTAATAATAGGAACCAACCACATATTTATAGGACTGTTTGGCAGCATATCTGCTCTTTGCATTATGCCAGCTCTATGGTGGAAAGAGAGGCTATCGGTCCTACCTCCAGAATCTAACGACATTGCAGGCCGATTATCGGCAGACGTATATACAAGACTGGTCCCTGGAATGGCATTAAACCCCCAAACCGTGTGGGCTGCGCTGTACAATCACTGGCAAGCATATTTCTTTACAAATCATCTACTTTTAAGCGGTGCTCAAATTCAACTTCAACTGACTACGAACCCTGCAGATCTTGAGCACGCCTTGCAAGTAGCAGGACAGTTAGCCGATTCATATAACGCGAAAACCATAGAGCTGGGATTTGTCATTGCAGGACTTATGATGAGTTCTGCAGGAGTATCCAAGCTTTTAGTTCAAAATGAGTCACAGCCAGAAGATATAAAGGCGGTTGCCGAATGGTTAGGCAGAAATGTAAACGACTCAATCAGACCAAAAGGTACACTACAGGGTGGCATCGGAAGAGACTGGGCTTTTGGATTCACCCCCTTACTCGATCGACTTGGCCACAATATAAGTCTTTCAATTTCAGATAATGGAGCAAACTATGATTGGTTGGCAAATTCAGAAGGAGTTAAGTCAATTGAGAAGGCTCTAGAAAATAATTCAAGTGCCGTGGTATTAATTGGTCCAGTAGGAATTGGAAAAACAAATAATGTTTACGCACTTGCTCAGCGAATGCTTGAAGGTAATACAGCAACTAATTTAAAGTTTCATCAAATAATAAACCTTAATGCTACGGATATTACTTCCAGGGCTCAAGGTCCAGGTGATTTAGAATCTATAATGATTCGACTAGTTAACGAAGCATCTCACGCAGGACACATTATATTGTTCTTTGATGATGCTCAATCTTTCTTTAAATCAGGGCCAGGTTCATTTGATGCAAGCCAAATATTACTGTCAATAATTCAGGCAAGAGTAGTTCCATTAATTCTCGCTCTTGATCCTAATGAATATCAAAAGTTAAAAGTATCTAATCAAACCTTGGCCGGTCTTATGACTCCGGTCGTATTGCAGGAACTTCCTGAGGCGAGTGTAATGAGGGTTATTGAAGATATATCGGTTGGACTTGAGAGTCATTATAAAGTAATGATCTCATACGAGGCTATGCGCGAAGCATACCGCCTAAGTGGCCGTTATGAACAGGAGGAAGCTTATCCCGGAAAGGCAATTAAGCTACTTGAGCAGGCTATAAATCATGCTGATCACGAAATTATAAGCCGCAAAAGCGTCCAACAGGCCATAGAGCAAACTCGAGGAGTACGGCTTGGTAAGGTAAAACCGGCGGAAACTGAGACATTATTAAACTTAGAAGACAAAATTCATGAACGTATGATCAATCAATCACATGCAGTTAACGTTGTTTCAAGCTCACTGCGTCGTGCACGCGCAGGTGTTACCAACCCTAAAAGGCCAATTGGCAGTTTCTTATTCTTAGGTCCAACCGGGGTAGGTAAAACTGAACTTGCCAAAGCCATAGCTTCAACATATTTTGGTTCCCAGGAATCGATGATTCGCCTAGATATGAGCGAGTACCAGCAACCAGATGATGTTAAACGACTGCTTTCAACTGGGGAAAATGAAACCAGTAGCTTACTGATGCGTGTCCGACAGCAACCTTTTGCTGTTGTGTTGCTCGATGAAATTGAAAAATCTCACACCAATGTATTGAACCTCCTACTACAAATGCTTGATGAAGGACAGCTTACCGACCTAAACGGCAAAGCTGCATCATTTAAAGATTGCATTATTATTGTTACCAGCAATGCCGGAGCAGATATTATCAGGGATAGAATTGACAAGGGTGAAACACTAGAAAGTTTTGCCCCCGCCTTTAGTGAACAGCTGATTGCAAGCGGCCAGTTTAAACCTGAACTTCTAAATAGGTTCGACGAGACAGTTCTCTTTAGGCCTTTAACTATAGAAGAACTAGGTAAAGTAGTTAGGCTCATGGTGGCTGAAGTAAATACAACTCTAACTAATCAAAATATCTCCTTCGAACTAACCGACGGTGCAGTTTCGAAAATAGTGTCTGAAGGCAATGATCCTAAACTCGGAGCTAGGCCCATGCGCCGAATGCTTCAAAGAGCGGTTGAAGACACTATTGCTGAAATGATACTTCGCCAAGAAGCCAAACCTGGCGACCACGTTATAATTGACACTCCGAACTTAAAAATCTAAGAGATCTTTGTACCGACATTTTCGCCAGCAACTAATTTTGAGAAATTATCAGGCTTCATAGCGTTAAATACTACTATTGGTTTGTGCTGCTCCATAGCAAGTCCCATTGCAGCCTTATCCATGACTTTGATTGCATTATCCTCAACCGCTTCTTGGAAAGAAACAGTATCCAATTTTATTGCATCCCCGTTCGTTGCTGGATCTTTGTCATACACACCTTCGACTTTTGTGGCTTTCATAACCAGATCACAATCTAGTTCTAATCCAAAGCTAACTGCTGCAGTATCGTTAGTCACATAAGGACGTGCGGTTCCTCCGCCGATAATAACAACTCGACCTTTCTGCAAATGTTTTTCTGCTAGTCGATAGGAGTATGACTCTGCGATTTGGGCAGCAAATATATTGCTGAGGCACCTGGTTTTAACGCCATTGGCTTCAAAAATATCAGTCATAATCATGCAGTTCATGACTCCGCTAAGCATTCCCATTTGGTCGGCTGTTACGCGCCTAATCCCATTACCTGCAAGTTCTGCACCACGCACCATATTGCCGCCACCAGCAACGATTACAACCTGGCAACCCATTTCAACAACTTTCTTAACTTCTTCAGCCAAGAATGCTGCAATTTCAGGATCAACGCCGAATTCGTATTTTCCCGCTAGTTGTTCGCCTGATAATTTTAGAAGTACCCGTTTGTATGCTGCGTTGCTCATCTAATGACCCAGTCTAGCAAATTGTACACCCTATGGCTATACTAAAACCTAATATGATTTCAATATATTCTTGGAATGTAAATGGTATCAGGGCGGTAGACAGAAAAGGACTTTGGAAACCCTTTTTAACCGAAACGGATGCGGATATTATATGCTTGCAAGAAATTAAGGCTAAGTCTGATCAAATTGACGTGTTTATAGATGGATATGATGCATTTTGGTATCCAGCAGACAAGGCAGGTTATAGCGGGACAGCAATAATTTCTAAAAAGGCACCTGTGCAAACTATTAATGGCTTTCCGAAAGATATAGTCGACAAGTTTAAGGTAACCGGTGATGTATACGGTGACCCAAACGAAGAGGGAAGAGTGATTGCTGCTGAATATGAAAAATTTTGGCTGGTGACCGTATATACGCCCAATGCAAAAGATGACCTAAGTCGTATCCCACTCCGACATAAACATTGGGATCCAGCATTCTTGGCTTATTGTAAAAAACTAGAAGAAACAAAACCGGTAGTTTTTTGTGGCGATCTAAATGTCGCACACACTGAGGACGACCTTGCAAATCCTAAATCGAACAAAGGTAAAAAAGGCTTCACTGACGAAGAACGTAGTGGGTTTCAAGCATTTCTTGATGCTGGATTTGTAGATACGCTTCGACTTTTTAAAAAAGGAAATGGATTCTATACATGGTGGAGTCACTTTGCAAACTCGAGAGCAAGAAATGTTGGATGGCGTATTGATTATTTCCTCGTTTCTAGTCAATTGAAAAGCAAAGTTAAGAACGCTGAAATCCATCCGAAAATTCTTGGCTCCGACCATTGCCCAATATCTGTTACTCTGGACGTATGAGCAAATTACAGCTAGTTAGCATAAGGAGTAAGGATAAACTAATTCTGCCCGGTCTTTTATATTCTCCTCCCGCTCCCACTAAAACTGTAGCTGTCTGGCTTCATGGCATGGGAGATAACGGTATGTTTTATAATCCGCCAAGAATAAATGCTCTTGGAAAAAGTCTTAACGAAAAAAATATTGCCTTTTTCTCGTTCAACAATAGGGGAGCACACCACAATAAGGTTCTTCGTATAGATGACAGTGCATTGCCCGAGAAAAGCCAACATTATCAAGCTGGGACGTATTTTGAAAAGATCGCTGATTGCGTGCAGGACATAGATGGAGCATTAGATTTTTTATATGAACTAGGCTTTTCAACTTTCTATCTTCTAGGACATAGTACAGGCGCTAATAAAATTTGCACCTATCATGCCAGTAGTTCAAATAATCCGTTCAGTAAATATGTTCTAGCTGCGCCATCAGATGATATTGGCGGCTATTATGATGAACTTGGTAAGGACAAATTTTGGCGCACACTTGATAGAGCCAAGGATTTAGTAAATAAGGGTAAGTCATATAAGGCTATGGCTTTATCTAGTGGCATGCATCCATTTAGTGCTCAGGCGGCGGTCGACATAATGGACCCCGATGGTGCTTACAATACATTTCCTTATTACGAAGAGAAAACTAAGCGTATTGGTACCAAGCCGCTGTTCCAAGAATACTCAACTTTTGATAAGCCAACGTTGGTTGTATTTGGCGAGCAGGATGAATACCAGGGAACAGCAGGCAATGCCGAAGGAGCTTGCAATATCCTGGAAAAATATCTGCCCGAAACTATACAAGCTGATTCAGCATTCAAACTTATTAAGAACACAGACCATGGCTTTCATGGGGCAGAGCAAGAATTTGCAGAAACAATTGCGAGATGGCTGACAAAGTAAACCGTCCATTTGCCGTTTTTGATATTGATGGCACATTGATTCGTTGGCAGTTATATCATGCTCTAAACGATGCCTTAGCTAGAAAAAAACTTATTGATGAAAAAGGCTTCAATAAAGTCAGAAAAGCACGCATGAACTGGAAGAGAAGAAGCTACGAGCTTTCGTATCATGACTACGAACAACAACTTATATCCTTATTTGAGCAAGAGCTTGCGGGACTAAAAGTAAGTGACTTGGAAAACGCAGCCCAGGAGGTTTTTGATGAGTATAAGGACCAGGTGTATACATTCACGCGAGATTTAATAGCCAATCTTAAAAAGAAAAATTATCTTATATTTGCCATTTCTGCATCCCCTAATATAATCGTCGAAAAACTTGCAGACTATTATAGGTTTGATGATTTTGTGGCCAGTACCTACAGCGCAATGAATGGTATATACACTGGTGAAACAAATATAACTATTGGCAAAAAGGCTGAGATTCTAAATAACTTGATAGTAAAAAACCAAGCCACAAAAAAAGGTAGTGTTGCAGTTGGTGACAGTGAGGGCGATAGCGCAATGCTAGAACTCGTAGATAAGGCGATTGCTTTCAACCCAAATAAACAATTACTAGATTATTCCAAGGATAAGCACTGGGATATTGTGGTAGAGAGAAAAAATGTTATCTACAAACTATCCTTTGTAAACGGGGCGTATATCCTAGAGTAATAATTATGCACGACTATTGGCACAAGCAGACTTTAGATAATCCACTGTTTCCAGATCTTCTATGGAGTAGACCTGAGCAATCATCTCTCGCTGGTAAACTCCTGATTATAGGAGGTGCCTCTAATGGCTTTGCTGCTCCGGCTGAAGCCTATCAAGAAGCAATAAAAGCGGGCATTGGTGTTTGTAGAGTCTTGTTACCTGATAGCCTGCAAAAAACCGTTGGAAGGATTCTTGAAGCTGGTGAATATGCACCAAGTACTCCTAGTGGAAGTTTTTCTAGAAGAGCGCTGGCTAGTTTTATCGAATATAGTTCATGGGCTGACGGGACATTACTAGCTGGAGATTTTGGTCGAAACTCGGAAACTGCAATAGTACTTGAGTCATTTGTAAAAACCTATAAAAACCAGCTCACTCTAACAAAAGATAGCGTCGATTATTTTCTACACATTCCAAATGAGATCATTCAAAGGCAAAACACAATTGTAGTTGTGACATTCGCACAACTTCAAAAGCTTGGAATGAATTCAAAACTCACACGTGCTTTTACTTTCGATATGGACTTTATGAGACTAGTTGAACTTCTGCACGATTTTTCGCTAACAATCAAAGCTGCAATTGTATTGCAACATCTTGATACTGTATTTGTAGCCAGTGGAGGGGAAGTGAGTACGACAAAACTAAAAACTGAGGACAAGTTTTGGAGAGTTAAAACTGCTGCTCGTGCTTCAGTGTGGTATGCCCAAAATCCATCAAACATATTTAAGGCAATCTCAACTAGTATATTAGCGTCACACGAGTAAATTTATCTCAATGAATTCATAGCTCATGGGATCACCAATATATAACAATACTAGGGCGATACCTGAGCCATGGCCCACAAAGCTGGAAGGTTTCGAGAGTATTCAGAATTTGTCGGGCTTAGCAGCTCAACTTCAAGCACCGGTAGGCCTAGTTTATCGTTTGCCCAATCCTCAAAAGCTCCCGTTGTTGTATAGTTAAAAAAGTTTCCAATAGCATACGTAGGTATTGCTCTATAATCCGCTAGTGATGCATACTCAGAGCCTAAAGCATCTGAGTCGCCGGCATCGTTAGCTTCAACTATGCCGCCGTGAGAATGCATAGTAAGAGTCAGGCGAGGACGGTGGCCTTGATAAAAGTTAGCTAAAGCCTGTGATTCGGGTTCAGACAGTGGGTTTGGTCCTCCGTCATTTGTCAATACTGTATTAGCAAGTGGTTCTGTTACTTGTGTTTGCCAGTTATTGGATGGAAAATTGCGATTTAGGTCGATACCGTTGGCATTGAGTCTGGTATTCGCGGCGTATCCATCGGGGTTAATTTGAGGAATAATTACAAGGGTACGATACGAAGGAATCTTACCTGGATTAGCATCAATAATAGGGATCCACTGCTGCAAAAGATTGGCAGAATTCTGTTCATTACCCTCCATGGCGGCAATGTAAAGTACCATGCTCGGTCCGCTACCAAACTGGTAGGCAGTTATACCCCTTCCTTTAACTGATGTTCCAATATTAAAGGTTGTATAACAATGTGAACGCGAAGTGTAACTCCAAGTCGAATTACCACTTATTCCATAGGCATTTTGGACTATGGGCGATAGACGTACTGTCACACTTGCGCATACCGGATAACTGTTCGTGGGACGGATGGTAATATGCTGACCAGTGATGGAGATGGTATCAGGTTGAGTTGCTCCATTTACGAGAAGGCTAACAAATTGACTCGGATCTTGGCTAGGATTCAGTACCTGGTCAAATGAAACCACCATAGCTTGGCCAGACGCCAGACCATATGAAGGAATATTAGAACCGATAACTGCCGGTCCGCCAGAAGTCGTAAAAGTTAGATTATATGGCTGCTCCAAGCTACTGTCATCACTGGCCGTAAGATTATTTATATGCAGGTCGAACGATTCTTGACGCGGTAAAGCACTAGCGAAGTTGACTGTGATAGTTTGCCCTTTGAACGAAGCGGTAATTGGTATGTTGGTTATTGCACCACTCGCGTTCTTATAACTTAAGCTAACAGGTTGTAGATTAGTTATAGCTTTATCGGTGTTAATTATAATCTGCTGCGGGCTATTGTATACGGTGACACCTTGGCCTATAGAGGTCTGGGTAATAGCCGTCGCTGTAATTGTCTGTAAGGTTTTAGAAAGTACTGTGCCAGCTATATGTCCGTGGAATACGCGTACAAGTGAGGCTTTATAGCTAGCAGCATATGCTAGCTTTAGCGGAACTAAGTTGCAACTCAGTGAAGTCTTTTGCTTTGAACAAGTGGAAGTCTTGTCATTAGCTGCCATCGCATAGTTAAATGTGGCATCTGGTATGTTTAATTTAAATAACAGAGGTTTTTCAGTAGGAACAGCTTTATTACCTAAACTACTTTCGTCAGCAACTGGGTAGTAACCCGTATCTACTTTAATTGACTTACCTATGTGTATACCAGCAATGGACATCCATTGATGATTCATATAGACAGTAGAGGGCAAGGGAGATTGCTCCGGTGTAGCGCACAGTTTAGATGAAAAGATAGTTGTGTGGCCTATGGACACAGTTGACGTGCGGCTAAGGGTAAATACTCCATGTGAGTCATTTTTAAATACAGAAGGAAAGATTAACGGACTACTTACGCAGTTTTTTTGTTGTGCAAAAACGTAGCGTAATGAAACTGGCAAAAAGATCATGTAAAGAATAAAAAATATCGTAAATGTAGCTAATGTACCCCCAGCAATTAACGATATTCGTAATCTATGATGCCGAACATTTAGCAGAAATTTGCCAAGCGGTGTATGCTTCGCTTGCAGGTCTAGTTTATGTTTTTGTGCACCAACAATTTTGGAATAAGTAGCTTCAAGCTCAGCAAAATCACGCTGAGCCGACCTTTGGGAACGTAGCTCTACCTTCAACATAAAATTTTGTTTGGCTTTTTATTCTTATAGCTCAACTTCAAGCATACTACGTCACCGATATCAGCTACAAGCTGTTTCTGCTATTATTAAACTAAGTTTATTTTTTATGACATTTAAGACGAGACAAAAATTGCGGAGCCTGTTAAGCCAAATTTCTATCAAAAGAATGGCTCTAATATGTAGCGGCCTATTACTTTGTTTTATCCTAATAAACGTAATAGTTTATTCAATATTTCTGCATCGTACATACCCTAATACTCGTATAGCTAATTTTAATATCGGAGCGACAAACTACAGCGATCTGTCCAAGAAAATAAACAGTCTAGCTCTATTGCCGTCAGATCTTTTACTAGAGCAGCATGGCAAGAGTTCGTCCGTAACTCCCGCTCAATTGGGTGTACAAATTTACACTACGAAGATAGAAACTTCTGCCAAAAATAGGTCATGGCTGCCCGTAGAGAACTTCTTTGTGCCCCACAATTCATCCACATCCTTGAAAATTAATAAGAAAATTTTAACTAACAAATTGGCCGCTTTAGCCGCCTTAGATAAAAACAATCCTACTAACGCTCAAATAGTCATACAGAATGGTCAATTTTTACTTTCAAAGTCAGCAAATGGGTACCAGCTAAATATTGACCAATCTTCAAGCACGATTATACGAGCCCTTAAAGAAAATAAGACAAAAGTATCTCTGCCTTTCACAATAACAACACCTTCGATTAATGATGCAAGTCTTAGTCCCACGCTCCAGCAGCTACAGTCTCAACAATCTACCGCCTTGAGCTATACATATAATGGCAAAGTAACTAAGCCATCTGCTGCCACTATTTCTGGTTGGTACACACAAGTTAATAACGGCTTCGCACCAGAGGCAAGCAAAATACAAGCCTATATAACTCAGGTTGGTACGAGTGACGGTATACAGGTACAGAATATTAGTGCGGCAGTAGCAGCAACCCAATCGGCTCTACAGAAAATGTCTGCCATGAGTTTTGCGCTTGTAGCTGTGCCTCCAACTGTGTGTTCTCCTAATAAGCTTAGTCAGCTTATTCTAGTCAATATTACCCAGCAGCATATGTGGGCCTGTCAAGGTTCCAATTTAATATATGATAGCCCAGTTACCACCGGTGCTTACTTAATTGCCGACGATGCTACCCCCACAGGTACATGGCATATTTATGCCAAAGAAAGAAATACGCACTTGATAGGGCCTACTTGGGATGACTTTGTTAACTACTGGTTGCCATTTTATTCAGCCTACGGCTTTCACGATGCTACCTGGCAAACATTTCCGTTCGGAGGTGATCAGTATCCTACACAAGGATCTCATGGCTGCGTACATCTACCGCTTGCTGCAATGGCTTGGCTATACAACTGGGCCAATATAGGTACGACTGTAACTATTACTCAATAGCCTGCGCACCATACCATTCATGAACCTCGTCAATATGATGACGTTCTAGGCCAACATAATATATGGGCTTAACAATTAATGTCGATAAACCTTGTTCGCTTCTTTGGGCTGCCCAGTCAAAGTCTCTTGGCTGGTGATCATCATCTATCCATACTAAGGGTCTGTCAGCGAAGAAATGTTCAACGGCTAGTCTCCTTGCATAATTTACATTATCTATGGATTTACTGCCAGCCATTTCATATTTAGAGTAGTCGACCCAATCCAACTCCGGTAAGTCCAGCGGTACTCCGATATCCTCGTGCGAGTCGCCCCCATGTGACGTAAGATATACGACCTCAAAGATAGGTAAAAACTCTTTTATCCATAGACCATGTTCTGGATTGTAAAGACCATTAATAGGGTCCGGATTTTCTATAAATCCTGCAGGTGGACTATATGTATAGGGTTCAGGCGTATTAAACTCAGGCGGCATCGCATTAAATACTCCGTCTATGTCTAGAGCTAGGACTGGCTTTTCACCTCCAATTGGCGCGCCAATTCTTGCCATTAAACTAATTCCTAAAACCTGGGAAGGAACCGTCTTCTAGCTCTACGGTTAACCCTCCACTATGGATCGTTAGTTCGATCGTGCCATTTTCTTCGCCTTGGAAACCAGCTTCTGTATTAGTAATATGATACCTTTTGATACGAACATTGTTAAAAAGAGGCTTTTCACCCGCATAACTGCTGCCTAAATCTACAGAATAACCCATACCAGATATATTATGCCCAGGCGATATGATATTTTTAAAAAGCTCATTACCATGACCAGACTCAACTATATCTTGCAAGCCCGAAGCCGCCTCCTGGCCCCATGGTCGACCGTCCGCCAAACCTTGAAGTTGTGCATCAAGAAAGCCTGTCAGGCGTTGCAGGACCTGTCGTGCATCACTCCTCATTTCTATAGATTCACCGACCTGTCCGTCGAGAGGCAAGTTTTTGAGCTCCTCATTAAAGAAAGTCAGAAATGCTAAGTGAGCAGGATCGCCGGGTTTTAGCGAGTAAGTATTTCCATATAATGGCTCAGCTGTTCCCAGGAGCGTACGTGCGCCATCTAGAAAACCTGGCCCATGATCCAATTCTGCAGGAGAGGAGGATCGTTCTCGTGTCATAAATATAGAATACTATAGCAACCTTAAAAAGTGGTGGGCGAGGAGGGACTTGAACCCTCACGAGCGTAAAGCTCACAAGATTTTGAGTCTAGCGTGTATACCAATTTCACCACTCGCCCTGAGCTTGAATTTATACTTAGGCTACAAGGGGTAATTGTACTATACTTGAGTATACGGAGCTAGCACGGCTCTTGCTTTTGTTATGGCTGACGATACATCCACAAATTCATCCGAAGAAAAAAAACATTCTGCTAGCAATGTTCCTGAAAGTCGTAACAAGCAGAATACTGTCGACTTGATCAGAGATAAACTAGATAGACTTTATGATGATGAGCCAAGTACTGCAGATGAACTAGCAGAAGTCGAGAATACGAATAAGCTTTCGAAGCACCAAAAATTCATGTATGACCTTAGTACGTCAGGCAAGGACTTGGCGGCAATACAAACAGAGTGGCATTCCTATTATCAGGGTCTGACCGATGAAGAAAAACACCAGGTGTGGAAAGAATTTTATGCCAGCCAATCAAAAATGGTTCACCACGGCAAAGTTGATCATGAAACTTCAGATTCGTTCAAACTTGCTGAGCAAAGACAAAAAAATATTCATGCTGCACCCAAAAAAGCTCCCCCTGTTAGCAAGGCAACGTCTGTAAAAAAATCAATTTCGCATAAAGTTACGGCCGGTGGCAAACTAGGCCTTAAGCAACAAATCCAGTCTCTACTATTTGGTTTGGGTATCGGCTTTATAGTGATATTCATTTTTATGTTTGGTTTTTTTAATGAGGTAATAATATCTCCGTTTATTCAGCCAAGCAAAGTCCATAATAATATCCCGCTAATAGTTAGCTCCTCAACTATTGCACCAACAGCTGATCCAGAAGTAATAATTCCAAAGATTAACGTAGAGATTCCTGTTGTGTATTCGGAAACTTCAACGAATGAAGCAACAATTGAAAACGACTTACAAGATGGAGTAGTGCATTATCCTACGACAGTATTGCCCGGACAACTTGGCAACGCTGCATTTTTCGGTCACAGTAGTAACAATATATTTAACCAAGGAAAATATAAATTTGCCTTCGTACTACTACATACTCTGCAACAAGACGACACATTCTACCTAACTTACAATTCTAAAATTTATGCCTATAAAGTTATCAGCAGGCAAATTGTCGATCCTAGCGATGTTGGCGTACTAGGACCAGTAAGCGGTCAGGCAGCTACAGCCACGCTAATAACTTGCGACCCACCTGGCACAAGCCTTCATCGTCTTGTAGTAGTAGGCCAACAAATTAGCCCCGATCCAGCTACCGACACCCAAGGCACTACGCAGACTAGCGCAACATCATTACCCAACCAACTTCCAGGTAATGGCCAAACACTGTGGGGTAGGTTTGTTTCGAGCGCAATTGGAAAATTAATAGTTGCATTCGTAATAATAGGCGGAGTTATATATCTGGCTCAGTATTTCTACAAGAAAGCCACCAAGCTGCTCAACTAATAGCTACAGATCACTTGGGATAGCCAGCGGTGTCCTGTCCAGTTCAATTTTGTTTTCGCTCTTGAGAGGTGAAAAAGTATATACGTACTTATAGTTGCTTGAAAATTCTGGTATATATCCTCCGTTAGCGCTCATAAGGGTCTGCTGGTTCGTGCCATCATAATCGAATACGATCATTTTATTAGTGCCAATATATGTCAGCCTATCTCCGTCCATCCAAACCGCGTGCTGCTGCGGCAGATCCAACGCAGGGGATGTAGTGTAAGAATAATATTTGGAGTTTTCAATATCATATATGGCAAAACTTGTGCCGTTTTCGGCAACTATAAACTGTGCATTGTCCGAAAAACTCACATAATTCGGGTTATCTATCTGCAACACTTGGCTGGGAACTATTATCCCGTCCTGGTTCTGATATTGACTTGCAGGATCCTGATAAATATATAGCCTGTTATCGCTGGACGAACCACCAACAACATATAAGGTGCCGCTATACTGGGTTAAATCAACCAGATAACTTGAGCTAACGGGCAACTGTCTGATGGTTGTTGTTTGCGTGCCTTCTAGTATGTTTAATAGGACTTTACCTGTCGGTGCATTCGTAGGAGTTACATAAAGCATTGTATTGCTGCCATATGATTCGTAGGCCAGCACGTTTTGAAGATAAGGCGTTAATATATTTCCACCAGATAATGATCCGGATTCAATAACCCCTCCGGTCGTGTTATATACATAATATTTGTCATATTTTTTATCGATTAGCGACAATTTAGAAGGGTTTGTTCCTAGGACTGTGTTTAGGTTTACTGAAAGGCTGGGGTTATTCCTATCAACTAAAATATACTCAGTTTTTCCGTCAAACATATGAGTTAGTAAAACATGCTGGTTATCGTCCGCCCACTCGTCGTACTGCATACTTTCTCCCGAAGTAGCTTTAGAAAGGATGGACGATGGAATTGTGATGGTTGTCTCGACCGGCTTGGCTGGAGACTTCAAATCCAGAAGACTGTAGTTTGTTATACTCCCTGGCTGTTCAACTAGTATCCAGCGTCGATCGGGGCTTTGCGTGCTTAATGCCGGAGGTGAAGAATACTGCTTTACTTGTGAGGTCGTTAAAGATTTGGGGAAGAGAAATGGATAATCAAAATGTTCGACTGCACCTGCATCAAACACTATTCTACGGCTCCAGTCTCTATAACCGTTCTTGGCAATGGTCACGTTATATCCACCCGATAACAAAATAAGACGGGTATTGGTAGTACTCGGATTAAGTTTACCGTTTATATAAATATTTGCTGGGTTAGGCTGGCTAGAGAAAAAAACAAGACCATTTTGGATTATTGTGCCGTTTTGATTAAGTCCAAATCCGTAGGCCTGATATACCAGCACCAGAGTAGCGATGGTAATAGATATAGCTATTAGTATATAGCCGGTTATAAGTATTACATTTTGTTCAAGCTGTTTTCTTGGGTCTAGATAATCCATAATATATCCAATTAGTATGGACTACTATTGCCTCTATCCACAAGAGGGTTTAAGATGAATATAAATCGCAAATACCATGGGCAAACGTACTGGTGCGAGGAGTACGAACAAAAAGCTTACTAGAATGAATACTACAGATAAGAACGATGGCAAATCAAAATCTGCACGAAAGAGTGGGACTGGTCGAACACATCCTGTTAATCACGCCGCCGTCCACGCCCAAAATCCATCCAAAACTTTAAAGAGAAGTTCCGTTCCAAAGCCTACTAAAAGCCTGAAACGAATGACGACAGTATCCACTGTCACCGAAAAATCTAGCCTTAAAACTAAAGGATTAAAAACTATGGGAAGCCTACATCCACTCACTACCGAGGAAAAATTAAAACGCGCCAAACAAGTAAAAAAAAGCGCTGCGATTGCTCACTTCACATATCCGGATGCTCCTGTAGTAAAGCAGGAACACTACTTGGAGGGATTTCGCACCGATCTTCAGCAACCGATTGAACACACTAAAAGCACAGTCGATAAGCTTGTCGATAATGCAATTGCAAAACCTGCACCTAATACAAAACCACTACCCAAGAAACAGTCCAAGGCAATTCAGGCTGCAACCTTAGCATTACCTGCAATAGTACTTGGATTATTGGTTTACGGAGTAACCAATAGTACTTCACTTGAAATGAAAATAGTCTCTAACAAAACAGGATTTGCCACAAGTATACCCTCGTACAAGCCTGCAGGTTACAAACTTCAACAATTAAGTTACGCTACCGGTATTTTCGCTAGTGAGTTTAAAAACAGCGGTAATCATCAGGCTTATGTAATTACCCAAAAACCGACAACTTGGGATAATTCGGCACTTATAGCAAACTACATATCGATCGACTCATCAGAATATAACAAGGTAAATGTTGGCGGAAAAAGCGTGTATTTCTTTGGTAACGGTAACGCAGCCTGGGTATCTAAGGGCATTTGGTATCAAATAAACAGCGCAGGAACATTAAAGGAATCGCAACTAATTAATATTGCAAACAGCTTATGAGTGAAGTGCGAACACGTTTCGCTCCTAGCCCTACGGGTTTTTTGCATATAGGGGGAGTTCGAACTGCGTTATTTGCTTGGCTTATGGCAAAACATAGCAACGGGGTATTCATTCTACGTTTTGAAGACACGGATAAACAGCGAGAAGTCGAGGGCGCAAAGCAACATCTAATAGATTGTTTAAATATTTTAGGGATCAATTACGATGAAGGACCGGGCAAGGGTGGAGATTATGGCCCTTATGTACAAAGTGAGCGACTAGATATTTACAAACGTTGGGCTGAAAAGCTTGTTGCAGATGGAAGAGCGTATGCAGATCCGTATACACAGGAAGAGGTTCAATCTTTCCGTGATCAAGCACAAAGAGAGAAAAAACCATTTCTTTATAGAAATCATCGACCTGAGAATACAAAGCCTTGGGATGGTTCAACACCTCTTAGGTTTAGGTCTGATCCTAAAGCTTATACCTGGCATGACGAGGTAATGGGAGACTTGAGTACCGAAGCGGGCGTAATAGACGACTTTATTCTTATGAAGAGGGACGGCTACCCAACATACAATTTTGCCCATATTGTTGATGATGCCGAAATGAAAATTACGCACGTTATGAGAGGGCAGGAATTCTTGGCTAGTGTACCGAATTATCTGAACCTGTATGAAGCACTGAATCTTTCTCCTCCTATCTTGGCGACTCTGCCACACGTAATGGGTCCGGGTGGTGGTAAGAAACTAAGCAAGAGGGACGGCGCAAAGGATGTGCTCGACTACATAAGAGACGGCTATTTACCGGATGCACTTGTAAGCTTTATAGCCACGCTAGGCTGGAACGATGGAACTGAAAAAGAAATATACAGCCGCCAGGAATTAATTGATACGTTTAGTATTGATCGAATACAAAAGAGCGGGGCACAGTTTGATGAAAGACGCCTTCTTTGGACTAATGGTACTTTTATCCGACAACTTCCTCTAGACAATTTATATGAAAAAGTAGAAGGCTACTGGACCGAATCAGCCCAGTCATACGACGAAGCATATAAAAAGAAAGTACTTAGCTTAGTGCAGGAGAGGCTGAAGTACTTTGCTGAACTGCCTACTCTCACAAATTTCTTTTTTGAAGATCTACCTATAGATATGGATCTAATTCATTCACATAAGCAACTCAAGAATATGGACAACGACGAAATTATCAAGCTACTTCGACAGTCCAGGGAAACAATTGAACAAGCTTCATTTGACGGAGACGCCCTAAGCAACGCCCTTAATGGTCTGCTCGAGTCCACAGGTCAAAAACCGGTCGTGCTATTTAGTTTAATAAGAATTGCAACAACTTCGGCTCCAGCCAGTCCTTCCTTAGCAGACACAATTTTAGTGCTTGGAAAAGAACGAAGTCTCAGCCGAATCGATAGTTGGCTAAATGAGCTAGATAAGAAATAAATATTCGGATTAATGAATAGGTAGCCTCCAAGCATAAGCATTGCTATAATAGACTACATGATTGACGACTTTTTGCCGTCTAAAGCGCCAAAAAAGCACCAAGCGAAAATTCAAAATTCACCAAAACCTCTGCCAATCATAAGAGACGAAGTGGACATTGAGATTCGTCCCTCGGCCATCGAAAAGCTAGAAATACCAAAGCCCGAAATATCTTATGACGCAATGAAAGAATCACCTAAACCCAAAATGAGCTCATCAAAATCACACTGGTATTCTCTACATTGGCCATTTCGTAAAAAAGAATGGATCATAATAATATTCATACTGTTGCTCGGTGGGCTGGGAACTTTTCTATATCTGCACTACAAAGGTAGTGATGGAAATATTAAGGCAGCAAAAATAAAAGTTTCAGTCTATGTAAAGCCGAAAACAGTTGCTTCTAGGCTTACAGGCGTACAAGTTCCACCAGCAAGTGCTGCTCTCCCCGTAACTGGCGTAATGATTGAGAACAGTGACGCTGCAAGACCCCAATCAGGTTTAAGCGATGCAGGAGTTGTATACGAAGCCATAGCAGAGGGGGGAGTAACGAGATTTCTAGCACTGTACGAAGAGAACCAGCCTGGCTCAGTAGGTCCGATTAGAAGCGCCAGACCCTTCTATATAGACGCTCTACTACCGTTTGATGCCGCATACGCACATGTTGGCGGAAGTGCTGATGCATTAAGCGAAATACCCTCTTTAAATGTAAAAGACATGAATCAATTCTATAACAGTGGATCATACACAAGAATATCGACAAGGGCAGCGCCACATAACGTCTACACCTCAATGGCTAGCCTGCTGTCACTTGAATCGTCTAAGGGTTGGAAATCCAGCAACTTTCAAGGTTTCCCAAGAAAGAAAGACCAGCCAGAAAAAACTCCCACTGTAAATAAAATAGACATGGCCATATCAGGGCCTGACTACAACGCACATTACGATTACAGCACAAAGCTTAACGCCTACTTAAGAAGCGAAGGCGGGACTCCGCACACCGACGCTAATACAAACGCACAAATAACACCCAAAGTCGTTATTGGACTAGTTGTACCATGGAGCTATGGAGCTCTTGATGCAACGGGAGCATACTACACAAACTATTCAGATATAGGAAGCGGCATTGCATATATCTTCCAAGACGGCGGACTTACTACAGGAACCTGGACAAAATCCAGCCAATCATCTCAGATTACGTTTACGGATTCCAGCGGCAAACCAATCCCTCTTAATGCTGGGCAAACTTGGATCACCGCAGTAGGAAAGTCCTCGAACGTAACCTACGGACCGTAGCTTAAATGGACCATCTCCAGCAAGTTCGCAGAAAATTATTCAGCATAATCTTCATAATACTATTATGTGAAAACGCCCTTTTTGTTGCACTTTGGTGGTTTAGTGACAAGCAAAGCCAAGGCGGCTCCGAGCTCACTGTTTTAGTAATCAGCCTGTGTGCGCTATTAGTAAGTTTCCTGGTTGCTTTACTAGTAAGCCACCTTGCAACTGAACCTCTAAAGGCTATATGGCAGGGAATAATCCATATAAGCCCTACAGAACATGGAGTAGGTCCTCCAAAAATTACTAAGCTAACTGTTGGGAGAGAGCTGGTAATTAACTTGTTAGGACAAATTTACCAGCTGAACGATGTCGGCCAAAAAGTTGCAGCGGAAGCCGAGGAAGAACATAAAGATCTCAAACATAATTTTATAGCCCAAAATTTGCCTTTGCCATTATTTGTGATCGATGCTTCGGAGAATATAAAATTCGTCAACCAAGCGGCGTCGGACTACATAGGTATAGAGGTAGAAAATTTGCTTAATAAGAATATCTATATGGTTCTGGATATGTCATTTCCTAACGAAGAAACATTCGATAACTGGCTGAAGAAGGTAAAAACAAACAAGGCAACAGCCCAGGAATATTGGGAGCGAATTAAACTGAACGTGAGAGACAATCATCCAGAAAGACTATTTGACCTGGCTGCATACTATAATCGTGGCAACCGCGATAGCCTAGAGACCATGCTTGTACTGTTTGATCACACTAAAGCATACTCCCAAGACGAACAGGCTATTAGCTTTGTAGCATTAAGCGTTCATGAACTACGAACTCCGCTAACGCTTCTTAGGGGCTACATAGAAGTATTTGAGGATGAACTAGGAGATAAAGTAGATCCCGAGCTAAAAGACTTTATGGAAAAAATGAGCTCCCAAGCTGAGCAATTAATGTCGTATGTTAACAATATATTGAATGTCGCTCGCATAGATAACGATCAGCTGGAACTAAGGCTGCAAAAAGCCGATTGGAAAGCAGTATTAACTGACGCCATAAATTCACTAAAATTGCAGGCGAAAGTAAGAGGTATTAATCTGGAGTGTGAGATTGAAGATAATATGCCACCCGTAGGCATAGATCGGCTTAGTATCACCGAAGTAGTCAACAATATTGTAGATAATGCAATTAAGTACAGCGGTAGCAGCCTAAAAATTAATATAGAGGCCCACAAAACCAAGGATGGCTTGATCGAAACCACTATTAAAGATTACGGTTTAGGAATTTCCCAATCAATATTGCCAAACCTTTTTACAAAGTTTTATAGGGATCATAGGAATCGAGCCCAAATCGGTGGCAATGGGCTAGGTCTATATCTTTCTAAAGCCATAATAACCGCTCACGGCGGCAATTTATGGGTCCGATCCATTGAAGGCAAAGGCAGTACATTTGGCTTTACTCTTGTTCCTTACGACCAGCTCACCCAGCAAGCCCAGTCAGACGGCGAGCAGGATCTTGTTCGAGGCGCCCACGGCTGGATAAAAAATCATTCACTCTATCGAAGATAGGAAAGATACGCTACTATATCGCTATGGAAGAACCCTCCCAAACACCCGAAAAACAACTGAATGTCCTAATTATTGAAGATGAGCAATTTATCGGCGAGCTATACACCCGGGCACTCCATAAGTCCGGATACCAAGCCACAGTAATAGGAGATGGCCCCAAAGCCTTAGCTGCAGCCCAGACAAACGATTACGACATTATACTTCTAGACCTTATGCTGCCTAACTTAACTGGCATTGAGATCCTAAGAACTCTAAGAGACCCAGCCAGGGTACCCCAAATTCGCGCAAAGATTATCATCATTACCAATCTTGAACAACGCCAAGAAGTTCGTGCGGACATTGAAAAACAAGCTGATGGCTACATTGTAAAAGCCGAGATGACTCCCAATGAGCTGGTCGCTTTTCTAAAAAATGTACCTCTTTCCTAAAAAAGGCTTGCTAGGCACCCGCTAAAGAGCATATACTTTAAAGTAGCCACGCGAGGACTTTGGAACACCAATTTACCCCGCGGACTTTTAATCAAGAACTCATGCTCCGGCCCCTGCAGTTCTTCTATCATTCCAATATAGTTTCCAGCTTAAGAGACAGCCGATGAACGGTCGCGCCGGCCTCGCTGAAAGCTCCACTTTTTAAAAGCCGTTCACCGATAAGTATTTGTCGGCATCTCTTCTTATTAACCTGGAAATAGGAGAACTAAACTATGGAAATTGTCTCATTTAATGAAATAGAAATAACCTCGGTCTACTTTCACAGCAACCCAAACAAAAAGCGCCTCGAAACATTCCCGAAGCGAATGGTATATGACGGTCGAGAATACACCTTTATTGAAGATGGCTGGCGCTATCTAGTCCAAAAAGGCCAACAGCTAATTAAGTTTTTTGACGTCAGCGACGGTACAAACCAATACAGACTACGCCTGGATCCAGACGACCACTGGATTCTAGTGGGGGTAAAATCTAATGCCTAAGCCTACTATTCGCTCATGCGATGGGGAGGCACTATGAGAGAAAAGATAGACGAAGAAGTCAGCGTTGTTATGTACTACAGCGCGCGTAAGCGAATTGCATTGCCTCATCTCATCAGCTGGCAAAATAAAGATTACTCGGTCGGGAAAATAGGCTACCACCATATCGTCAAGGAAGGGCAGACTCTCCACCACGTTTTTGAGCTTATAGACAGCGAGAAAAGCCTCTGGTTCCGCCTCAACCTGGATACTTCCAATCTACACTGGAGACTGGAGGCGGTCAGCGACGGGCTAGCGGGTTAAGATAATGAATCTACAACTTAACTATGATCAGCCTATGACAATGCATATAGATCTGAATTCATGCTTTGCCATCATCGAACAACAAGCCAACCCGCTAATTCGCAACAAGCCTGTTGCAGTTGCCGCTTATGATACCCCTAAAGGGGCGGTCCTTGCGGCCTCCTATGAGGCCAAGGCACTGGGTATTAAGCTTATGCTCAACGTCCGTGAAGCTCGAAGACTTTGTCCTGACCTCATCGTAATGATGCCCGACCCGGATAAATACTTTGATGCCCATAAGCGCTTTAAAGAAGTACTCCTAAATTACACAGACGAAGTAACCCCCAAGTCAATCGATGAATTTGTCGTGAACTTTGCGGGCTCTAGGGCAATGCAGAAGGGAATGTCTCTGGAAGAGGTTGGATATCAAATTAAAGCAGACATAAAAGAATCCCTGGGAGAATATGTAACCGTCAACATCGGCATTGCAACAAACAGATTTTTAGCCAAAGTGGCTTCCAGCTTGAATAAGCCGGACGGACTAGATTTCGTCAGCGCCGACAATATACGTGACGTGTACGCACAGCTAGAACTCGATGATCTGCCCGGCATTAACAGCCGGTTTAGGGCGCGGCTTAATATGGCTGGCATTTACACACCCATACAGTTTCTTGACGCACCTGTTTGGAAGCTGAAGAAGGAAGTGTTCCATGGCATTCTTGGCTTCTATTGGTATTTGCGTTTACGTGGCTACGAAATAGACAGCGTAGATTTTGGCCGAAAGAGCTTTGGGCAACAATATGCGCTTGGTCATAAAACTCGAGACCCGCAAGAGTTATACCGGCTACTGATGAAGCTCTGCGAGAAAACCGGTAGGCGACTTAGGAGGAGCGGTTACATAGGGAGCGGAGTTCACTTACATATGACTTTTGAAAATAGAACTTTTTGGTCTCACGGTAAAAAACTCAAAAAGCGCATTTACTCCACTCAGGACATATTCCTGGCCGCACAGAACTTATTAAACTCCGCGCCGATACCTGCAAGGGTGACCAACATTAGCGTCACCGTATATGGCCTACAGCCTTCTACGCCTGAACAACTGGGTCTATTCGATGACACTAGGATAGACACTAGGTCGCTCGCAAAAGCCGCAGACATAGTTAATGATCGCTACGGTGAATTCACAGTCGTACCGGCCATAATGGCCAACATGCAAGAAGTCATACTGAAACGAATTGCCTTTGGGAATGTAAAAGAAATATATCCTTCCACAGGCTGAAAAGTATAATCATAAAGTAATGTTGTAAATAAACCCAGTGTCTGTCGTAACAATTTTCACAGACGACGTGTAGTATGAGTAGGTATTCTTATGGCAAGTCACGCTATAGCGATAATGTTTGTTGGCAATAGTATGGCAAAACGAGGGGAGAAGTGTTGAACGTGAGAGAGAACGCTCATGGTCCTGATGCTAGTACGTATAGGCTGCAAAGGACCAACCGCAGCAGGGTAGTCACATCTAGGTATCCACTCAATACGACTTTGCTGCTAGTTGTAGTAGCGGTCGCTTTGCTACTTGCCATGTTTTTAGCAACTCAAACAGCAAACAGAACAAAAAATGTAAAATCACTAAATAGCTCAGCAGGCGGGTTTATGCAGGTCTCATCTAAGCAGATTCACGCTGCCATAAGTTCACAGAAATCTCCAGCCATAGGTAAATCGTCATCCAATTCATCTTCATCCCAAGTATCAATCAATGGAAGCCCGGTTAACGTGCCAAGTAATTCGACGTACTCAGAAACTACGACGTCGAACGGGTCTACATCTAATATTTCAATTCGTATTTCGAGCAACACTCAAGGAAACGGGTCTGGCGCGACCAACAAGTCGTCCAGTTCTGTTTCTGTTGATTCGGAATAATTTAAGAGTACTTTAAAGTTAAATATTCATTGGACTTCAGTATTCATCAAGTGAATATTGAAGCCGAGTGAATAGCTCGGAATCATAAAATAATATTATTTAAATAAGGAGGGGAAAATGAATAAACTAAGTCTAATTGTCAGGGGTGCTGCGGTTACTGCTGCTTCAGCAGGATTGATTACAGGATTCTCTGGCGGTGCCGTAGGTGCTAGCGACTACGGTCACCACGACCACGACAAAACACCAAAGACCACTATAACAACAACCAACACTAACAATATCGGTGTTTCTAATTCTACGGATCAAAGCGCAGAAACTGGAAACGCAACCGTAACTGGTGGTGGCTCAAAAGATAATCACCATGGCGAGGACCAATCACGGGGAGGCGACAGCAAGGGCGGTAAAGTTAGTGGAAACGCTACAACCGGCGATGCTTCAAACTCAAACTCATTCTCAGCAAACATTAGTGCATCAAACACCAATGGTGATTGTGGATGCGGCGGAGATCTTTCATCGCACTCTAACAACAAAGTAACTACTACCAACACCAACAATGTAACTGTTACTAACACTACTGAGCAGAACGCCTCATCAGGCAATGCTAAAGTAACTGGTAACGGCAATGGTACGGTTAGTGGAAACGCTACAACCGGCGATGCTTCAAACTCAAACAGCAGCAGCGTAACTATAACTGCTTCAAATTAAAAAATAAATTTGTGTGAAGAGCAAAAAGCTCTTCACACATACCTAGTTAGTAGGGTAATATGGATAAACGCGCATGAAGATTGATTTAAATAGTAGGAGATCAAGAAGCTTATTACTAAGCAGTGTAGCCACAGCTATTCTTTTTGTTTCTCCTGCGTATGCGTTTGCAGACACCCCTACACCCGATACCAGCGGTGCTGTGGCTGGTGGCAGTACAGCACAGACAACTGATCAGACCACAGCAGGATTAGGGCAATCATCAACAACAACCCCTACTATCGATCCTAATCCACCGTCAACTCCTCCTGCTGATCCTACTAGTACTTCTGACGCAACAATCAATAATAATGTAGACGGAACCTCTCAGTCGGGTAATGCTACAGTCGATCAAAATCAGACCGGTGGAAATGCAACGACCGGTGGAAGCGACTCATCAACCACTCTTATCAATACAATTCAGTCTGCCGACAATCCTAATTCCGGTGCAGTGCAAAGTTTTTATGACACAATAACTGGCGGACAGAACGGAAATGTAACAATTGACCCAGCAATGCTGCAGTCTATTATCAACGCAAACTTAGGCAGCAATGTACCACAAAATGTATTCAATAATGGCACAATAAATAATGACGTAATTCTTTCCGCTAACAGCGGTAATGCCACGGTTTCTAACAATGGAGTTGGTGGAAATGCAACGACTGGAAACGCTACGACTGACGCAAATATAATCAACTTCATTAATACTTCAATTACTGATCAACAGACCTTTATCGGGATCATAAATATACTAGGCTCGCTAAATGGAAATATTATCATTCCGCAAAGCCTATTAGATTCACTTCAGTTTCAAAATTCGCAGTCACAAGGCAACTCCTTACAAGTTACTAATAATTATCAGATAAATAATGATATCGCCTTAACAGCGCAAAGTGGACAAGCCAGCGTTATAAATAACGGAGTAGGTGGAAACGCTACAAGCGGAAATGCTTCCACGAGTCTGCAGCAATATAACCTTATTAATAGTCAAATAGGAGGTGGTAACCTCCTGCTAGTATTTGTGAATGTTCTCGGCACTTGGAACGGGTATTTGTTTAATAATCCTCAAGGGACCACCTCGGCAATAATAGGAAGCGGCATACAGAATGCCTCAATTAACCCCACATTCGCTGGAACAATAACTAACACCGACACCATAAACAATAACTTATCTCTTACTTCTGTCACTGGTGATGCGCTGGTAGCTAACAATGGGATAGGCGGAAACGCTACAAGCGGCAACGCATACTCAGAAGCTAACATAGTTAATATCCTCGGTTCACAGGTTAATCTCAGTGGCTGGTTTGGAATTCTCTTTATAAATGTATTTGGCAGCTGGAACGGAAGCGTACTTGCAGTCGCTCCTCCATCTAACCCTGTTACTGTTATAAATCAAACTGACCCTATAACAGCTGCGGTCGTAGGCACATCAAGCGGAAGCGGTGGTTTGCACAACTCTGGAGCCTACCACTTCCACAATTACTCTAGCCCAGATGCCCCAATAACTGTCGCCACAACGCTGAACCCACACCTGCTCGGAGACCTCCTAAACCTCTTCAAGCACACAGGCAATAAGCCTAGCTCAGCTCACCGAAACGGTTCAAGTAACGTAAATGTAATTGCCATATTCCTAATAGTTTTGGCAGCTACTCTACTGGTAATAGACCGAGTACTTTCCCGACGATCAGCTTAAAGATCGGCTTAACACACTAAACAATAAATCTTTTAAAAAGTTCTAGTGCTTGCAATAGATAATTACTGAGGGTAATGTATATCTACCTAAGGAGAAGCTATGACCGGAGAACTAAAAAGTGCCACTAATGCACAGGATCTGACAGTACCGGAAATTGCGGTGAGAATATCGGATACATTAGATGCAATTGATCTGGAAACAGCCATAGAGCTAGCTGATGCTTATGCGCCAGTAGTAGGCAGAGATCCAGCACTGTTAATGTCTGAAGGTGCCAGACTATTGATTCAATCAGGCGATCCACTCAAAGAGGGTCATGGTCTTGATTGGATAGAGAGGCAAGCTGTAGATAGTCCAGATCCTACAAAGGGCGATAGTCTTGCTTATCAGGTGCTATTTGATGTAGACGATGAAGCCAGACAACCTAATTTTCGCCGTCGATTTGAAATATCACTTACACATTTCAGGCAGGCGGCCTTAGCTGAAGGATTCGTTCCGACTCCTAAATTCTTAGAAAGATTTAACGGTACTGTAAACCGCATAAAAAAGCTTGGATTTGATGATTTATTTAGTGAAGCAGTACGAGAATTTACATCTTTAATACTTGAGGCAAACAGACTTTACATACCTCAACAACCTAAAGTTAGAAGAGATGAAAACAGAGTAATTTTAGACGAATCACTCTTGCTCATAGGGTCACTACAGGACTAGAAAGTCGATACTAATTAATAAGTGGGATACAGTATAAGCCGCAGAACACTAAAAACATTGGTGACCTCACGGAGAATCGAACTCCGGTTGCTGGGATGAGAACCCAGTGTCCTAGCCGCTAGACGATGAGGCCACGTTGTAAGCGCTAGAGTAACATATCCGTTACTCTAGCGTCTAGGACAAGAAACGAATAATCTTGCATGAATTTTGATACACTGTAAGCAGTAGCATTATGAGACCATTTCTTTTTATTCATAAGAATGGGGGCGGTAGACGGTCCTCGTCTTCAGTGGCGTCTGTCAACTTACCCACAAATCTGAAAGACGAAACTCAGCGTTTTAAGGTCATCATCGAGACCATAGAAGACGGCGTTGTCCTTATAGATAGCAATCAACAAATCCTCTTAATGAACCCGGGTGCAGGAATTTTGTGTGGATGGGCTCCGGAAGATGCAACGGGTATTAGCGCCGATGCTCTTATTAAGTTTGTAAACGATAAAGGAGAGCCAATTGATTCAGAGAATAATCCTCTTCTAAACGTTTTTAACAGTGGCGAAAGCATCAAGCAGGACAATTTATTTATATTGAATAAGGAGAACAAGCAGATTTCGGTTGCCGTAAACGTATCTCCTTTACTAGGCGATCAGGGGAAAGTATCAGCCGCAGTTGTAGTAATGAGAGATATTACTAAAGAGAAGGAAGAGGAGCAACAGAGAGCAGACTTTATTAGTACGGCCAGCCACGAGATGAGAACTCCTGTTGCCGCCATAGAAGGCTACCTGGCTCTGGCACTAAACGAGAAAGTCGCAAATATAGATAGTAAGGCAAGGGGATACCTGGAAAAAGCGCACAGCTCTACACAGCACCTCGGGAAATTATTTCAAGACTTGCTTACTAGCGCAAAAGCCGAAGACGGTAGATTGACTAGCAATCCCGTTGTAGTTGAGCTGGGTGAATTCCTAGATAAGTTATATGCCGATCTAAAGCTAGTGGCGGATAAAAAGGGTCTTGAGATGGATTTTAGAGCCAGCAACGACAAAACTATTAACGCTACTATGGACAGCGAAGGCGGAGAACGTGTGATACGTCCTCTGTATTATGTATACGTAGATCCTGAACGGCTACGTGAAGTGATAACAAATCTTTTCGATAATGCCGTTAAATATACTCCTGAAGGTCGTATATCTCTCGGACTTACAGGTAATAAACAAGTGGCCCAATGTTACATTAGAGACACAGGCCCCGGCATACCGGCAGAAGACCTTCCACATCTTTTTCAAAAGCTTTATCGTGTGGATAATTCAGCGACTCGAACTATCGGCGGCACCGGCCTAGGTCTCTTTATATGCCGTAAAATTATTGAAATGTATAACGGCCAAATATGGGTTGAAAGTACCGTTGGTAAGGGAAGCACCTTCTTTTTCAATCTTCCTAGACTTGAAAACGAGAAAGCCATGAAGCTGCAATCAAAATCTGTAGCTGGTTCGAGCGTATAATAAGCATAGGAATCAGCACCTTTTCTGTCTCTTTATGCCTCTTTTTTTATGATATGACATGATACAATGAAATCTGAAGTAAACATAAGCTCAATTTATATAGGACAATAAAACGTATGTCTAAACTACTACTCGTCGAAGATGACAATAACTTGCGCGAGATTTACGAAGCTCGTTTACAAGCCGAAGGCTATACCATTGTATCTGCAAAAGACGGTGAAGAGGCACTTGTAGTTGCTAAAGCCGAAAGTCCAGACCTAATAATATCCGATATCATGATGCCTAAAATTAGTGGCTTTGAAATGTTGGATATACTTAGGAATACAGATAATCTTAAGAACGTACCGGTCATTATGTTGACTGCACTAGGCCAAAATGATGACCAACAGCGTGCAGATAAACTAGGTGCAGACAGATATCTGGTTAAATCACAAGTAACTCTAGAAGATATTGTAAGGGTTACTCATGAGCTATTGGCTGATGCACCGGCAGAAGATGACTCAGCGCCACCAGCCCCTGCTACATCTGCTCCTGTTCCACCACCAGCGCCACCGGCACCAGCCCCTCCAATGCCTGATCCAACACCTCCTGCACCAGCTCCAGACCCCACTCCAACTCCTGCACCAGCTCCTCCAATGCCTGATCCCACTCCGGCACCATCTACAGCGCCTGAGCCCAGTTCAGACACAGAAGAAACAACGCCAAGCTCTGACTCAACTCCTTCCGAGTCGGAAGTAGAACAGACAAAAACTGAGCCAAGTACAGATGAAACTCCAGCCTCTGCTGATCCTGACTTAGAAAAAGCTAAGCAGGACGCCGAAGAAGAGGTTAGAAAGACTGAGCAGACAGAAGGGCAAACTACTGCCCAAGAAGAAAGTGCCGTTGACGCAAAAATAGAAGACTTTGTGTCCGGCGCGAGCGAAGAGGCTTCACCGCCGGTGCCAGGAGCAACAGTTGAAGCTGAAAGTAGTGAAGAAACCACTAAAGCAGCTGATGGTGAATCGTCGGGGGAAGAGCCCGCACCAGAAGAAGAACCAACTCCACCGGCTCTCCCAGAAGACCCTAATGCACCTAAAATAATTAGCCCAACTGAAGTACCTACTACTCCTGAGCCTGAAAGTCCACCTTCAGGTCCTAGAAGCGCATCTCCTGTAGTTCACGACAAAGTTATACAACCGTTGGAATCCGATCCTAAAAAAGATATAAATACACTTCTAGCTCTTGAACAAGTTAAAGAAGCCAAGGATAAGGAAGAACTGCCAGGCACACCCATAATAGTTGATGCAAAAGCGGAGAGTAGTGAACAAAACGTTCCTCAAATTCAACCAGCAACCGCAACAGGACCTTCACCAAGCTCAGTTATAACACCTGGAAGTCCATCGATTTCAACTACGCAATCTGCGATAAATTTACCCACTCCTGAAGAACCCGGAGCCGATCTAAACGGTATTGCGCTTTAAGATATAATCTTACGCATGCGTATAAATAAGTATGTTGCAGCTGCAACTGGTTTGAGTCGCAGGGCTGCAGACAAGGCAATTGCTGAAAACAGAGTTAAGATTAATAATTCGCCCTCAGATTTAGGTTCTAAAATTAGTGAAAATGACATAGTTACGCTAGATGACGAAGTTATCAAATTACCCGAGGATACGACCACCATTCTATTCCATAAACCTGTCGGATATGTATGCTCTAGACGTGGTCAAGGCAGTGAAACAATTTATTCAATACTACCGTCGCGGTATAGAAAGTTAAAGCCGATAGGACGCCTGGATAAAGACTCTTCTGGACTCCTGCTTATGAGTGACGACGGCGACTTGGCATATACATTAACTCACCCAAAATATCAGAAAGATAAGATATATGAGGTGTCACTTAATAAACCACTGAAACAAGATCATGCACAACTTATAACAGAGAAGGGAGTACCTCTTGAGGATGGTCCCAGTACTTTTTCAATGACCCCATTAAACAACGAGGCTTTGGGTTGGCGCATCACAATGAGAGAGGGCAGGAATAGGCAAATTCGCCGGACTTTTGAAGCACTAGGATACAAAATTATGACACTCCATAGAACTCACTTTGGCGATTATGAAATTGGTGATCTAAAAAAAGGTGACTACAAAGTTGTACAGAACTTGACGAAATCAAGCACATAAGATGTAAAATTGGTATAATAGATTTAGATAATGAGTAAAAAGTTACCAATTGTAGCAATTGTCGGTCGAGCAAATGTCGGAAAATCAAGTTTATTTAACGCAATTTTAGACAGGCGGGAAGCAATCGTAGCCAGAGAAGCGGGAACCACCCGTGATAGTATAATGGCGCGTGCCGAACATCAAGAAAAGCATTTTTGGCTAGTAGATACGGCTGGAATAAAAGACCCCAACGACGAGTTTGAATTTACAATTCAAGAACAGATAATACAAGCTGCGGACAGCGCCGATATCATATGGGTTGTAGTCGAAGCTGACATACCAATTACCGAAGAAGACCGTAGAGTCGCCAAAATGGCTTTAAAAAGCCGTAAACAGGTATTTCTGATAGTAAATAAAATCGATAAAGCCAAGTCGCAAGACCTAACCAGATTTGAACGTCTTGGCATCAAACCAATCCTATATACCTCTACCACTCAAACCAGGGGAATAGAGCAGTTGCTAGATAAATTAGTTGAAGTTATACCTCATGCTACCGAGACTATTGACGATGACCGATTGAGGATTGCTATAGTCGGACGCCCGAATGTTGGAAAATCACAGCTTTTTAACACTTTAGCAAAAAAACAGCAGGCTATTGTTGCTGACAGGGCCGGTACTACTAGAGACATAAATCGGTCAGTCGTGAAGTATCAAGGAAGAGAAATCGAACTATTAGATACGGCTGGAATACGTAGGTCTGGCAAGATTCAGGTGGGCGTAGAACGATTTAGCGTAATTCGTACCTTAAGTGCAATAGAACAAGCCGACGTATGTCTAGTGCTCATGGATGTTAATGAACTAAATGTACAATTAGACCAAAAAATAGCAGGTATGATCAAGGAGGCAGGAAAGGGGCTAGTACTCGTTGTAAGCAAATGGGATAGTGCCGAAGAAAAAGATGCTTTTACTCGAGATGATCTCGCTGCTCAGATAGTAGCAAACTACGACTTTGTTCCATGGGCACCGCTCATATTCACCAGTGCAGTTACTGGACAAAACATCACCAAACTATTCGACATTGTTACAGAAATAGATAAAGAAAGACATAAAATTATACCAACCTCAGACCTAAATAAATGGCTGAGAAAAGTTGTCGACTTGCACCCTCCGGCGGGACTAAAGAATAGATCTCCAAAGCTAAACTATATAGTCCAGGAAACGGATAATCCTGTGCCGTCCTTCAAGATCTTTGGTAGCCATTCACGTTTTGTTCACTGGAGTTATAAAAGATATCTTGATAGAAAATTACGCGAAGAATACGGATACGCCGGTACTCCTATTGAATTTTGGTTTATAGATAAGCATATTAATCATAAGCACGGCGAAAGCCCAACTAAAGACTAGGGTTCATAAAATCAAACAAATGTTCATTTGTCTGTATTTCTCGTATACTTATTCGATATGGCATGGCTTGTAAACAGACCTCAGGTAAGTGACCCTACTAACTACTACTCAGTTGGGCAAAATAAGTCTGTCATCATTGTTGGACTAGGTAACCCTGGAAAAGAATACGAGAACACCAGGCACAACGCTGGTTTTATTTGTATAGATGAGTTTGTCCTAAAGACGGAAGAGATGTCCGACTGGATAACTAAAAAAGATCTTAAGGTAAATATTAGTATCGGAAGACTCGGTGAACAGCAAGTCATAGCGATAAAACCAACGACCTTCATGAATTTAAGCGGTGAAGCGGTACAGAAAGTGGCAAGATTTTATAATATAATCCCTTCGGATATTGTGGTTATACACGATGAACTTGATATTGATTTTGGCCAAATCAGACTACGAAAAGGCGGATCTAGTGCCGGGCATAACGGGGTTAAGTCTGTTTCTGAACAAATAGGCGAGGACTATGGAAGAATAAGAATAGGTGTCGGTCCAAAACATCCCGCAAGAATTAAAAGCGAAGATTTTGTACTTAAAAAGTTTGATGAAAAAGAGCTTGAACAGCTACCAAATATGAAAAGAGAAGTGATATCTATAATAAGCGAATATCTATATGGCGGCGGATTGCCAATTGATACGCGTAGTTTTATCGTTTAACTAAAAAGAGCCTCCAGAGGGGGTGGGCACCGCTGGAGGCTCATTATACCCTTCAACCCACCCCAACGAAACATCGATTGTCTTATTATATATATGACACGTGTCTTCACCCTACAAGTAGGACAAAACCATTTAGGCTCGCTTTGAATTGGGGACCCCGGGATAAGCAAGCTTATCGAGGAATCTAGTTAAAGGGGTTAGTATGTTTTAGAGCGTGTTCGCATTTAGAATGCAAAACGTACAAAGATAAAGTGGAGGGTAACAACTTTTTTCTAGTCGCTCTAAAACAGTCTAACGATCTTCTCTGTTACAAAAGTAACAAAGTAGTTAGAATGGGGTAAAAGGTGCTGAATTCCCCATACGAGGAATCATAGTTTGCTATTTTAGCAAATGGATGTCCTTATGTCAATACTTTAAAACATTTTCTATTTTTTTTCAAGGTGTTTATGGTTAGTTGATTTTCTACCGTGATAAACTAAATTTATGAAGCTAATGATTTTTCTAGGAATAGCTATTGGTGGAACCATTGGTGCCTGGATAGGTGGGAAGTTCGATGGTGGTAATTTTCTTGGACTATGGAGCATCCTCTTGAGCGGAGTAGGTTCAATTCTAGGTATATACATAGGATATAAAATCGCTCAGTACATTGAATCATAGTTTTTATGCTAATTAGCGATGTTATTTGTGAAGATACTCATATATATGTATTGCAATCTATGCTTAAGTACGCTTAGATGGAGAGCATTATATGACGAAAAACCTAGTTATTGTTGAAAGTCCGGCTAAAGCCAAGACCATCGAGAAGTTCCTGAGCAAAGACTATATTGTTCGAAGTAGCTTTGGTCATATTCGTGATTTGCCCAAAAAAGGCTTGAATATAGATATTGAAAATAATTTCGAACCTAAATATGAAATAAGTAGTGATAAAAAGAAGATAGTCAGCGAGCTAAAGAAGGATGCAGCTGGCAATGAAGTATGGCTAGCAAGTGATGAAGACCGCGAAGGCGAGGCAATTGCTTGGCATTTAACTCAAGCCTTAAAATTAGATCCCTTAAAAACCAAGCGGATAGTTTTCCACGAGATTACTAAGACCGCGATAGAAGCCGCCATTAAAAACCCCAGAACCGTTAACATACAGCTTGTTGACGCACAGCAGGCAAGAAGAGTCCTAGATAGATTAGTGGGTTATGAACTGTCTCCAATACTGTGGAAGAAGGTCCGAACCGGCTTGAGTGCCGGAAGAGTCCAGTCTGTGGCTGTACGTTTAATTGTCGATAGAGAACGAGAGATAAATGAATTCAAGTCAAAAAGCACATTTAAAATTTTAGGTAGCTTCAAGACAAATAAAAACGAAGATATTCAAGCCGAATTAAATGAAAAGCTCCAAGATGCGTCTGTAACAAGAAAATGGCTTGAAAAGCTTGATGGAGCGGTCTATACGATAGATGCAATAGATCAAAAACCAGGAAGCCGGAATCCCGGCGCTCCGTTCACCACAAGTACGCTTCAACAAGAAGCCAGCAGAAAGCTTGGTTACAGCGTTCGTCAAACTATGACGCTAGCCCAAAGACTGTATGAGGCAGGATACATAACTTATATGCGTACTGATTCAACTATCTTATCAGGACTAGCTATTTCTGCAGCCGAGAAATTTATTATAAAAGAGTACGGATCTAAGTATCACACCAGACGGCAATACAAGACTAAGAATACATCCGCACAAGAGGCTCATGAGGCAATTCGACCAACGGAAATGTCTAGAGTTTCAGCAGGATCCGATGAGCAGCAGAAAAAACTCTACTCATTAATAAGACAACGAACTCTTGCAAGCCAAATGGCACCCGCAATACTTGAGAAAACAGAGATAACAATAAGTATAAATAAGCAGCCTGAATTATTTATTGCCAAGGGTGAAATACTTCGTTTCGACGGATTTATGAAGGTTTATGGTGGTGGAAAAGAAGACGTGCTACTGCCAAACGTTGAAAAGGGACAAAAACTAAAAGCTGAAAAGATTACAGGCGTAGAAAGTTTTTCAAGGGCTCCAGCGAGATATTCAGAAGCCGCACTTGTAAAGAAGCTTGAAGAACTAGGCATTGGAAGACCGAGTACATATGCACCAACGATATCCACAATTCAAACTCGTGGATATATAGAAAAGAAAGATCTTGACGGTGTTGAGCGAGACATAACAGAGATAACACTGCAAAGCGGGAAAATAGCCGAAACCAAAACCACTACTATCACTGGTGCGGATAAATCAAAACTAATACCAACAGGGATTGCGGATGTTGTTACTGATTTCCTAGTAAAATATTTTCCCTCAATTGTTGATTTCGACTTTACCGCCAAAGTAGAGGAAGATTTCGATAATATTGCCGATGGAAAAGAAACTTGGGAAAAAATGATCGGCGATTTTTATAAGGAATTCCATCCTCTTGTAGTAAAAGGGGAGGATATCTCCCGTCAAGAAGTATCTCAGTCTAGGGAGTTAGGTATAGATCCGAAGACCAAGGAACCGATTTTTGCACGATATGGACGTTATGGGCCTATGCTCCAGCGAGGAAGCACGGAGGACGAGGAAAAGAAGCCGGCATTTGCACCTTTACCAAGTTCTACAACTATAGATACAGTTACGCTAGATCAAGCACTATCCATGTTTGAGCTGCCTCGTACCGTTGGCAAAACAGAGGATGGAAAAGAAATTAAAGCCAATATTGGACGATTTGGACCCTACATACAGGTAGACAAGACTTTCGTCTCTATAAAACCCCTTGATCCTCGTACAATAACAGAGGAAGAATCAAGAGAGCTGTATAAGACCAAACTCGACAAAGATGCAGCTAAAAACATTAAGGAATTTGCCAGTGGCATAAAAATCCTTAATGGTCCATATGGTCCTTACATTACTGACTCAAAAAAGAATGCACGAATAGCAAAAGGTATAGATCCTGCCAAGATTACAGAGGTAGAAGCTAAAAAAATGCTTGCTGAAGCACCTGCGAAAAAACGCGGTACAAGACGTCGAAAAACTAGAAAAACATAAGCCGTAATCTTGCACATTAGTAAAGCCAGTGGATAAGTAATATTTTTACAACATAGAATACGCAGTGCTGTCAGTATTGTGCTACAATAAACATTGTATTAGTAGTAGATAGTGTTGACTTTTACATTCTATAGTTTTATAATAAGAATTAACGTTATGTTAATAACAGGGAATAATTAATTATATGGCACAAAAAGCGGCAACTGCTGAACTCACTACTGAAGAGCTTGTTAATGATGTCCTGAGAAGTATTGAGCGAGAGAGAGAGCGAGAAATAATAGCCCGCCGCTTTGGTCTGTTTGATCGAAAAGAAACACTTGAGCAAATAGGTGAAATGCTTGGTATCACGAGAGAAAGAGTAAGGCAGCTAGAAAAATCTGTTATTCAAAACCTTAAAGCATCCGTAGAGAAGGGAACTATCCCACATATTTCCGAATTCGAAGCTAAAGTATTGGCTATTCTTAACGAAGACGGTCAGATTGCACGTGTAAGCTCTCTTACTAATAAGCTTACAGACGGAATGAACCGTGAAGAGCAGGCCAGAGTTGCATTCTTAAGCCAGCTTTGCACACAGTTAATAGTTATATCTGAAGATGATAATTTCTATAATAGCGTTGGCTCTAAGAAGGCACACGACGAAAAATCTGTTAAACTGCTAGTCGGCACTATTATTGAGGCAGTTAAGAAATTAGCTGAACCTAAAGACATTGAAACTATTGCCAAGGCGGCAAAAATTGAAGACTCTGTCCAGGCAGCCGCTCTTGCTAGTACATCTAAGCAACTTGCAACCCTAAACGGACGCTGGGGACTTATCAAATGGCCAATGGTCAACCCTAAGAACATTCGTGACAAGATATACGTTATCTTGAAAGAGAATGGCAAGCACATGCACTTTAATGAAATCTCTGAAGCTATCAAGGACAGTGACTTCAAGCGAAAAGACGTTACAACTCAAGCAGTTCATAACGAACTTATAAAGGACAAAAGATTTGTTCTCATAGGGCGGGGAATATATGCACTTAAAGAGTGGGGATATGACAAGGGTACTGTTGCCGATATTATTACTGAAGTACTCAAGCAGGCAGGTGAGCCATTACACCGTGACGAGATAGTAAAGCGTGTTCTGAAGAGCCGGTTTGTCAAAGAAACTACCATCCTCCTCAACCTACAGGGAAAGCCACAGTTCAAGCGAGTCGCTAAAGCGACCTACGCGCTGGCTGAATAAGCAGAATACTTAAGCTAATCAAGTTACAATGCCATTTCCAGATCACCTATTTAGCCCCGACCATGAATACTTAGTCGGACAATTTTCGACAACATATGACGAAATTCGTAATTTTATGGAAGTCTCTCAAGAAAATCGGCTAGATATTAATGCTCTAGCTTTAAAAGTATGCGTTCTTGGTGCGTTCCGCAAATTAGGACCCGAAGACGAAGAGGATCCAAGTCATTGGGACGAAACTGGCGAATTTATTCCGGACGACTTTGAATCCCCCTCGCGACTCATTGAACCTTACCCGGGGACTGTCGAGTCAATGTATATGCTAACGGGCAGTAGCGCTTTAGATTGGGAAATGCGTGGCCAAGGCCAGCGGCCAGACGATCGACCCAACAGCATGAAACTCTATGGTGGACGTCTCGTTCTTTGGGGTAACGGCCGGTCGACTATTGGACATCTAGATGGTATTTTAAAGGACAGCAACGCTCTCGCTGTGAAAAAGCAAAGCCTACATCTCACTAGAACCCCTTTGGAATCACTTGAAAGCGATAATCCAGATCACAGCGTCTATACAAGCGGTCTTCTTCCTCTTGGTAGGATAGCCGTCCCAAGATTATAAGAAATATCTCTAGAATATAAACAAAATACGAACAGGTAATAGCGGATATTGTATGGGGAAATAGCTCTTTGCTTAAAAAACACTGGGCTACCATGGTTAGGCAGAGCAGTGATGAAAAAATAAAAACAAAACGGAGGGATAGAAGATTTTTTTGGCGAGAGAACACGGAGCAGTGTGCTACATTGTTATATAGACGAAACGTCGCACAATGTATATTTTGCGACTCTAATATAGTTTAATAAGATGATTACACATACCCCTTCTGCAGGGGACTATTTAAGTGTCTATCCCAAAAATGCCAAGTTATAGTTTCTACGTGCCTGCATTGAATAGCTCTATTACTATCTATCCATACATCAAGCATTACTCGCATATACTAGCCTAGTGTTTGATTGTGATTTGGGACACTATTTGACTTTTCCACAGTTCTGTCGTGAAACTATACCTTTTTTGCTTTTTTCTTAAAAAAATGTTCGTCCCCTGCTTTCCTACCCAAAAATAAAAATATTTGACTTTACCCTTTTTATGTATGTTCGTATAGTTTTTTTAGATATCCATACTATTTAGAAAAGTGAACAATTTACGAACACGTGAGGGGGAGAATAGGGACTACTGATAATAAGCTCGGCCATCTACACGCACATCAACATATTTTGCAGGAGGAGTATTCTGCTTGGTTAGGTCATTTATAGTAGCAAGGAACGTCCCTGCTTGTTGCTGTGGATCATTATTAGCTAAGTTGAATTTTATTATATAGGGCTGCCCTACTATCTTCACGTCTAGCTCTCCTGAAGATGGAGGCAAAGTCATAGTCTCAACCGTATAGTGCTTAGCTTCGAGTTCTCCCTTAACTATCTCTGTAAAAGTTATGTAGTTGGCAGGTAGTACCTGCTTTCCCAGTTTTACCTCTATGCCGCTGTAATCAACAACTGTCGGAAGGGATAGTCTCTGAGCTATCTCGGGTGTATCACTGCTTTTTATGGTTGCTCGTCCTGTTCCGTCAAGTATATAGGCACCGCTAGTAGAAGATTGCAAAACCAATCCAAGCTGTACAGGTTGAATATATACAACTGGGTTATGACCAAGTAGCGGTAAGTCCACACTTACACTCTGGATTTCGGGGTAATTTGCCTTTAACTCTCTAGATATTTTGTTAGTATCAATAGTAATCTTATTTCTGTTCCAGACTGATTCAGAAAGAATTCTGTTTACTAATCCGGAATAATCAGCCGGATTAAAAAGCGGCGATTTATTTTCGCCCGAATCCTGCAATATTTGTGCGTTAGGAGATAGGCTAATTATATTAATAACAGATGCAATTATGGCAATGAGTAAAATAAATAAGCCTAATCTTTGAAACCATATATTACCAAAAAGATAGGACGGTTTTCTTTTAGTATTTTGTTTTCTACCGAGCTGTATCTCATCATCCGACTTGCGTGAACTGTAAGCAAATCCGTATTGCCTGGAATCTTCTTCAGGCGTATTAATATGCCTCTGTCGTCCTTGTGATTTTGACTTCTTTCGTCTTAACAAGCTCATAGTAGTTTTAGGATTAGATCAACTATTTTATCGGAAGCATTTTCTTGAGCAAATGAACTAAAAACTTTGCCGAGAGATTTTCTCTTCGACTCGTCTTTTAATAAATCGGATATTTTTTGTGCAAGTTTATTGGAGTCTCTTACAAGTTCATCGCCCTGAATAACCTCAATTGCGCCCTGCTCTTCTAGATATTTGGCATTCTTAAGTTGATGTCCACCGGCTAAAAATGAACTGGGAATCACAATACAGGCCTTGCCTTGAACGGCAAATTCGGCCAAATTTGTTGCTCCTGCCCTCGTAATAACTAAGTCTGCTGCCCCGCTATATTTGTATACATCGCCAATAAAATCATGCACTTCTACTCTGTTAAAAGCCGATTCATCAAGTAATTCTTTGTATTTGAGTGCTAGTTCTTGGTCATTCCCCCTACCTGCAGATTGTATGATGTGAAGATTTTTAAATTCCTCAAGCAGATGCGACAGAGCTTCTTCCATAGCAGTATTGATATCTCGTGACCCAAGGCCTCCTCCAATGACAAAAATAAGTAGAGCATCTTTAGGAATTTTTAGTTCAGTACGAAATTTATTCTTGATCTCCGAGTCAACATATTTAAAATGTTTGTTCAATGGTATGCCAGTCGTAATTGTTTTCAATTCGGGATAAGAATAAAGTTCTTTGGAAAGAGCCACCGCGTTATAAGTAGCCCACCTGCCAATAATTTTATTTGCGAGACTTGGTGAAGAGTCTGAGTCATGAGTTATGTATGGTACTCCATTTAATTTTGAACCTAGTGCCACCGGAACGCTTACAAAGCCCCCACGACTAAACATGGCCCCCGGCTTTATTCTCCTTATCAGCTTCCAACTTTGAAAAATACCTATACAAACGTAGAAGAAGTCTCGAATATTTAAAAACATCGTCTTTAAATCTAGAAGCTGCTTCAGTCCCTCACCGTGATATCTACGAAATTTACCGGCTCTAACGGTGTAAACTTCATCTATATTTGGATCTTTCTCCGGTATATCTGCAAGACTATCGCCTTTTTGACCGATGTAAATAACGTGAATGGATGAATCTTTTCTTTTCAATTCAGCCGCAACTGCGAGTATCGGTGTAATATGACCGCCAGAACCACCACCCGTTAAGACTACGGTGCTCACACATTTGCCCTTCGTACAGTGTTATTTCTGTAGTCCCGAGGCTTATATTCACCTTCAGATGTGGTAACCCTCGGAGATGCGTAGGTAGTGTACTGTGAGGCCTGATATACCAATCCAACAGCAGCAGCCGAGAAGATTACAGACGTACCGCCATAACTTATAAAGGGCAGCGTTATTCCCTTCAGTGGCAGCAGTCCTATCATTCCACCAATGTTAATGAGAGCTTGAGTTGCAAACCAGGCTAGTATTCCGACAACTAACAGACGACTAAAATCATCGGGCAGTCGTTCTGCTATATTCTTGAGCCTAGTAAAGAATAATGCAAATATTACAAGTAGGATAATTGTCCCTATAAAACCGAACTTCTCGGCGTATATAGCGAATATCGAGTCGTTGGCTGCCTCTGGTTCATATCCGTACGCCTGGACACTATTACCAAGACCCAGTCCAATAACCCCTCCAGAACCAACTGAAATTAAGGACTGGCACGCCTGATAACCACTACCCTGGCAGTTCGAATTAGGGTGAAGAAAAGTCTCGAGACGCGCCATTCTATAAGATGAGGTAGAAATGGCCAGTGCAGTTAAGACTACTATTCCCCCACTAATTAGGGCGATTCTACCCATGGGAAGACCGGCAACGAAGGCCATGGTACCCATCATAGCTAAAAGTACCCCTGTTGAACCCAAGTCACTTTGTTTGTAGGCTACCACAATACCGACTGCTAGAAGAGCGAATATAAAAGGTTGAAACGTTCTGTTAACACTTTTAATCGTCCCGTCATGAATTCTTCCTGCTAGAAAAGCTGCTACCCATATTAGTCCAGCAAATTTTACTAATTCTACAGATTGAAAAGAAAAACTACCCAGACGTACCCAACGATGTGCAGGATATGCCGGATTAACATGAATGGCTAATGCCAGAAGTGTCGCAAGTCCAGCAACTATAAGAAGTGGTTTGTATACCTGCCTCCATATTTGCAAAGGCACTTTGGCCGTAATAATAAAAACTATGATGCTAAGAGCGATAGCAATTAGCTGTTTTCCTACGTAGTAATTACTGCTTACATGATTGGTTACAGCAAGAGCTGGGCTGATTGCATATACAACTATAAGCCCAATAGATAACAGCGCTGCGCACCAGATTACCAACCAATAGTCTGGTTTATGTTTCCGTCCTAGCTGCAATTGTTGCTGTTGTACTTGAGGACGGCGTCGAGGTTGAACGCTTTGACGGGGCCGCATGGCCTAGTTACCCCCGTCGTCCGATCAAGAAAATGATTAGACCGACTACACTAGCTATTTCGCCAAGAATCCAAAATCTCATCGTAACTTTAGTTTCAGGCCAACCAATTGCTTCAAAATGATGATGTATCGGAGACGAAAGAAATACTTTCTTTCCGTTTCTCAGTTTTCTAGAAGTCCTGTTAATAATTACTGACCCTGTTTCCATGACGTAAACTGCCCCTATTACCGGGAGCAGATAAACCGTATCTGTCTGGAAAGCTATTATTCCCAGCGCGGTTCCAAGCGCGAAAGCACCTACGTCACCCATGAAGAATCTGGCGGGATAGATGTTAAACCATGTATAGCTTAATAATGAGCCCACCACAGTTAAGCAGAAGCCCGCTAATGCTATTTTTCCCTCAGTCACGGCTATTATCGCGTAAGCACTAAAAGAAGCCGTTAAAAGGCCTCCTGCAAGCCCATCTAGACCATCACTGAAATTAACAGATATGGCAGTCGCTATAACGACTATCCAAAACAGAAGGACTATAAAAATACCCACGTGCCAATGATTATTCATTATCCAAGGGATATAAATCGATGTTACTCCCAGTTTGGCGTAGAACCACCATCCCCCAAGAAGTAAAAGAATACTGTATAAGCCAAATTTTACCCTTGCGCTCATCCCCGCTACACCACCTATACTTCGTATATTCATAAAATCGTCTATCAGTCCGATGGCCGCAGCCCCAATAAGCCCTGCAAGTGGTAGCCATGTCTGGCCACGGTCTAGATTGAATATAAGAGTGACGAGAAGAATTGCGCAAACAAAAATAAGCCCCGCCATTGTAGGTATATGCCGTTTATGCTTTTCAGCATGTAGTTTTGCATATACAGTAGCTTTTCCTCCCGACCATGCGTCAGTTCGCTGACGCTTCCACCACTCTTGCTTGTACGCAATAGTGGTGTAGATAGGAGTGATTAGCATACTTAGTGCGAAGCCTAAGAACCCAAACGCAAGAATCAGGGTCAAATTGTGGGTGGTAATGACAATGTGCAATGTATTCATACAGTTTTCATTTTTGTTTTATTATATCACTTCATATCTTTATATCACTGCGATTTAGGTGCAACAAATGAATTATCGATAAGCATATGAGCCAAGTCAGAAAATACCGGTTGTCCTCCGTAGCTGCCAGCGTAACCGGCAACCTTTGGATCAATGTTATAAACAACTATTACATATTGAACCTTGTTACCGCCTACAAACCCTACATACGTACCGTTATAATCAGTGGCCGAATATCCACCACCCTTCTGTGCTATTTGAGCAGTTCCAGTTTTTCCGCCTATTATATAGTTTGGGCTGAAGTTTAGATATGAGAATCCGGCTACAAAATGCTGCCGCACAACATTTTCCATCAGTGGAATCATCTCTTGACTAACTTTGGATGAAACCACGTTCTTTTGGACTATTTTAGGCTGTTGCTTCGTGGCCTTTCCGTTCTGGTCAATTACTTCATCTACAAGCGTTGGCTTGTAGTAAGTACCGCCATTTAACACACTGGAGTCTGCAGCCGCCATCTGCAGAGCAGTCATCTGTATTGCCTGACCAAAAGAGGTTTCAGCATAAGTCAGATCTATTGCAGAACCATTGTCCTGTGGCGGAGTTATATATGGGACAGACTCATACCCTTGCTGAATACCTGTGGGATGACCTAACTGATAATGATTAGTTAGGTAGTTAAACCAAGCGGATCGTGCTTTTGCATTAATCTGTCCTCCACCCATTTGCATCAATTCCCATGTTGCTCCTGTATTTAGAGAAAGATTAAGTAAACTCGCTATATTTTGTTGCCTGGCTCCACCATCTTGTTCAATGTCTGTAATTGTAAATCCGTCGACATTCCATCGGGCTGGATCATAGAAACTTGTATCGGGTTGTATGACTCCTTGGTCCAGGGCAGCAGCAGTAGTCAGTATTTTCATAGTTGATCCAGGCTCAATGGCATTTGTGACAGCAGCGTTTTGGAATACGCTGGGATCAGTAATAGTCGAATAATTTGTAGGATCATAGGTAGGATAATTTGCCATAGCCTTAATCTGTCCTGTATTGGGATCCATGATCACCGCGCTCAAACCATTTGATTTAGTGTTTATATAATCTTGCTTTAGTATTTTCTCCATCTGAGCTTGCATTGAGAGATTAATAGTAAGGACCACATTCTTACCGTTTACAGGGGATTTTTGAATATTACCCTTGGTTGCCGCAAGCGGAACGCCACTAGTATCAGTGATGGCCTTAAGCTCTCCAGATGTTCCCGATAAGTCTTTGTTCAAAGCTTCTTCAACTCCATAGTTCCCTACCCCCTCATTATTTACAAAGCCAAGAACTTGTGAGGCTAAGGAACCTTCTGGGTAAGTACGATAATCCTGCTCCTGGGTGCCAACTCCAGGTAATTGAAGTCCTGTTATTTTTGCTTCCTGATCTGGACTCAATTTTCTAGCTAAAACTACATACTGCGTATTTTTTGTACGCATTAGATTGGCATAATTTTTACTATCTCCACCTATAACGCCTGCAATTTGTCCTGAAACTTGATCAACGTTTTTAATAAGAGGTGGATCTGCAAACAAGGTGTAAAGTTTCTGGTTTAACACCAGCGGCATAATGCTATCTCCATCGTACGCCTCTATATATCCTCTTGTTGCCGGAATTTGGTACTGCTTTAGCTGGTCACTTCGAGCTGCCGCTGCATAATGTCCGTGCTGAATAACTTGTATATAAAATAGACGTACTCCAAAAATGCCTAAGACAATAAGAAGAGCTCCATACCACACGCGCACGCGTAGCACCGAGCTATTATAGTCATGCTTTTCTAGCATGGCTTTTTTACCCTATCAATTTTGGACGGAAGCTGTTGGGGCCACCGAAACCAAACTTTTAGCAACAGCACTTTCTTGTACACGATTTAATGATTGTAACCGAGCTGATGCAACCTGTAAATTTTCATATTGGGTCTGAAGAGCAGATTGATTCTTTTGTAAATCGTATATTTGAGTACCTAGTGCGTTTGTTTTTGTAACTTGTGTCAGATACAAAAGTCCAAGCAAACAAGACAAAACTATTAAAGTAATGGTGTTTGATACAGGACCAATAGTCCGTGCTTGGCTTTTAAAGCTAACTTGATTTTGATTGCGGCCTGAGAATCTGGACCGATTCATGGCTAGTGAGGATGAGTATGTCATATTTTTTATTTTTCTCTTTGGCTCCAGCCCCCTTTGACAAGGGCTGGAACTTTTTTACCTACTAAACCACGCGAACGTGAATTTTGTAGGAGCGGGAGCTACTTTTTACCCTAATTGGCATTTTAGTTCCCTTTCTTTTTTATTTTCACTGCGGCCCGAAGTTTTGCGCTTCGTGCACGCGGATTATGGACTAATTCTGAGGGCATCGCTGTCACAGGATGTTTGGTGAGGAGCCGAAATTCGGCATCATAGCCCTTTCCTGCAACTTCTTGCAAAGCCTGTTTTACGATTCGATCCTCTAAGCTGTGAAAACTTATAACGACGATTCGTCCACCTGGTTCGAGAAGTTGAAACCAGAGAGGCAAACTTTGTTCTATCAGAGTAAGCTCATCATTTACTGCAATCCGAAGCGCTTGGAATGTTCTTGTTGCTGGGTGAATCCGGTGAAAACCGGGCCAGGCCCTTGCAACTATACCTGCGAGCTGGTGGGTGGTGGTGATAGGTCTATGAGCAATAATTAATTTTGTAATTGTTACTGCCTTAGGTTCTTCCCCGTACCGTCTCAGAACATCAATCAACTCGGCTTCGCTAAAGTTGTTCACAATAGTTTCAGCTGTAAGCGATTGCGACTGATCCATTCGCATATCCAGCGGTCCGTCTGCTTTTATTGAAAAGCCTCGCTGACCCTCGTTAAGGTGCGGTGACGATGTACCTAGGTCTGCCAAAATAAGATCGAAAGTATGCCCTTCGGCTATAAGCTCCTGTGTAGCAGTCAAAAAGTCTTTGTGTCTTATATCGATTGATCCACTTTTGAACTCTTTTTTAAGGAATTCAACTGCTTTTTCGTCCCGATCAACTAAGACTGCTCTTGTGAGGCTACCAACTTTGTCCAATAGTGCTGAAGCGTGCCCACCATATCCGGCCGTTACATCGAGGTATGTTTCCCCTTTGTGCGGATCCAGATACGCTAAAACTTCATTCAGTAGAACTGGAACATGTTGTTTGTTTTTATTTTGGTTTTTATTTTGGTGCATCTTTGCTTGTTTTTTTGTTTTGCAAGGTCACCTATTCAGCAGTCAACTTTTTGTTTTTGTGTAGAGTTTTTGTTTTTGTGTGACACAGCAAATTGTATAAATACTATTCGCTACGTCAAGTTTGAGAGACTTATGTGTGAGGTGGAGTTTTGGGAGGTGTTTTTGAAAGGTACAAAGTGTTTTTTTATAGTGGTTTACTATCATATCCACACGTTGACTGCCGAATAGGTAAACTCGAGAATTAGTGGTTTCTATTCGGTTTAATTGTTAATGAGCAAGTTGTACCCGCACTTGACCGCCTCCACTATGGAGCCGTCAGTCTCCAATATTTTCCTACCCCTACAGCAATCAGGTCCCGATCAATCCCGGCATAATCGAGCAGATGCTGCTCAAGGGTGATCCGACCTTGCTTACCGTCTGGTGATTGTTCGATCTTTCCCATCCGAAACTGGACGTTTAGATCTGCAATCCGCTCATCGAGGATATCACCGGCTAACCTTGGCTCTACGAGGTTTTCCCATACATCCTTTGGATATAAATGCAGGTATTTCCCGAAGCCCCTGGTTATTACTGCCCCGCTCGCAAACTTTTCACGAAGTTCCGGTGGTATGGTTAACCGCCGTTTATCGTCCAGCTTTCGTTCGAAGTAGTCTACCGTGGCCATTGGTATCCTTTAAAGCTACTAGTGGTTTTTTATTTTTTGAATTGGAGCGCTATTTTGCCGTTCCATTTCTACCCACTGCCATGAGTGTACTACCCACTATAACCCCCTGCAAGCCACATAATGAAAAAAAGTGGTGTTTATGACACCACTTATCCACAGTTTTTAAGAAGTTGAGATTAAATGTCCACATATAGCGTTTTAAAGCTTTGCTTGAACACTAGAACTATTCAATTTCTACTTATTTGTGCACAATTAGTTAAGGTCCGAGATTAGCAGCGGCTTCGGCTCTTGCCTCAGCAGGGGTAACGGGATTTGGACCAGAAATCGGATCGTGCGACGTACTTTCTGCTTTAACTCCAGCTGCGGCTGTAGAATAGCTGTTTCCGCCAATTGAACCGAAGGCGTAATCCGCTTCTCTCATCGCCGGACCGGCTCCTAGATATAATATTGTACTTCCGGCTACAGCTCCGATACCTGATCTTAATCTTCGATATCTTGCACTGTGTTTAGGGGCTGCGTCAGCCCTCCGAGATACTAGATCGTCTTCAGATAAGCCTTGGTAGGCAGCTTTAGCCACAGCTTCATCTACTGGTGCGGGAGCTGAAGGTGTACCATGAATTTCATCAAAATATGCAGTAACTGGATCAACTCGACCTATACCAAACTCTGGTACTGCTTGCAAAGCCTGACCATCCCCTGACTCAGTCGGGATAGATTGTTTTGGTTGTTCTGCTGGCGTATTGCTCATATCTCTATACTAACATACTTCTAATGTTTAGTCAATATATACCTGTGGCAATTTCTATAGCTTCGTTGTAAGACATTAAACATATTAAGCTGTTCCTCCTTCCGGTAATTCTCTGGGTAACGGCAAGCCTACGAGCCAATTGTCTTGTGGCGCTAGACCGACATGTTTCAAAATTAGCAATCTATCCGCTGAAAGATCATGGCCTGCAGTTTGACCTCCAAAAACCCTTCTGACATATGCAGGTCCAGTAATAGCAAGCACTGCAAGACGGTCTTCAAAAGTTTCGTCGATTTGGTGAGAAAATCCATCTAATTCAGCTGTAATAACGCTCCAAGTCCTCGTTTTATCCGTCGGTGAGTCCTCATGCTCCGAAGGCATAATAGGATGAGAGTTAGGAATAGCCGTTACA
>JBIOIO010000002.1:0-118995 GCA_044449925.1 Saccharimonadales bacterium (SeqCode)
TAGATATATTTTAGAGGTTTAGGTGCCCACCAGTTAGCTTTGCCTAGTATGCGCATAGTTGTAGGTACCATTATCATTCGAACTAGGGTTGAGTCTATAGCTACGGCTACTGCTAGACCTAGACCAATCTGCTGAATAAGAGAAATCTTACTAGTAGTGAACAGCCCAATTACCGATATAAGAAGCAGTGCGGCGGAGGTTATAATGCCCGCTGTTTTCTGTACTCCGTGAGCTATTGAGTGAGTAGTGTCATGAGTTTTTTCATATTCTTCTTTTATCCTTGAGAGTAGGAAGAACTCATAGTCCATGGATAGGCCAAATGCAATCGCAAAGATCAGCACCATACTTGTAGCATCGATCGATCCATAAGCAGATAACGGAAGGTAAGATGTAAGGTGTCCCGACTGAAAGATCCAGACAAGAATACCAAAGGAGGCTGAAAGGGATATAATACCGAGCACAACCGCCTTTAGTGGTACTAGTAAGCCACCCATCAACAGGAATATTAGAATGATGGTCGCCGAAAATATAATTGCTCCGGCTATACGTATATGATCGTGTAGGCTTTTAAGCAGGTCAACCAGCTCAGCGCTTTGCCCTCCGACATAAATAGTAGTTCCTTCTGGAGGTGTTATGCTTCGAATCTTGCCTACTAGCTTTTGGGCGTCAGAGGATTGTGAAGAATAAGATTGATATACATTCAGCTGCGAATAGCTGCCACTTATATATTGGGACACAACTGGACTAAGCGCTTTAGAATTCAGCAATTGGTCGTAGCTGGCTGATCCAATTTGAGCCTTCACCGGAGGTATATGGGTAAATACACTGTCTACGCCGCTTACGCCAGGAAGCTGCTTTATTTGCTTGATGTAGTTATTTAGTGCAATTACGTTTGCGCTACTAAGGGGATCACCACTAGATTCAAACGATACAATGTTTATAGGCTCGGTATTAATATTTCTATAGTCTTTTACAAGTGCGTCATTAACTTGTCTTGATGAAAAGTTATTTGGCAGCGTAGATATATCAGGGTTTGAAAGCCGGGCATGAAGAAACGGTAGGCCCAATGCAAGTAAGAAGGCTAGAGTTACAAGCAATATCGGAACTGGCTTTCGCATAATATATTCACTAAAGCGATACCAAAAACCGCTTACTGAGTCGTTTTTACTGACCTTGGATTTATTTCTTCCAGGAAGACTCAGGGCGTTTATTCTATGGCCTAACAATTTTAATGATGCCGGAACGATTGTTATTGACAGAATAACTGCGCAGCTGACCACAGCTGCACCACTTAGGCCCATGCTGTGTAAAAAGGTTTCGGGGAATACTATTAAACTCAGAAGGCTTACTACAACCGTAAAGCCACTAAACATAATTGTCCGGCCAGCCCTTTTAACCGTCTCTTCTAGTGCTTTATCTACAGATCCTGTATTCCTCAATTCCTCCCTGAAACGTCCAACCATAAATAGGCTGTAGTCTATAGCCAGGCCGAGCCCTAAAAGTGTTATAACGTTTATTACATAAGCCGACATAGGTGTAAATTCGGTCAAAAGTCGGGTAATGCTAAGAGCACAAAGAATACTTAATCCTCCTAGTAACAAAGGTATTAGGGCCGCTACTACATTTCCGAATATAAGAAGCAGCAAAATCGCTACTATTGGAAACGAAATTGTCTCAGCCAGCTTCAAGTCCTTAGTTATCTGTTCGTTTATTTGGGCATTTACTGCTACGGCTCCACCGAGCTTAACGGTAGCCAAGTTTTTATGGGAAGCGATATAGTTTGATAAATTCGTATAAACTTGTTTTTGCACCGTGTCTGTGCCAGATAACTGTATTCCAACATAGGTGGACGTCTTATTCGCAGACACAAATCGGGCTTGGCCGGTTGAGTAGTAACTATTAACCTTAACAACGTGTGGCAAGGAAGCAATGTGGTTTAAATATGATTGAACTTCGGAGCTAAAAGATGGATCAAGTATAGTCCCGTTATGATTTTCAAATAAAACTAACAGCTGGCTCTGGGAATTAGGAAATTCAGATCTGGATAAATTGTAGGCTTTTGTCGAAGTCTTGGATGGGTCTAAAAAGTCGTTGCCAGAAGATAACTTATTAAACACTCCAACACCGTAAATGGCTGCCGTAAGAATTATGAATATTGATATAAAAAGTACTGCCCACGGTCTTTTATTGACAATTTTTACCCAGGTGTTCAGCATTATATTTTTTGATTAACTGCCCTTCAGTATGGCTTTTATTTGTTATAGAACTACAACATGAATCTTATCAACTATTATCATAAAATAGAAACCTAAATAATGATAGAATGGTATGAAGATCAAATCACTAACTATAAAAGGATATTTCATTGGCAACACCCAGTAAGACTCAAGCGGATAGTATTAATTTTTACGACGAAGGCGACCACGATTATCGAGAATTTTGGGTCGGTCGTGATTACGAAAATCTTTCCGAAGAGGTCGCTATTAAGAGACTACTTAAAGGACAACATTTTAACACCGCACTAGATTATGGCGGGGGATACGGCAGGCTGTCGGAGGTACTGCTTAAATATGCAGATAAATACATACTTGTAGATCCGTCACAGAGGCAGCTGGATATTGGTAAAGAAAAGTATGGCAATAATCCTAATATTTCTTACACATTACTGGATAAGAAAGACTACGTGCCCGCTAAGGATGAATCAATTGATCTTTTGGTTATGGTCAGGGTAACCCACCACATAATTGATTTGGATAATACCTTAAGCGATATTCATCGTGCTCTGAAACCTGGAGGCAAAGCCATAATTGAGGTGGCAAACTATGCTCATTTCATGCATAGGGTAAAACACCTTGCAAGACTCAAGAAACTTCCCGAAGGACCCGTACCCATCGGTGACGAGGCCAATGGAATAAAGGAAAATACTCCGTTTGTAAACCATAATGCCAAGACAGTAAACAAGCAGTTGAATGAGCATAACCTAAGAGTTGAAGCTATACTTTCAGTGTCTAACCTGAGAAAAGGCATAGTTAAGAAAACCCTTAGCATGAAACAGCTCATTAAGCTCGAAGCAACCCTTCAACCCAAACTAGCTAAACTATATTTCGGCCCAAGCATATTCTTTCTTGTAGAAAAAGTCTAAATAAATTTCCTAGCGTATCTTACGCCATACAAAGGGAATGCAGTAACTAAGAGTTACAACCGATCCGAGAACAAAAATCATCGCACTAAATACTGTGATAAAAATGTCCCATGAATTATTGTTATATTCAACGAATAAATACTGTCCACCAATACTTGCAATGGTTATGCCGCAAGCAATAAGGAACATACGGCTCATAGAGCGCATATCATCGCGCTTTAAAGACGAATCAACCGGCAGGCTCATATCCAGAGCAGTTTCAAAATTCAGTGTCTGAATAGGTGTCACTGACTTATTAGCGGTTGTCCTCTTAACTTTGATTGGAGTTCCTTCTTCGTTATGTGGCGGGGTAGCAGCAAAATCACTAATAAAGCCTCTTGATGGCTGAGGATGATTATTTTTATGCGTTTTATCTGTATATTCTTCTATTTGAATTTTCATTTCAAGCACCGCACCTTTTTACATACTATTTGTCTCCACGATTTAAATTAACTATAGCACTTTGAATAATCGTTGTAAATATTAGGGAATGTAAGTATTAACTGAGAAGAGCTCGCTAATAGTTACAAAACTGTAACCTTTACTTATCAGCTCGTTGACAGTCAGCTTCAGTGCTTTCACGGTCTGAGATCTATTTCCGCCGCGTGCATCAAAACCGTCATGAAAAATAATAATTGCTCCGGGCTTAGCTTCGGATATAGCTTTCCTGGCTATTTTTTCGGAGCTGATCTGGGCTACTTCGAACGGATGACAGAATTTTCCACTTATAGGTCTAAGCCCAGCTTTTTTAACCGAAGAAAGAAGCCACGGCTGCCTAAAAAGCCAAGGTGATCTAAACAGTGCAGGCCTGACTCCAATTGTCTTCTCTATAATATGTTGGTTATCTATAATCTCTCTAAGATAAGACGGGTGGAATAAGTGATCCCTGAATCTGTGATGCATCGAATGGTTTCCTATGTCATGCCCGTCTTTATATAAACGTCTAGTAACATCAGGATATCTCGAAACACACTCTCCAACCTGAAAGAAGGTAGCCTTTATCTTTTTAGACTCAAGAAAATCGGCTATCTCAGTTGTGTAAGGTTCATTTGGACCGTCATCAAAGGTAAGAGCAACCAATTTCTTACTAGTCTGCTTTTTGTACGGATAAGTTCCAAATATTTGGGAAGAAGTAGACATGAATAAGTAATAGGCAAATAAAAAAACGATAGCAAGTATTATAAGCACCAACAAGATCGTCATATCTACTCTATTATTTTATTGAAAAACAGATTAAGCGTAGTTCGAAGCCTGGGCTTAGGCCCAATTGTTTCTTCCTCTACATTAAACCTGTAAGCCGGGGCTGAACCGATAATAGTTCGCTTGAAGACACGGTCAATGTAATAACCGCAGATATAGTAATAAAAAAGTGTAACGAAAATATTGTATAGAAGACCTCTCTTAAGACGCCTAGCTGAAGTAAATACCGGGTTGGAGTACTGAAAGCCAACCTTGCCCTTCTTTTTGAATTGTCTAAGCATGCTTAACTCATCGCCACCCTGAGGGCTATGAACATCGTATCCGTCCCAGATTGATTTACGAAAGGCCAGATTTGTGGCTGTTACATAAAAAGGGTGACCCGTTAGCTTGGAGTATCCATGAGCTGCTTTAAACAGAATTATGGGATAAGCTTTACCCCAAAACGGACCACTCCTGTATACGCACGGACCGGCAACGGCTACATAGTTGCTGGAGCGATTGAACATACAGTCAAGTTTTGATAGCCAATTAGGATTAAATATAGTGTCGGCATCGGTGGAAATTACAATCTCACCGCTGGCTACTTTAGTTCCAGCTTCACGTGCCCAGCACACACCGGGTCGTATCTCTTTTACTATCTTTACACCGTATTCTTCGGCAATTTTGGCTGAACTGTCGGTGGAATTGTTATCCACCACAATAATTTCAAACTCGCCTTCAAAATCTTGAGATTTAAGAGACGACAAAGTATCACCAATATAGTTTTCTTCGTTGTAGCAGGGTATCACCACACTGAACCGAGGTCTCTTTGATGTTTTGCTCACGTTTTAAGTGTACAGTATCCGCTTAAATATGTTTAGAAAATTAGGTGTGAATATCATGCACTTTTAGCCTAATTACGGCGTATACTTGTGGGTAATGGCAAAGAACGATGGGGCTATATCGGGTAACCGCCTACGTCTAGGTATCGTTTTCATACTTCTCTGGTGGATTCCCCTGTGGGCAGCAGCCCCATCTATTTCTCACGCCCTTGGATATTCTAATGATCCAAAAGCGCAGCACGCAGTGTTCATCGGCATAATAATTATCCAAACCGTTTTTGGAGCTATTGGCATCCTACTCTGTAGTAAGGACATAGTGACCTTGGTAAAAAAAGTTCCAAAAAGGTCTGTCTTAAAGGTACTCTTTCTTATTGTGCTTAGAGGAAGTACGGAATCAATTAAAGAGCTTAACACTGCTACGGATAAAAGTGATATAAAAAAAGATAAACCATAGATTCTTCAGCATTTGCTCAACATTAGCTGGCATAGTTATGCATACAGTTTTAGGAGGATGTAAGCTGGTTTTCATTTAGGAGAAAATGGAAATCAGCTTAGATAGACTCTTTAGGAGAAACCGTAAGCAATTAAGTTGCTAGATGCTGTATGTTATTATATAACTTATGGACACGCTTAAGAGGTACAGTTCCAACGTAAAATCTTTTATCAGTAATATCTACCGTAAACCAAAAATATTTCTTACCTTAAATATCTCTGGGCTCATAGTTTCGTTCGTCGGAATCTTGATTTGCTTTGTCATTATCGGCAGCTCTGTATATGTAAATACAGTAGTAAATACAAAAACCGTTAAAATTCAAACGGCTCTCGATACCAAAATAGACAGTGTAAGCAATGTACTATCATTTATAAATAGCTCACTCTCCTCAGTCGTAAGCTCACAAATTGTAACATCTGCAGTAAATTCCATAGCTACGAGGAATATAAACAGACTGAATGCTGTTACTAACAGCCTCGAAACCTTCAACTTTAATAATAGATTGCAGCCTACAATTAATAATCTAAACAACGCCAAAAATAGTTTGGAAAGCATCAAGAATTTCCCGTCAACTGTCAAGGAAGGCGGTTTTACTTTTCCTAGGGTTAAGAAGCTTGAACAGAAGTTAACTGATGCCAAGAACAAGATAGACAGTAGCGCGCGTAACGTTAGACTGGGGACTCTTTACGGAGTATATGCGCTCATACTCATGTCATTAATATTCATTCTTGGAGAGATTAATCTCCTAGCTCGATGTTTCTATAATGTTAGATCAAGGCTGAAGAAGTCTAAGCCTTCGAAGCCAAAAAAGACCAAGAAATAAAGGCACTAAAAAACGCCGCATAATGCGACGTTTATTTAGTATAGGGCGAACTATATTGTGTACTATTTACTTCCTAGTTGCGTCAAGAGCTACTGCAATGGCAATAGGACCTGTAATCAGGGCGTATAGACCAAGGAGCCAGACAAATGCCACACCGCTTGAAACTGGCTGATAGAGTACTATGATGCCAACAATAAACGAAATTACTCCTGCAAGCATGAGTAAAGTTTTGTTGGTAGCGCTCATCTTGTTCGCAAGAGCTACTACGATATCAAAAACACCTCTAAAAATTAGGGTGAATCCAATAAGTAGAATAAAGGTTGCGAATGTAACGTGAGGGTGACGAAGTAAATATACTCCAACACCAAGTTGCAATGCGCCGAGTAACAATTTAAGTACCCAAGAAGAACTATTCTTGTCACCAATTGCTACAAGACCTTCGAACATATTAGCTAGACCTGTTATTAGTACAAATGCAGCAAATAGATAAAGAAGAGTCAGAAGCGTAAGGCCAGGCCAAAAGACTGCTGCTACTCCAAATATAATTGTTGCAATCCCACCAAGAACGCCCATAGTTTTCATAGTATCGTCCATGAAACACTCCTTTTTAATAGTACAGGTATAGTTATGGTCCTTTGTAGACAATTTGTCAAGTTATTTTAGACCTATTCTATTACCGCAGAATCTTGTTATAGTAAAAGCAGGCAATAGAGGGCAACAATGCATTTAAGCGGAAGCTTCATATTAATCCTTGGTATAGTACTCTGGGTTTTTGTAATCTTTTTTCTATACCGATATTTATTTCATCGAAACAAACACCCCCATGGCGTTGATGAGCCGAACGAACCGGATGATCTGGATAACTTAAAAGAGAATTAACCAGTGAATGATATACACGCGGTACTATTTGATTTCTTCAACGTAGTCCATGTAGATCCGTACGAGAAGTGGCTACATCAAAATGGTCTTGAGATAGAGGGCATTTACGTTGAGCTGGCTGATAACATGAGTGCCGGAAGGATGAGCACAGATGAATTCTTTTTGGAATTATCAAAGCTCCAGGGCCAGTCCCCGGAAACTATAAAGTCTTCCTTTTCATCTGATGGGAGCATAGATTTAAAAATGGTTGATTTAATAGAGTCCATTCACAAAAAATACAAAACGGGACTTCTTTCTAATGCCAACCACGGATTTCTACGTCCATTGCTTGCCGATCACCAGTTGGAACGTCTATTCGATGAAATTGTCATATCATCCGAAGTCGGGCACGTTAAGCCCAGTGTAGAAATATTCGAACACGCGCTAAAAGTTTTGGATGTTAAACCAGCTAATCTTATTTTTATAGATGATCTCGAAAGAAATACCAACGTAGCTGGCAAGCTAGGCATACGAACCATAACCTATAAAGGAAATATTTCTGAACTAATAGAACAGCTTAAAGATTTTAAAGTAACGATTTAGCTTACTGGAAATTGAGTGTTATTAGCTTGGGTTGGAGGTGTTGGATTCTGCTGATCATCACTCGCCTGTGGTGAGCCGTCGTCTTTAGCCATTAACCATTTAAGAGCTTCTTCACGAGTGTTGAATATCTTAGTATTGGCCCCTTTACCCATAGCCAGAACAATCGCTTTTGCAACATCAGATATTACTCTTCCGGCTCCAAACATTGCTAATTTGTCGTAATTTAAAGACTCTAGAATTTGCATCGCAGCCTTGTTTGAATCGGGAGTAAAGGCACCTTCCTTGCTTAAGTCAATAAGGCCCAGCCTATCTTGACCCTTTTTTTGAAGCTCATCAAGTATATCAAGAGCGGTAGGAAGAACATTCTCAAACGACATGTAAGTCTGGTCACCCTCAACCTTTACCTCAACATAGCCCTCGGGGTTATAGAAAATTCTATTTGCCATATATAGCTAAATTTTAGCATAAGCATCTTACTTTACTCGTAAAATATGAAAAATATCTAACAGTCCATATCGCGGGACCTATATCGAGCGAAACTCATAAACGAGAGAATAAGTACAATAGCAAGAGATAGAAATACATACAAAGGATCAAGTGATCCATTTTTGAGCAATACCTTACCGTCAAAGTATTGGAAAGGAGTTAAGTATTTAAGGTTTTGAAAACTGCTATTAAATTCGACTAGGTAATAAATAATAAGACCACCTAAAAGAATGGATGAAGCTATAGTTGACGATGCCTTGGGTCTAGTGCGTATTGCTGCTACAGCGATCCCGATTGCAAAAAAGATAATTTGTATGAAGAAGATACCACTCATCATTACAAATATGGTAGAGGCAAGCGCATTCCCATGATTATAATGAGCCATCGATAAAAGTGAAGAGACAAGAGTAAGAAAGTTTAATATTACCAACATACAAAATCCTGCAAAAATCTTCTCAGATAAAATCTTCGATCTGGAAAGGGGGCGAACAAGCAAAAATTCTACTGTTCTATCCCTTTCTTCCTTTGACAAAATCTCTGCTCCAAGTAGAACAGCGTGAATGCCCGCCATTAGAGCAAGATATAGATATAGAACTCCATAGTAGCCACTGGCCTTAGTAAGGTCGAAGCCATTAATCCCAAATAAGACCTGCATAGAGTGAGGGAAAGTATTCATCAGCGCATTTAAAGACGTTGAACTTGTCTGATAAGCGGCAAATTTTGCCATTCCAGAAACGACAAGAAATATCATTCCAAGACTCCAAAAGAGCAGTCCTAGGCGATGTGCACGTAGTTCTCGTTTAAATATTTGCATATAACGCACTCATTCTTTTTATGTAACCGCCCTAATATCTTTATGTACAAACAGATAGTAGCTAACTAAAACTGCCACAAGTACAACTACAAGCTCGACAACAAGGTATTTAATCTCGTAGCTTTTGGTTGCGATTATGGAATTGGTATCAAAATATTTAAACGGGGAAATATAACGGACACTTTGGTTGCCGATGATAGAGCCGATAGTTCCTATTATAAAAAAGCTGAATACTGTCGGCAGAGACACAGCTATTACCGATTTAACTTTAGGAAGTATAACGGACATAAACATGCCTATTGCGAAGAAAGACATCTGTACAAAAAATAGGGTAGCGGAAATAAGTATAAAAAGCTTCAAGTCCAGAGTTTGCTTGGAAATAAGATTGGCAGACAAGTATGCCACTGCTATAAAAACTATATTTGTTACCAGTATTAAACTAATAGCGGCTGCTAATTTTTGGGATACTATATTAACCCTGCTAGTCGGCTTGGAATATAAGAAATCCGCAGTTTTTGATGAAAATTCCTTACTGAAAATACCGACTCCATAATTCATCGCCTGTACGGAGCCAGCTAGAAGTACGTATAGATAAAGATAGGCGTAGAGCCCATATATGGTGAAAAAATTATTGAGCGAGATACCAAGTCCTTTTCGAACAACGGCTGGCAGTGATTCTATAATTTTCTTAGAGGTAGCAACGTCTTTTGTAAAACTAGTATATACAGATAAAAACATAATAGTAATCAGTGACAACGAGACAATCCAGATAAGGGTAGTTTTTCTATAGCTTCTAAGTTCGTGAAAATATATATTCATGCTGGATTAGTTTTTGTAATAATGCAGGAATATTTCTTCCAAGTCCGGGTCTTCAATCAGCATATTTTTTAGATCAAGTTTAGACAGGATCTTGATCAGTTCGTTGCTATGGCCTTTAAACAGAAAAGTAACCGTCTTATCTGTAATAGATAGACCGCTTACACCGGGGATCTTTTCAAACAGTGAGCTGGAAACTTTTTCAGCTACTTCAATACGGACTCTCTTATATGTGTTATCGAGAAGATCACTTATTTTTTCGACAGTTATTATTTTTCCTTCTTTAATAATTGCAACTCGTGTACAAAGTCTTTGAACTTCACTCAAATTGTGCGAAGAAAATAGGACTGTAGCTCCTCGTTTATTCTCATCTTTTAGGAGATTAAAGAATTTTTGTTGAATCAGAGGATCGAGTCCGCCAGTAGGTTCGTCAAGAATAATTAAGCGTGGGCTATGTAATAACCCTTGTATAATTCCGACCTTCTTTTTATTTCCATAAGACAAATCGTCAATCTTCTTATTAATATCTAAATCAAGAAGCTCAGCCAGTTCCTTAATTCGCTTGTCTATTTCTGCTTGATCCTTCTTGTAGAAACTGCCTGAATATTTTAAGAGTTCATAAGCCTTCATATCATCGTAGTAATAAACCTCGGATGGCAGGTAGCCTATATCCTCATTAATTTCCGGTCCAAACTTAGTTATATCTTTTCCGAATATCTCAGCGCTTCCGCCTGATGGATGAATTAAGCCTAGTAGTGTACGAATGGTTGTGGACTTTCCAGCACCGTTTGGACCTATAAAGCCATATATCTCTCCTTCATCGACGCTCATCGATACGTCGACTATCCCTCTGGCCTTACCAAAATATTTAGACAACTTATCGGTTTTAATTATTTCATTCAACGAGGTTACCTCAAAAAGTCTTTATGCTTCAATAATATATTAGATCAATGATATTAGCTATGAACGATTCAAGGATAAGGTTTAAAAGAGCTCTAGTAGCTTGGCATTATCTATAGGAAAGAATAACTCGAATTCGTGGGTATGAGGAAGATTATTTGCAGCTCTATATAACGCTCTGCCGAACGAACCATGGCCAACAATTAAAATTACATCGTGATCATCAAATGTTCTTACTAAATCTAGAGCTTTTTGGGCTCTATCTTGCAGGTCCTTTACTGTTTCCACTGTTTCTATATGATCGATATCCATATGCATATTTGGCTTATAATATCTCTCAGTCGATGTTCCCTCAAGATCCCCATAACTTCTTTCTATAAGCAGATCATGAAATACGATCTTATCCGAAGGATAGCCAATACGCTCAGCGATAATCTGTGCGGTATGAGTTGTTCTTGTGTAAGGCGAGGCTATAATAAGATCAATTTTTGGAATAGTTTGCTTTATAAGTTTAGCTGTAGTTCTTGCTTGAGCAACGCCTTTTTTTGTCAAAGGAGTTTCAATTTGCCCCGAGAATAGCTTCTCCACGTTCAGTGGTGTCTCACCGTGACGTACGAAATAGAGTTTTTTCACTTATATCCATTATAACAAATTTCACAGAGGTAGCGTAAAAGTAAACGTAAGGAATTAACAAATGTATTAAAACCATATACTATGAAAAATATGAAGTGGATGTTACTGACTATCTTTATTTTCTTTTTTGTTTTTGCTCCTCTTTACTTATTAAACTCAATAGTTATGCCCGATCTATTAGGATTGAAGCAAACCTATCTACATGCCGACCAAAGCGCCAACGCCATTATTAGTCAATCCCAAAGCGTACCAACGAGCATCTATCCAAAGCAACCCTAGGGATATGTTTTTTAGGCAGCGAGATCCAAGTGTACGGGTTCCTCGTCATGAGTAGCGGCGTCTATCTCTAAGCGTTCTATTGGTTCAACTACGACAGTCTCTGTTAATAGCGGCCTAACTACCCCTATTTCGCCTGGATTATGTCTGTGTGGGTGTGGGATATGCTCAAAAAGCATCCTCGCTCCATATTCAGTAACCGCATAAGTGGCCAATGAAATATTAAGTAGCCGCTCGCCAGGTGTTGCTCCCAGCTTTTCAAGTGTTGGTAGTTGCATCCTTGCCCTCCTTGTTTGTTTTATAAAAAAGCTCCCTATCTGGGGAGCCGTTAAATTCTAATTCTAAACTGTGTGAGGCGTATCTATCTGGAGGTATATTCTTGAAAAACAAAACTTTTTTTATGTTCATATTTTTGTTCCACTTCCTTTTGTAGTCTATGCCCTACATAAGAAGAAAGCAATGTAAACAATATCACTAAAAAAGACTAAGATGTCTTCTTGTGAGTTCGAATTGCCGCACCGGATAACATAGCGGCGTTTGGAAGTCTGACCCTTTCACCGTCCTCGTCTTCAATCACAGTATGCGACAAACCGATGTCCGCAACCCTGCCCTCATATTTGCCACCAAGTGGACCCGAGACGATTGTAACGTTATCGCCTACGGTATAGAGACGGGTTAGAATAAGAACCACGCTTGCAAAGAAGTTAGACAGAGATTGCTGGGCGGCTACACCCAAGATGATTCCCACGGCTGCTCCCCCTATTAGTAATTTATCTATGGATATGTTTAACAGGCTGAGTGTAAATAAAAATATGACTACGTAACCAAACACTCTTGTCGCAAACTTAATGGCAACAGCTCTTGAGGTTCCAAGTTTATGACGAACAAATAACTGATAAACCGAACTCGAAAGTATATGCAGAAAAATAATCGAAAAAGATAAAAAAACCAATACGCCAAACAGTGCTACTAGATTTTGATTAAATGAACTGCCATTTTTAAGATCACCGAAGTAAGAGCTAACTACTGCACCGGACACAGCGATTGCCCCCGATAATATAAGACTGGAATTAACTTTTCTAAGCAAAAAACCGCTCATACGACTAGTGTACTACTTAATAGATAATATGCTGGAAGATTTCATGTAGATACTTTAGCAGTTCAATTACTAAAGATGCTTAGTAATAATTATTATTCTTTAAGGATTTTCAAGCATGATACTTTATATGTACGCAAATATAACTAACTAATCTTTTAAAGAGGGGGAATACTATGCCAACAAAACTTAACCCGTATATTGGATTTAACGGAAATGCCAGAGAAGCTATGGAGTTCTATAATTCTGTGTTTGGCGGAGATCTCACTATGGGCACTTTTAAAGAGTCTAATGCGTCACAAGATCCCTCGGAAGATGATTTAATTATGCATTCAGCGCTAGAAGCTGGAAATATTACCCTTATGGGCTCGGATACACCAAGACGAATGAAGTATGAACCGGGGACTAACATCAGTATTTCATTGATCGGTGAAGACGAAGCTGAACTTACTGGCTATTTCGAAAAGCTCTCAGAAGGTGGAAAAATAACTATGCCTTTAGCAAAAGCTGGGTGGGGAGATACGTTTGGTATGTGTACCGACAAATTCAATACTCAGTGGCTTGTAAACATTACGGCTCCTAAAGAGGATCAGAAAGAGGTATAAAGTTGAAGCTTGTAAGTATTTCCGGACTTGTATTTGTAGTTAAGGATATTGGAAAAACTGCATCTTTTTACGAAGATCTGGGGTTTAGGATTACTTTGAAAGATGAAGATCATCTGACCATGAGGCTTAATTGGTTCTTTGTTGAGTTTTACATCCAAAGCAGTGAGCATGCACCTCAAGAACAGAGAGACTTGGATAACACGAATAGTGGAGCCTATATCTATATAAAAGTGGACTCAACGAGCGAATATTACGATGATCTTGTTAAGCGCGGAATTGGTTCGGTCGAGAAACCAACACGTACAAACAGAGGAAAAATGGAACTTATCATCACTGACCCCGACGGCTACAAGCTAGTTCTATTTGAGTAAGCTCTACTGATCGGCTTTAGCGGCGTTTAGTAGGTTAATACCACCGCGCTCTTTCCAGCGGTCGAATGTTGGACTATCTGAAGCATTTCTCTCCCGCCACATATTGAATGCATCTCGAGAGTATATAACGGTCTGGGGATCATGCAGTCCTTTTCCTTCCATAAGATGAGCTGAAGCCAAAGGTCCGCCGTTATAGCCGGCAGCTACTGACTCAACCGATGCATTCCAATCCGGACCTTGTTTATATGTAGCAAACTGATCACGCAGGTATGCAAGATAAGCTGCGCCAAACTCAATGTTTGTAGAAGGATCATCCAAGTTATAAGTCTGAACCGGAACTTTTAAGTATTTGGAGGCAATGTCCTTGGCTGTAGGAGAAGTTATTTGCATTAGTCCAACGGCATTATCGCTACTTAGAGCTTTGGAATCACCGCCCGATTCCATAGTCATAATAATGGCCATAAAGTTAGGATCCAAGTCATACTTCTTAGACTCCTGAATAATAGTAGGCTCCCAGTGCTTAACAGTTCCAGGAATCCAAGAAGCTGTAATTCCCTTATTCTGGTACGGAATAGGCACCTGTTTGGTATGAATAAAATAAATAATGCCAAAGACTATTAAGACAATCCCAGCACCAACAAACATATAGACCCAGTCTCTCAAAGCTGGTAATCGACCACGCAGTCTTTTGTTTCCCAAAATTGGAAGCTTCATTATTTATATAATACCAATCTATTGAGCAAATTGTTATAAATTCTAAACACTAAAGGCAAGTATTTAGTTAACGTAAGCAATTGACAAAAATAGCACTATCTAGTATAATAGCCTCGTTTCTACTCTACAAGGAGGTGAAGTACCTTAACATGCACCGATAAGCACACTCGTTGACTCGCTAAAGTGTAAAGCAATTTATACGGCTAGAGTTGCGAAGCTTATATGGAGCTAAATTCTAGTAAGTAACTACAACATCGAAGAACCTATAAGGAGATGGTGTAACGGTTCTTTGTGATACTCCAGGAGATTTAGGATGGAGACAATCCTATAATCTCTAAACAGAGAGGCAACAATGCCTAAGTGGCGTATCACAATAGCACTATCAGCGATGCTGCTGATGATGGTCTGCAGTCCTGCGGCGAACGCGACTCCGTCTATCGAACAGACGTTCGCGAACGAAGAAACCGCAGTCAACCCATTCCCTACAAAAACTGTGGAACGAAAGGAAGCTGAATCCACAGTTCCAAGTGCAACTCCTGTAACAAGGGGTCTTGAAGAAGAAGCCCGGAAGCTGCCCGCAGCTGCAACTCAGCAGCAGGCTGAAGCCAATCAGGTTTCTTTGGAAAAACGAGTGAAGGCGGCAATAGCTGCTGGTGAAAGCAAGAGATTGCTGGAAACCACCAAAAACCCCGACGTGGCGGCTGATCTGCTGCGTTTCGGAAAGGTTCGCTCGAAGAGCAAGCACACACCGAAGTCCACCTACAGCACGCCTGCCGAAGCGGCGAGCGTGAAAATTGGTGGGATTTTCGCTCACTCATCTGGTTGCTACGGCAGCCCGGCGGATGAGTGGTATTGGACAGTTGCAGGCGCAACAGTGGCCTGGATCTATGTCCGTGAGAATGGTTGGTGTGGTTCCAGCGGTAGGATCACCTGGTATGGTGGACCTACGTTTGCGCACTGGTCTCAGGGTCCGTTTTGCATTGGAGGAATGCAGACGAACTACAGCTGGGACGCGTATCCTAGTTGGATCCACATGGCGATATGGGGATCACTTGGTGCTAGTTATCCGTGGGGGTGTCTAACCTACCATGGAGGCAAAACCCAAGTCCGTATTGCCTGGAATGGGTACTACGACCTCTACAACGACTATGGGTTCTAAACCATCCAAAGTCATAGATGTCGTCGCAGTACTTGCAGTACTACTCGGTACACCGACTGTAGTAGTTGGGCTAGTTGGTATAATCCTGATCTGGTCATCTAAGACCTGGGATAAACGGGATAAAATCATCGGTTCACTCATTCCAGTCGAGTTGGTATCGGTTTTTGTACTACTCGTTTTGAGCAGCGGAGGCAGTGAATGTTCTTCACTGAAAGCCTGCTCAAATTCGGGGCCATCTATGGGAGGCATTTTGCTCCTAACGCTCATGGGCGTACTGATGGTTGTAGCGATTGCTAGTTCGGTACACATGATTCTGAGAGTATTCAAGGGATCAATGCACCGTTAAGGTAGAAAAGAAGTACCTGGGGGGATGGAGACAACCTTACCCTCCAGGTTGTGGTGACTTGGAAGCATTTTTGCATTATTGCAAACTTCCTCGTCACGTATTTTACATGAATGCTTAAAGTCATGCTGATGAGTCCTATAAGGACGAAAAAATACGTATCCACAATATTAAAGGCACGGCCGGATATTCCTTATCTGGCTTTATCTTTATTCTTATGGTATAATTAACCCTAGAAGGTAGCGCTACAATAGCGCTTTATTTTATGTCTGTAGCCCAAGATCCAACCAAAATTCGCAACATTGCTGTAATTGCCCATGTCGACCATGGCAAGACTACTCTTGTCGATGGACTATTAAAGCAATCAAAAACTTTTAGAGATAACCAAGCTGAAATGAGTCAGGATTTGATCATGGACAGCGGCGACCAAGAGAAGGAGCGAGGTATTACAATTACCGCGAAGATCACGGCCGTACAGCACGGCGACTACCGCATTAATATTATTGACACTCCTGGACATGCAGACTTCTCAGGAGAGGTTGAGCGGACACTCAATATGGCCGACGGCTGTATCCTGATTGTTGACGCTCAAGAAGGCCCAATGCCACAGACTAAGTTCGTGCTGGAGAAAGCTCTAGAGAGCGAACTCAAGCCTATCGTTATTATCAACAAAATCGACAAAGACGCCGCACGTGTCACCGAAGTTGAAGATGAACTTGCTGACTTGTTCCTGGAGTTGGCCGTTCATGAAGAGCAACTGCATTACCCGGTTTATTACGCCATTGGACGGGAGGGCAAGGCTTGGCATATCATTCCGCCGAACCCGACTGAGTTGTCAGGCGACCTTGAAGCTATTTTCCAGGCCATAATTGAGCACGTACCAGCACCCAAAGTTGAACTTAATAAACCTTTTCAGATGCTGGTGACAGCGTTAGCTAGTGATACTTTCAAGGGCAAGTACGCCATAGGTCGTGTTAGCCGTGGTCGTATTAAACCTGGCAGCCAGGTAATTTTATGTAAAAAAGACGGTACATTTGTCAAGGCCAAAGTCGAAACCATTTTTATGAGCCGGGGTATAAGTAAGTTCGAAGTGGACGAAGGTGTGGCCGGCGATATTGTGCAGCTAACTGGTATCTCTGACGCTCAAATCGGTGAAACTATCGCCGATGCCGACCAACCCGAAGCTTTGCCAGTTATTGAAGTCGAAGCGCCAACACTTAGGATTTACCTAGGTCCCAACACTAGCCCATTCAAAGGGCAGGAAGGCGAGTTCAGCACCTCCCGTCAGATAGCCGAACGCTTATATAAGGAATTGGAAACTAATGTCGGACTAAAAGTCGAAGATGACGGCATTGGTTTCACGGTTGCTGGTCGCGGCGAATTGCACCTTGGCGTGCTGATCGAAACCATGCGCCGCGAAGGCTACGAGTTCGAGGTCGGTAGGCCACAAGTTGTCACTCACGAAGAAAAAGGCCAGACCATGGAGCCAGTAGAGGAAGTTATTATCGAAGTTCCAGCCGAGCATGTCGGCACCGTACAGATGGAACTTGGTCAGCGTAAAGCCACGCTCAAGGAGCAGTTTGCCTCTGTCTCCAAAGGCGTCACCAAGCTTATCTACGAAATGCCAACCCGCGCTCTATTAGGCATGCGCAACATCTTGCTAACTAGCACTAAGGGCACGATCGTCATGAACAGTCTGGTCATCGGTTCCCAGCCAGTTGCTGCGGCACTACAGCAACTCCGTAACGGTGTCCTGATTGCCTTCGAAACCGGCACCACAACACCTTATTCTCTCCAGAATGCAGAAGCCCGTGGCACGACATTCATAGGCCCAGCCGAAAAAGTCTATGCTGGTCAGATTATCGGTCTCAATACTCGTAGCGAAGACATGGAAATTAATGTCTGCAAGGCTAAACATTTAACTAATATGCGAAGCTCATCATCAGACGGAGTTGTGCAGCTAACGCCACCCACTATTCTAAGTTTGGAGCAATGTCTCGACTTTATAGAAAACGATGAGTTGCTTGAAGTAACGCCGAAAAACTTAAGACTACGAAAACGTGAACTTGATCCAAACAAACGAAAACGCCAAAATAAGTAAAAACTTATCCACCGTTGACTAAAGTCACATACAAATTGTGTACTAAAGGGTATACTGCTCTTAAAGTAAAACGAGGGGAGTCTGTATGAGGTATAGGGTTGTGCTTGCAGGGTTCATTTTTAGCGTATTTTTATCATTTATATGGGGAGCAACGCTTCACGCTCAGTCCATCCGGCACGGAATGACTGTAAACGTTAACAAGAGTGAGGTAGTAGATGGTAGCGTTTGGGCGTCTGGTAATACCGTAGATATTTCTGGAACGGTTGATGGCGATGTGTACTGTGCCGGACAAACTGTAGATATTAGCGGAACAATCCATGGTGACGTCCTATGTGCTGCGCAGACACTTACAATTTCTGGGAAAGTTGATGGCAGTGTGCGCGTCGCGGGACAAACAGTTTCTCTTAGCGGTCAGATAGGTAGATCACTTAACGCCCTAGGCCAAAGCGTAACGATCGACGGACTAGCTCGTGTCGGGCAGGACGCATCAGTTGGTGCAGCTAACCTTACTCAGAATGGCGTGATAGGACGCGATCTTCTCTTGGGAGGTGCAACAGTGGTATTAAATGGTAATGTCGGTAGGGACATTAAAGGGGCTGCTACTAATCTAACTGTGAATTCAGGAGCAAAAGTCGGCGGAAATCTGGATTATACAAGTGCTAATAATGCATCTATTTCTAGCGGTGCTGTGATAAGCGGCAAAGTAACCCACAGCCAGCCAAAACACAGTGGCGTATCTAAGACTGTGGTTCTGGGTGCCAGGTTTGGGTTCGGGCTGTATATAATATTCGCCGTGCTATTTTCTAATCTTGTACTGACTCTTCTGTTCCCTGGATGGTTTAGAAAGATTACATCAGTAACCGAAAAAGCACCGCACAAAGCCTTTGGTATTGGACTGCTTGCACTAATACTAGCTCCCATAGTAATAGTTGCCTGTGCAGTGACAATAATTGGAATACCTCTGGCTCTGGTTCTCGGGCAGGCATGGATAATAATACTTGAATTAGGCTTTGCTGCTTTGTCCTATTACGTGGGAAGAGTTGTATGGTCAAACCAAAAAAATGCCATCATAACAATGTTAATTGGATCAATAATAACTCTACTCCTGCTTTTCATTCCATTCATTGGCTTTTTCGTTCTGCTAGCTAGCGGAACACTTGGTGTCGGCAGTATAGTCAAGTACGCCATGAGTGTTTACAAAAAACCAGTCCTGAACAGCTAGATATTATTTGTGATTAGCAACGGCTAGGGTAAGTGTTTCTTGCAAAGATGCAGCGATATTTGCCGTAACGAAATCTTTGTCGTCACGTCTTTGATCTGCAGGGATGTCTACATACATAGTTGGCTGTAGCCAGGTTTTACTACCGTTTAGCCACCTTCCATAATAAAAGGCTACAGTTGCCTGAAGGATATCTACACTTGGATCGACACCGGAAACTACTCTTCCGAATCCATCATATACTTTTTGGATTTTAGTTTTATCTCCCTTATTTCTTGTGCCTTCGACATGCTTAGCCATGCTCAGTCCCTCAGTCTCCATGCCAAAAATTTCTGTGTCAATAAATTCAGCTCCAGCTTTGAGCCTTATAGCCTCCAGTTCCTCTTTTTCTTCCTCTGATTCGCCTTTTTTATGCACGTCTTTTTTACGCCATATAGGTATAGCACCAAGATCAGGAACAACTGCCCCAATTGCGGTAGTATCAAATAATCCGACTTTTGCGCCAATCATAGTCTTGCCAATAATAGGATGAAAAACTTCATTTTGAGTTGCCATTGCAGCTATATGAACAGGGTCAAACATAGTTCCATGTGTCAGGGCTATAGCCATTTGTGCGCCGTTTCTAATTTCTGAACCGATTCTATCCTCGACTCCTTCGGCGAATACGACGTGCGGGGACAGTACCCGGCTTAATACTTCGTGATAAAGTTCGGCCCTACCAGGATCCTGCCAGGTCTCCCTTACATCTGCATAAACCTGCGGATAATTATGAACATCATAATATTCTTTCCGTTCTTCTAGTCCAATCATAGCTAGTAATTCTACTATTAAAAGCACATATTTGCAAATATGTTCATAATGTTTTAACGCTTATACAAAATAAGAAGACACTTAAGCTTTTTAAGAAAGTGCTCTGTCGTATACAAATGTCTCACTGTCGTCAATATTGAGACCGTCAGTCATTTCCTGCATAAGTTCATCACCCTGACGAACTAGTTCTTCATCCGTTCCAGATAATTGCCTTAATTCAGGGGATATTTCATATACAAAATCTTCTCTACCGTCAATATCTCCTGAAACGACTGCCACAAATGTATTACTATGTGCAAAAAGGCGAAGCGTACTTAGATTAGGCGGCAATACCCGAAGATGATCTCCGTCTGGAACAAAGCTGGTACCACTCATAGCAGCAGTAATCACCATGCCACCGACTCTTTGTTCGGTCACAATATCCGCTCGATTAACCCTATTTTGTTGATCTATTAATTCCGCTGGGACCTCGTTTGCATATCTAGAATTTTCGGCATTTTTGGTTCGGGGCGTAACATACCATACTTTGTTGCTGGCATAACCCAGCGCATTTGTAAGCGGTACCAGTTCTCCGGCAAATTTTTTACCTAAACCGGTGACGCCCTGGCTGATAATTGTTCCAGAGCGTACATCATAATCAAGTTCCGCCAATCCGAGAACCATTATTCCGTGTAGCATTCCAATATCTTTTAACGATCCATGAGGCACTGCGTTAACGACATTATTCCCTGCTGCTAGGGTATCGCCAATACGTTTTAGTATGTCTTCTTTTCTAGGATCGGCTAATACAGCATCCAGGATCGATGGAAACCGGGGGTCTATTTCTTTTCCAACAAGACGACAAAATTCAGGAGGTTTAGGAGTAGAAGACATAAAATAAGATCCCTGGGCAGGGAACCTATCAGGATCGGCATCTAAAGGGACTATATCTCCGGTTGCATGTGAAGAAGACAATTCTACGGCCAAACGTATATGATCAATTTTTGCTCTGTCTACAGGGTAAATATAGTCAATAGTACCCAAAGGGTCTGTTACTTCGACTCTTTCTAACATCACTCCGGCTGATTCGTATAGTTCGGGCATAAAAATTTAAGTAATATAATATTTACTTCATTGTACCAAATAATTGCAAATTAATACAAAAAGTGTTAATATAACACTAATTATGAGTACACCTGAACAACGACAATTATCGGAATTAGGGTCATCGCATGGAGTCTACGACTTTACGCTTCAGCGCATGGCTGGTGGACCGGCTCTCGAGGCACTCTGCGATGGGTTAAGTGTTACGGTTGCCCCTTATCAATTTGTAGATTTACGCGGACCGACAGATGACTACGAGTTCAAGACCAAAGTTGACGTAGTTGACAACCGCGGCGTATGGCGACTAGCACTTCATGAAATGGGGCTAGACCCTGAGGAGCTAAAGACGGAAATAGCTAGAGAAGTACCATCTACTATTCACGAACAGAGCGTAAATGCCAGTGGAGTTAGTGTTCATACTAGCAGAAGAGATGGCAGCAAATACGTAACTTTAGAAGTTGACGGTGAATCCGTCGAACAGATAAGAATGGAAAAAATTGCCACCTGGAATATTATTGCTGATGCCGCTGGTTTATCGCTAGATGGTATGGGCTGGATTAGACGCAGGCCAGACATTCGATTAGCTTACGTACCAAGGACGGATTTTGGTGATTTACCCATCTCAATTGTCGATGAAATATTGAAAAAAATTGGTGATCCAAGAGACATGGCGATTGATTTAGGAAAAGCCATAGATAAAACTCCCGATGAGCTTTAAGAAAACAAAGCTTTGTAAAGAGTCAAATAAAAGATAATGCTAGCAAAAGTTATTTTTTATACATGGAAGAATACTTACGTGGATGTAGAATATCACTAGTAACATTCAGATAGAATATAGATATTAATAAAGGGGGTTTATATGTCAGTAGTAAAGTTTGCCACTCACTTATGGTTCGATAAAGATGCCGAGGCTGCAGCCGAGCTTTATACGGGACTGTTCGAAGATTCGAGCATCGACCGAGTAATACGTGCCCCCAAAAATGTGCCAAACATTGAAGATGGAGCAGTTTTTATTGTTGAGCTGACAATAATGGGCCAGAAGTACATATTTCTTAATGGAGGTCCGATGTATCCATTTGATGCCCAAGTATCTCTGTATGTTTTATGTGAAGGACAGGACGATGTAGACAAGTACTGGGACGCCTTGCTTGCAGACGGCGGTAAACCTCAGCAGTGCGGATGGCTGAGCGATAAATTCGGACTATCCTGGCAGATTATACCCAAACAGCTGGAGGATCTAATGGGTGGAGAGGATGCCGCACAAGCCCAACGAGTAACCGATGCAATGTTAAAGATGATCAAGATTGATGTCGCTGAGCTAGAACGAGCTGCAAACGCTAAATAGCATGTCTAACAAAAAACCACTTGATGAAATTATAGCTGGATGGGAAGGCCAGATACGTCCAAAAGATGGTCAAATTTTTCAGCATTATAAGGGTGGAAAATACGAGATTGTGGCTACTGGATTTCTAGAAGATTCCGAGGTGCCTTGCGTTGTATATCGTTCTTTAGAAAAAAATATTGTGTGGGTACGCACAGCCAAGAACTTTCTAGAAAACGTTGAAAATGAAGGAAATATACGCCCAAGATTCAAATTAGTTCAAGAGTGACTATGAAGGCTTGTTCCACAATCGCATATCATAATATCTTTTGATTGTTGCTAAAACAAAAATGGTATTAACATTTTAGTCTTCTTGACATAGTTCGGGTAGGTCGTTGGAAATTGCTTGATTAGATATTTTTCTTCGTATATAGCACTCCAAACAAAATAAAATCCAAAAGCTAAGAAGATAATAATCCAGGTCGAGGTAAGACCGATTCCTGTACCGAGCATTGCGAGCAATACACCAGCATAAATAGGGTGACGGATAAATTTATAAGGTCCCGTCGTTATAAGCTTAGTACCTTTCTGTTTATCGGCGGGGAATCCCCAGCTGTCACCCATACTAACGCGTGCCCAGATTGCTATTAATAAGCCCAATATAAACAAAGCCAGCCCAATAAGTTGAAGATACGGATTGTTATGTGCTTGTAGCCACCCTTTCGGTGCAATGCGTAAGATTATCAGTACTAGAGCAATAATTAGCACTCTAATCAAAACGCCTTTTGGTTCCCTGGGCTGCATAGGTTTGCCAGCTTTGGCAGCCATCATAATCCAATATGCCAAGAAAGCTATCCATCCTAACCCAATAACTAAATCTAATACACCCGTCATAATACAATTGTACTACTCACCGACGGTTAAATGCGTATGATTCAAAAGTCTGGCGTACAGAGGGGAAGTGGGTGTGACCGTATTGTCCGAGAGGGGTCAATAGACTTTCAATATCAGTCATTTCTATGGCATGACTACCTAGGTGAGTAATAGCTCTCATGAATTTCTCAAAATCTTCAGGTCGCTTATAGAACGCTGCAAATTGAGGCAGCACATAGGTCTGCAGTACTTCGGGGTGTCTCATTTGTCCAGCCACGGCATGTACCGCTGCCGCTTGTCCATGCCTATCACCTCGACGCCAAATTTGGTTTTGACGCCAAAGCTTCACGGGATTATGAGTCTGTGCACGCGCCTGATCAATCTTACGCTTCGGTCGATCGCTCATAGTGCGTTTAGCCATCTCCTTACGTTCTTCTGTAAGCTCTAGAGGGTCATGAGATTTATAACGTCCTTGTGTAGCAACCTCCCAAAGATTACCCGCAATTAGTCCTAGTGCAGTTCTATCAGAAATATTACTGGTGCCATACAAGAAAGTCCGTTCAATGGTACCTGGGTCTTGGGCTACTGCTAGAGCCGAAGAAATATGAGCCCCGGTGGTATTTGAAGAAATATGGCTTATCAATATATTTGCTGCGTGCAGAGACCTCTGTAGTGCTTGTAAAGTGGGAAAGGCTTCATAATCAATTATTTTACCGTCGCTACCCGTATGCACTGTTATTAATCGGCCATCTCGCGCGGCAGAACGGTATTCATCTTGTTCAAAATCGGTGGAGTTGCCCGTACCGGGACTTTCCACTAAATAAATAGGCCTATCAGGGTAATGGAAGGCTGTGTAAGCTAATTCAAGCGCATTCCCTTCATTATTAGGATTAAGATCCTCATCATAAAGGCTGGAGGCATGAGTAGTTAAAACCAATATTCCTGGAACACCTTCCTGCATACGATGCGCATTAGCTACCGTAAAGCCAAACTGCTTGGGATGACTCTCGGTGGAGTCTGGATCACCTATAATCGTGTAGTTAGCGGCAATCTCGGAGACCTTCTCTTGCAATTCAGCCTCAGTAAAAGGCGACTCTAAATTGACGTCATACTCAAGCGAAGCATGAGGATCTAGAGCAGCACCACCAATAACTGGTCGCAACCTTATAACCTCAAGTGGAGAATGATTGCCATAGCCATAGTCAGGCTTTTCAAAACTTGGAATTGTACTGTTGCTGTAAGCCATATAAACTCCTTGGGATAAGGCTAGAGTAAAATATAATATCTTGCAGTAAAATATTCCAGTATAAAAAGCTATCAGGTTTATGATTGATTGGTTGCTTGAAGAAATATATTAACTTAGTATTAGGTAATGGACAATTATCAAGATACAAAAATTGCATCAAACCCAACTAATCCTGACACTCAAGCTTTACAACAATCCGATACGGCACTAGCATCATCCAGTCACGACAAGAAAAATGAACTAAACCTCAAGCTACTTATAGGTGTTCCAATTTTAATATGGGTAGTAGCCATTGCCTCGGTATTGATCTATGTAAGTGTAGGAGCAGGCCCACATGATACTAATACTGAGCATGATTTAAACACAATATCTATGGCACTAATTAGTGCAGATAATTTACCATCAAATTTAAATCAGCTTAACTTAGTGGGTCTTCACTATAACGTCAGCAATTACACATATAGTACCTTGCCTCCCAGTAGTAATGCTCAAGTCGAAGCAAATAGTCCATCGGGATTTAAAATATGTGCAACTTTTGATTCAAACGGGCTAGATCCAAGTTCTAAGTCGGCAGACTTTACATCTATGACTCAGCTCAAGGTATTCTCATATCATAATAAAGGGAACCAGTGTTATTACTACACGTATGCTGAGTATGGAATCGGACAGGGTACTACGGACGTAATCCCCATACAGCAACAATAAGATAGCTCAGGTCAGTATATTTACTAGCTCTCCATATAATAGGAGTGCAGCTGATCAAATATTTGTTTGCTCGTATCTTTATCAACACTTATTCGCAAACTGTGTCGACCGTGTGAAAGATCTTGTCTTTGAGTTTGCCAACGTTTTGCATCTACGCCTGCATTAAAAACAATACCAGCTAAATGATCAACCAGACGATGGTCTAAGTCATAGCCCACCATAGTTATTAAGTCTATGTCGGCTTTTGATTCTATATCTCCATGTCTCATCTCTGATCGCAAAGCGGCTAGGGCTTTAGAAGAATAGTCTGATTCAACAAAGTATTTTTGACCGTCAACACCTGCACCTTGCGAGTCTATTAATGGAATTCCCTGAGCTGCTAAACTTACGTCGAAGTCACCCAACCTACCTACAGCCTCAGCCATACCGGGTTCGTGGATCAGGTGAATTACAACATCTTCCATAAGAGATAAGGCTATAATGCGACCGCGCCGCTCCATGGCTCGTTCGTAATCATTATCTAGCACTGTTGGCTCCGCTGAACGATCGAAAGTACTCCGAATCTCTGTCGGGATATCACCGATCATTAAGGGAACCATGGCGGCGGGATGTACTAATCCTGTTCCGTTCCTGCCGAGTTCTCGACCCTCGACATATAGCATATGTGAGATCGGCTTTAATCGTTCCCCGGCAATTAGATTTGGGTCTGCTGACTTAGCACCGTCATCTGTTAGATTGAGGTTTAGTCCGGCGTTAATGCCATATGCAGCTAAACCGCCGCTAATATCGGACCCCCCATCATCAAATGTTACGAGTCGCCCATCTAATCTTGTAGTATTGCCAGGCATTACGTACCGTTGGCCCTGCACAAATGCTGTGCTTAGCCAGCCTTTCCATCTATCCGGGTCTGAACCTAGGTCATTAGCAGATCTTCCTGGATCCAATAGTCTAAAGCCAAGACTCTCATATATTTCCGCCTGAAGTCGTTCGCCTAGCATCGATGCAGCATCGGCACTGTGTCTTACGGACTCTTCAACCCTAGGCCTAATGGCATCAATCCAATGGCTGGACACCGTTGCACGTCCAATACCAAGGGCTATAGCCTCATATCTAGCGGTGATTATGTCAGATAATTCAGATGAAACTACACCATCTGTCAGATATTGCTGACGTGATGCCTTTAGTAACTTAGTAACCTTTGACGCCTCTAAACCACCATCATCAAGTCTGCCTGGAGCAGACACGACGAAAATGTCGGCCTGTTCAGCCCACATTAATGATTGCTCCACGGCAGATGCGGTCGCGTTGGAAGTGCCGCCTGCTTTGGCCACTAAGTGTTCACTCATAAACTAATTATAAAATAAAATCGAGATAAAAGAAAGTCAGTTTGGTAAAAGTATATAATATCGAAAGGCAAAAATTTCAACAACACACCTTAATGTCTTGCCATTTTAATAAATATATTTTATGATTCTTTGAATTATGTCTGAAATGGTTGGTGCCGAATGGACACTTAGTCCTCATAAAAGATCTTTGGATTTGCTCGGCATGACAGCACTTACGCCGATATTTATACCTGCTGGTGCTGCTATAGCGAGCACTATTCGATCAGTCGATGAAGTGGACCCTATTTTTGCTCATACGAGGTATGGGCTACAGTTTGAGCCCTTTACGATGTATAAGTTCCGAACTATGCCGCCAGATACTTCACCTGATAGTTCATCAATCGGTAGCCGGGATGGCAGAAGAACCGAACTGGGTACAAAATTGAGCGTCAGACATCTTGACGAGATGCCTCAAGCAGTAAATATATATAACGGAACAATGTCACTGGTTGGTCCACGGCCTCTTATGTCGGAGAGTATTGAGCGTACCCTAGAAGTTCTCAGTCCGGCTGAACAAAATGAATGGATAGCGTCTCGTTGGGTTGCCAGACCAGGAGTTTTCGGCAGAACGCAGATATCGGATCACATCAGCCATTATGAGCACTCTGGAAGTGAAGAATTCATACGAGCTCACGCACATGCGGATATTGAGTATGCTGCTAATGCCAGCTTCCGAACTGATATGGAGATTGTTCGTGATAGTGCAAGGGCGGCGCTCAGCACTTTCGTTGGAAGAGAACAGGACCCAGAACATCTTAGAGGAGAAAGTGGTGCGCGAATGTTCCGGGCGGTGGCAGAAGGATTCGGTATTGGAGTAACCGATCGTGAACATGAGTGGTGGAGAGCTACTCTTCTTGCGGCACGATGTCTTGATGATATCGTTGACACGCAGGGGGTCGAGGATCTAAGAGACCAATTAACGGATTTGATTCGTGGTGAGACTATCGATGGTATGACATCAGCCGAAGCGGGAGCGTTTAGTGAGGCCTTTGCGAATGAGCCAAACGAAAGACAGGAATTATTACAAAAAATATATCTTTCTCTGCCTATGTTTGCTGCCCGAAAACGAACGGCATCTACTAGTCGTGAGTCCTTACGCATCGCAATGCAAGAAGCAAATATATTTGCTGAAATGCTTTCTCTTGATCCAACGGATCATAACAGAAAAAGATTTAACTCATGGCTTAGCAGTTTTTCTCGTGCGGGCTATCTTGCAGATTTGGTGATTGACTCAAACACTGACTTTGACATGGGAAACACAGGGGTTAAGGTTAGCCCGATGCAACGTACTGCTCTTGGTGCACAAGCAGTGTTGGGTACCGGCAGGCTTTTAGCTAAGACGCCGAGCAGAAGCTACGGCCACTTAGCTATCGGAGCTATAAGAACATTGTTTCTATAAACAGTCTTCGTGACTGAGCGTGGTGATTCGTATAGAATCTTAGTAGTATCGTATTCAGCTGTCTAACTTGTCGTTTGGCATATAATAAGGCTCATGATTAAAAGATATCCTTACTGGGTTTATGTTGTTGGTGTTTTTGTAGTCTGGACAATAGTATTGCTGGTGGTGCGGAATTTTATCAGCAGTAACAGGTTCCATAACTTGCTTATTTTTGCCAGCGGTTTCTTGCTTGGTGTTATTTGTGCGAGCATTGCCCGTAAGGTCTATAAGTAGGGCAAATACATAGTCGATTGTACTTCAGATTTCCGCATTGGCTGAGTATCTGTTACGGGGTTAGAACCATTCTGGTTTTACCCAAGATCGCGCTGTCGGAAGCTTAGCCAAGCCAATATCATACAGGCTACCGTAAAGATTCCAAAGAATGCAACCCCGGACCATCTAAATGTACCCCCTAGAATATCGGCCGATCGGTAATAATGATACGGGAAAATCAAACTTGGCTTTTGGAGCCAATGTACAGTACTGGCGAGCGAACCGATGATGTAGCCGCCCAAGGCGTAAACCACGGTAAGGCCGAGAGCTGCCCCTCGGCCTCGGCCAGTTGCGGCCAACAGAAAAGCAACAGCGCTAAAGGTGAGTACCAGCATAAAACAGGCAAAACACGCGGCCGCGATGTTTGTCAACGGAATACCTATATTCACGATTTTAGACATACCAATGATAACGGCAGATCCGATAATAGTTACCGACAACAGTATAAATGCTCCTGCTAAAGCCTTGGCTATAAGAAGGTGAGAACGCGATATGGGTCGGGCCAGCAGCGATTCGATCGTTCCATCAGCTTCTTCGCGGCCAATCAGGCTGCTGCCAAGCCCGACGCCCAAAATTATCAAAAGGAGGGGCAGCATTAAATAAATCAACTGGCTATTTAAATACCCCACCGGTGAAAAGAAATCGGTACCGCCAAATAGGGCTAGCGTACTGCTATTCAAACTACCAAAACTCTTATTAAGTTGGGCGGCTTGGTGGTGAATAGTCGGATAAAAAGCCAAGGTCAATACGACTAAGCCAACAATACCGACACTCCACCAGAACATGCTCCAGCGGCGTTGCCACAAAGTCCATTTAAAAACGCTATACATGCTTGTCTCCCCGGGACTGGTAGTAGTGCATAAAAGCCTCTTCCAAATCGAGCGTGCGGGTGTCAATTTTTGTAACGGTATGTTGGGCCAGCAGGGCAAATAACGGCGAGAGTTCACCGCGAACGTGCAATGTGACACTATGCGGGTTATTTTCTGTCATGTTCTGAACGCAAGAAAGTTTTCTTAGTTTACTAAGCGGCGCAGCTTCTTTAAAAATTAAATCAAAGGTTTGGGCAGCCTCTTGAGCCATTTCGTCGATGTTTCGTTCAGCAATTAATCTGCCATCCCGAATAATGCCAACCCGGTCGCAAATTTTTTGGACTTCGCCCAAAATGTGGCTGCTCATAAAAACTGCGGCACCCCGGGCCTTCGACTCATTGATGAGTTCATAGAATACCTCCTGCATCAACGGGTCCAAGCCGCTGCTCGGTTCATCTAAAATCAGCAGTTTCGGTTGGTGCATAAATGCTTGAATGATCGAAATTTTCTGCCGGTTGCCGCGTGAAAGCGATCCAAGCGGCTTGTCCAAAGTGGCTTGCAAGCGCTTGGCAAGTCCGTGTTGGTACGCCTTGGTTGCTGGCGGCTGTAGGTCACCTAAATACTCTAAAAACTGCCGGCCGGTCATTTTAGAATAAACCGCCCCGTCACCTGCTAGGTAGCCGATTTCCCGCTTGATTTTTACCGAATCTTTAACTATATCATGGCCTAAAATCTTGGCGCTGCCGCTTGTGGGCTGAATAAAATTCATTAATGTTCTGATTGTTGTCGACTTGCCGGCACCGTTTGGCCCCAAAAAGCCGTAGACTTCGCCAGGCTGTACCTGAAGTGTTAGGTCTTTGAGCGCGTATTCATTGGCGCCCGAATACTTTTTAGAAAGCTTGGTAGTAACCAGAGCATTGTCCATAGGTGTTACTATAAGTAAAAATATTCAATGCAGCAAGTAACGCTTATGCTTGGCTGGGGATGAGGGATTCGAACCCCCGATCCTGGGACCAGAACCCAGTGCCTTACCGCTTGGCCAATCCCCAGTATAAGGGCTGATTATACTAAAAAAAGCGATGCTAAACTAGGAGGCATCTTATTTGAGTAGAACAAGTCTGTGTCATATAATGACTCCAGAATGACCATGTCAAAGACTTTACAGCAGTATCTTTTAGAGAAGTTGAAAGATCACCCCGAGAGATACGAGCTAGTCTTAATGATGGCAGATATAGCTACTGTAGGGAAATTGCTATCAGCACGTACAAATCGAGCTGGGCTTACAGATCTGAGAGGTCTGGCGGATAGTGCAAATGTTCATGATGAAACTCAAGCCAACCTGGATATATATGCCAACGAACTTTGCAAGAACTACCTAAAACAGACGGGTTTATTCGCGGCACTCGCCAGTGAGGAAGAACCTGAGCCGGTAGATCTAAAGCAGCCAGAAGGAAAATATGTCATTGCTTTTGATCCACTGGATGGCAGCAGCAATATTGACGTTAACGTTCCGGTCGGAACAATTTTCTCCGTTTATAAAAAATTAAAAAAGGTTCCTGCTAAAGATGAGCGCCAATTCTTACAGCCAGGACGTGACCAAGTTGTAGCCGGTTATCTAATGTATGGTTCCAGTACCATGATAGTTTTCAGTTGGGGTGATGGCGTCCATACCTTTACGCTAGATGTTGATCTTGGTGAATTTATTCTCAGTGACGAGCGTGTAAAAATTCCTGAAGAGTGTCCTTATTACAGCTTTAATGAAGCCTATGCAAATTATGTATCTGTAAAGGACCAGAAGTATTTAGCCAAAGTTCGGGACAAGGCCGGTAAGCAACGTTGGATAGGATCATTGGTGGCAGATTTTCACCGCAACATGATCAAGGGCGGAATTTTTGTCTTACCTGCATTTGATACATCAGGGAAAAAGAAATTTAAACCAAAGCTTCGTCTAGTATATGAGGCTAACCCAATGGCTCTTCTAGCGGAGCAAGCAGGTGGTGCAGCGATAGACGGAGATCAAAATATTTTGGACATTATTCCTAAAGAGCTACACCAACGAGTGGCGGTGGTAATTGGTAATAAGAAAATCGTAAAGGAGGCGTTATGAAATTTGAAGATCAACTGAAATCTACAGCCAAGGCAATGGTTGTTTCTGGAAAAGGCCTTCTTGCTGCCGACGAAAGCAGCGGGACTATAGCTAAACGCTTTGATGCCGTCAATATTGAGGATAACGAAGAAAACCGTAGACTTTACCGTCAATTTTTACTCAGTACTAAAGGTAACGAAGAATTTCTAAGTGGAGTCATTTTATTCGACGAGACTATAAGACAAACGGACGATAACGCTACACCTTTTGCTGAAGTACTAAAGGAAAAGGGCATTATTCCTGGCATTAAAGTAGACAAGGGTGCGAAGGAACTAGCACTGCACGAGGGCGAGAAGGTAACTGAAGGCCTTGACGGTCTTCGGGAGCGTTTCAGTGAATATGCTGAGATGGGTGCAGGCTTTGCCAAATGGCGATCGGTTATAACAATTGAAGGTGACCGTCTTCCTAGTACAGCCTGCTATGAAGCCAATGCACTTGGCTTGGCCCTATATGCCGGCCTGGCTCAAGAAGCCGGCATTGTGCCAGTAGTTGAACCTGAGGTTTTACTCGACGGCACTCACTCTATAGAGAGATGCTATGAGGTTACGGCCAAAACTCTAACTGCACTCTTCATTGCGTTAAAAGACCAAGATATCCTTCTTGAAGGACTAATACTAAAAGCCAGTATGGTGCTTTCTGGCAAGGATGCAAAAGATCGGGCAAATGTTCAAACCGTTGCCAAGCAGACACTGAAATGCCTAAAAGAACACGTCCCCAGTAATGTCGCGGGAGTAGTATTTTTATCTGGCGGTCAGACCGAAGAGGAGGCTACCGCGCACCTTAATACTATGAACAAACTTGGCGGTGCACCTTGGCCTCTTACATTTAGCTACAGTCGGGCTATTCAGAATCCTGTTCTTAAACTCTGGGCAGACGGAGATAAACAAAAAGCAGAGGCCGCATACATACATAGAGGCAAGGCAAATTCCTTAGCATCTAGCGGCAAATGGTCAGAAGATTTTGAGGCGTCCAGGCCATACTAGGTTATTGCAAATCCACTATGCAATGTGGTACAGTGAAGTCGTTAACAATTTGAATATAAAGAGTGCAGTTAGAGATCTAGCTCGTTGACCTGCCAGCAACCTACTTAAATAATAAGCAAGGTGCTCCGTCTAGCCCGCTGAATTTGTCGGGGAAGATGTAAGAGTTTATCTATCCTTTCAAGCAAATCAGCAGAAAGGATATTTTTATGCCTACTCAAGAAGAAGCTCTAAGTAATCTAAATCTCCCTCAACCAATACCTAGTGCGTACACCGTTTTAGCAGACTATTACGATGCACTGGAAAGAAAAGGTACGTCTCATCCAGGCTTTGGCTTGTATCCACGCGACGGCTCAGCAGAGGTTGCTGACGTAGAATCTGCAATTTCAGAGATTACTATTGAAGGACAAGAGAGAAATGTTGTTGTAGCATCAGGCATGGCCGCTGTCTTTGGAGCATTAACTCTAGGCTTGAAACATCAGTACGATCCCAAAAATTCTGAGAGACCAAGCATCGCGTACGCAAATGAACTCTATAGCCAGTCACGAGGGCTAATACGCGACTTCCGCAGTTATGGTAGCGTCACACAAGGCTTCGACTCTGAAAGACCGGAAGAAATTGACGGCTTATTTTCAGGCGAGGCTCCAACAGTTATTTTTGCAGAAACAGTTGCAAATTCCGCTAATACCCCAGTACTTAACGTCCCCCATTTACTAGCACGTCTACGCGATTTTGATGGACATAAACCAGTCGTTGTCCTAGATAACACCTTGCCGTTATCTACGGGCGTAGACTTTGACAGCTTACTTAAGCCTGATGATCCCGTTATTGTGGTTGAGAGCTTGACCAAAGGTGCAATGCATAATAGCGGTCACTTGGGCGTGGTATATTCGCCGAACGAAAAGCTTATAGAAGAATTTCGTAGGCATAAGGCGCGAATCGGAAGTGTGACATCAACTGGGGTAGACAGTGCTATATTTGAAACAATACAAGCCGCAACTCCTACGTATCGGCGACGCAATCTCTCCCTCTTTGCATCAGCAGCCGCTTTACACGGTGCGCTTCATGAAGCTCAATTGGAGGCTTCCGAAGTTCTTGAGTTGAACGATCCTGGGTTCAATATCACCGGTCCGACTCTACCTAAACATCCAAACTACGCTTTTGCGCAGGACACCTTGCCTTCAGGTGGATCTCCAGTGGCATGGATTTCAGATACTACCATGGACGAAGTAAAAGCCAGGCAGCGTTTCGAGGCAATACTAAGTCATCCACGAGTTGCGGAGCAGATGGACGACGGACAAGTGTTCTACGGGCAAAGCTTTGGATTTGATACGGCACGGTTTCTCTACGATCCTGGTGATCCGCTTCAATTACGTATAGCAGGAGGATATGCTATTGACTCATTTGCACTCGCTGAAGCTATAAAGGAAGCTACACTTGAAGCGTACATCGAAGCTCATTAGCCATATGTTACATGCTATACTTGTTGCTAATAATTCAATCAATAAATGAGGGGTACAAATGTCAAACATAGTTAAGTTTTTTACCAGTGAATCAGTATGCGCCGGTCACCCGGACAAGATTTGTGATGCCATAAGCGACGCCATTCTAGACGCAGCTCTTGCTCAGGATCCACATAGTCACACGGGTATTGAGACCATTGCCGGAGCAAACAAAATTGCTCTTTTTGGAGAAATTAAAACAAGTGCAAATCTAAATTTTGAAAAAATAGCCAGAGACAAAATTAAAGAACTTGGTTACACCAAACCTGAATGGTACTTTGGCCCGGATTCTGAATTTTCTAATGATATACATCAACAATCGCCAGAAATCGCTATGGGCGTAGACCAGGACGGAGCAGGCGACCAAGGAATGATGTTCGGCTTTGCAATTGATGAAACACCAGAGCTTATGCCTCTCCCTATTGCTCTTGCCCAATCACTTGCTAAGAGAATTGATGATGCTCGTGAATCAGGAGAACTTCCTTGGCTACGCCCTGACGGTAAAGCCCAAGTTACGGTTCGATATGAGTCAGACAAACCAGTTGGTGTTGAAAAACTCGTACTAGCAGTAGCTCACGATGAAAAAGTAACTGCCGAACAGGTGAGAAAAGAAGCAATCGAGAAAATAGTAACTCCGGTACTAGCAAAGTATAAGTTTAGTCTGCCAAAGGACGAGGATATCATTATTAACGGTACCGGTCTCTGGCATATTCCTGGACCGGAAAGCGATGCGGGCCTAACTGGGCGAAAGATCGTTGTAGATACTTACGGTGGTTATGCACGAGTCGGCGGGGGAGCCTTTAGTGGTAAGGATCCGTCTAAGGTAGACAGGTCTGGTGCCTATGCTGCACGTTATATAGCTAAAAACATCGTCGCTGCCGGACTCGCCACTAAATGTGAAGTTGGTCTTGCATATGTAATAGGCCAACCAAGACCATTAATGCAGACAATTGAAACTTTCGGTACAGAAACCGTTAGCGAAGAAGAACTCTACGCTTTTAAAGACGCTCTTATAGATACCTCAGTTAAGGGTATATGTGACACACTTGATCTATGTCGTCCTATATATAGTCAGACAAGTGCCTACGGACACTTTGGGAAAGAAGGACTTCCCTGGGAGGCTATTAAAAAATAGCAATTTCCGTACCGCTTGTGGATAAGTAGTTGCTTAATTGAACCATATACGTTTAAGTAGAGCTTAAGAGAGTGTTTCGTAATATCAAATATTAAAAACAGTGGATAATCAAATACATTTAAAAACGATGCAGGCTAAAATTCTTTTCAAAAAAGTTCGAAACGTTTTGGGCTTTGGGACACTTCAAACATCAGTCGTAGCAGCTCTATCGGCTGCTGTGGCAATTACAGGTCTAGCTTTAAGTTCGGCTCCTTCAGTAGTTAGTGCTGCATCCTGCACGGCGCCGGCTAATAATTTTGGTACTGACACCTTAAATGTTGATCAGCCAGGTACATCGGATCAGATTTGGATAAGACTACAGACCCCTACTACAATCACGCCTAATACAGCCGGTACGTCACCGGTCACTATGCAAGTTCACCCTACCACTTCAGGAACCACTGACACTTGTTTCACCGTAGGTGGTAGCTCAACAATCCAGGCAAATACATGGACCTGGGTACACACTGACATTTCTAACAATCCGCTTTCTGTAACCTTGCCAGCATATACATCTAGCGCAAATAACTACACTCAAGTAGAGCTATGGGGTACTCAGTCAGGTTTACAAGTAGACAGCATATTATTCCTAACTGACGGATGTGTACCTACAGGAATTGGATCAAACTGTACAAATAACCAGCCTCTGCCTCCGACACCGGTTCTCAGCGGATCAATCATAAATCCAACTTCTATAAAGCTAAGCTGGACAGAAGCACCATATGCCGATGGCACGGTAGCCGGTTACATTGTATATAGGAACGGAACACAGATTTCTAAAATTCAATCTGCCTCAACCACTACATACACGGACACAGTAGCTTCAGGAAGTACCAACTCCTACACTGTTGTAGCCTATGATAGCTCTTCTCCTCCATATAACTCACAGCCACAGGCTAATCCAGTTGTAATAACAACCGGCCTCACACCGCCAACAAATGTCAAAGGCTCGGCATCAAGTCCAAACCAGATTGATCTTACATGGAACGCCAGCACTCTCAACGGAGGACCTAACCTAGGCCTAGTCGGTTACAATATAGTCAGGAAAGATCCAGGCGGCAGTACAAACACCATAACAACTGTCGGTCCCACGATCACTCAGTACTCAGATAAAACCGTTAGTCCTGGATCATCATACACATATACTATAGTTTCTATAGATAATAATAATCCTCCGGATCAGGCCTCTTCAACGCCGGTAGTCGTTTCAACTCCATCGCTTCCTAATCCACCTCAAGCGCCAACTAATGCCAAAGCCGTAGTAAACGCATACAACTCAATCGGTCTTAGCTGGACAGCTAGTGTAGATACAAACGGAACCGTAGGCGGATACTACATACTTAGGTCCACTGGCAGCGGTTCGCCTCAAACTATAGCCTCAGTAACTTCTACAAACTATACTGATAATTCTGTTAGTCCGTTAACCACGTATACATATAAGATCGAAGCATTTGACTCCAAATACACCGGCGTAGTTTCAACGGCCGCCTCAACTACTCCGGCTTCAGTAACGACTCCTAATACGCCGGATACTCAACCGCCTACTCAGCCTACTCTTAGTGCAACTGCTGCAAGCAGCTCGCAGATTAACCTAACATTTAAGGCAACAGATAATATAGGCGTTGTAAAGTACGAGGTATACAGAAATGGCAATTTACAAGCAACTGTAACAGGCGCAAACACTACGTACGGAGACTCAGGACTAAGTCCAAGTACAACGTATACATATTACGTAATAGCTTATGACGCAGCCGGCAACAAATCTACTCCATCGTCAACTGTAAGTGCAAAAACGCTTCCAACATCTAATACAGTTGAGGTATGGGGCTATATAACTGATATCTCTAGTCATGCAGCGCTAACTGGCGCCTCGGTGTATACGGGTATACACGGTACAGCAAGCGGTGCAGCTACATCAACGACAGACAGCAGCGGTAAGTATGATCTAACACAAATTACCCCTGTACATAAACACGATTACCGCTTCACCCATATTAATTACTACAATGTTCATAAGTTCCTTGGGTTCCCTGCTGGTATAGTACGACTTGATGAAAGCTTAAAGCATAGATAATGAAAGAGATTTAAAATATGCCAGAAGATACACAACCGCCTCTAGAAGAAAAACATGAAGCAAAGGACGACGTATTACTTCACATAGTTACATCCGGACCTTTGCACGAACCATCTCCATTATCGGGAGTGAAAAAATACGGTGGCATTGCTGCTGGTGTCGGACTTCTGATACTTGTAATTGTCGCACTTTCTGCAGCTACAATCAGTCAGAAAAATAGCAACAATTCGGTAGCCTCTATCGCTCCTCTTCCATCTGCCCAGGTGACTATTCAAAATAATAACTTTTCACCGAAGACAATAACAGTAAAAGTTGGCCAAGCAGTGACTTGGGTTAACAGCGATGCATCTCTACATCAAATTGCCAGCGACCCATATCCTACTGACAACAACCTATCATCCTTAAATTCTAAAACTGACCTTTCTGCAAATGACAAATATAGCTACGTCTTTAACAAGCCTGGCACATATACATATCACGATGAATTGAACCCGTTCGCTTTCGACGGTACCGTTATCGTAAAATAGTAATGAAGCACAACTTTGAAAAAATTAAAAAAACTGTCAAATAAAAACCTATATGCAATAATTGTAGGCTTATTCGTTACGATCCTAGGTACTATATTGCTAGTAGGATCACGTGCTGCAAATCCATATGCTTCTGTCTCAGCTTACGGTGGATCAACATCAGGATCTGCAACTAAATTGAGCAACTGTGTGGGAGCAATAAATACTACTTGTGTTTCTTTTGGAACTCAAACTGCAACAAGCTCGAAGATGATAGGTATCGACGGCACATACACAGATACAAATTATGATTATATTCAAAACGCCAAGGACCTTGGAGCCCAATGGATGCGAGTTGAGCAATGGGGAGATGGTTGTCCAGAGTCTTACAGCGGATGTTTTACTGTTCCTCAAATAGTTGACCGATTAGCAGCTAAAGGAATAGGTATGCTACCGCTTGTAAATAATTACCCACAAGGCTATGAGGATAGTGCCGGTAAGACCGCTTGGGTTAATGCGCTTGTGAACGCAGCAGAAAAGTATGGCAAGGGTGGAACATATTGGCAGGGCAAAGCTGTAGATCTAGGTTCGCCAGTTGTTGAAGCAGGCAACGAGGTTTATGGTTGCAGGTATCAATCAAATGGTGCGCCTGCTACTCAATGTACGGATCCTGCGGATTATGCCTTGATGTTAAAGCAGGCCGGAATGGCGGTCGATACTGCTACCAACGGAAGAGTAAAGGTTATTGCATCTGTAACAGGGGACTACAAGACAACCGGCGGAACATGGGATCACTGGTCAAGCGACATGCTTGCGGCTGTACCCGATCTTCAAAGCTATATAGGCGGCATTGTTATACACGCATATGGCGCCATACCATCAATAGGAATAGGTAGTTACCAGTACTGCTACGGAACTACTAGTTCTCTATGCCAGCAGACGACCGGAACCGGAACTACCATTACTCAAAGCGGCAATACCATAATCGGTCAAAATGGAGCTAACTTTGCCAATTCCCTATTTTCTGACGGACCAAATGGGGGAACAACTGGCTACGACTTGCAGGGTGCAACTATCACCTACGCCGACGGAACAAAGGGTGTTGTCACTTATGTAAACCCAACTACCTTAACGAGCAGCGTCTCTAAGACTATTTCATCACCGCAATCATATCAATTGGGATCGACTGGTCAAGCCGGTCACCAAGCCCTATACTCGATACATAGTCTATGGAACGCTAGTATGCCGGTATATGTTACAGAAGAAGGTCAAAAAGCTTCAGGTACGTCAGGGGATTCCACGCAAGTAGGCTATAGCGAACAGTGTAAGGCCATGAATTACTACTTCGATGAATTTAGAAATAACCCATGGCAGTCTGGGGTCTTCTGGTACAATCAAAAAGATTACCAGGCTTTTAACCCAAGCGGAGATAACGGCTGGGCATTAATGGATCAAAATAACTTCGAAAAACCAGCCTGGTATGCTTATCAATCTGAGGCTACTAAACAGACGGACTATCCTAGTTGTTAGTCTAGTTTGGTTCTACTAAGCAATGGATAAATCAAACAAGTTTTGGAACATAACCTACGCTCTTTCCATACTTGCCGCTATTTTCTACGCCTCGTGGCCTCTGGGTTACATATTAAACCCAAGTGCCTCAAAGCATGGTCTAGCTAGTGCCTTGGAGGCCCTACACCAACCATATAACTGGCTGTTTATACTACTAGACGTTTTATGCAGCGCGTTTGTCTTAGTTGTTGCTCTGAGTATATGGGGTAGATATAAGAATAATATAGAGACAAGCTTAAAGTACGTGTTAGTTTTAATGGGCGTGTTCGCAGTAGGAACTCTTGTCGACACGCTGCTGCCAGAACGCTGTCTGCCAGGCTCATCTAGTTGTCCAAGCTGGAAGGTGGACCACATACTTCTTCTTCATGGGATATTTAGCATTCTCGCGGCCATCGGTTTATTCATTAGTTTATTAATAATTTGGAAAAAGAGACGAACGAATATTTTATCAGCACTTCTAATAGGTTATATAGTGTTCGGACTAATATCTTTTTATGAAGCACTGTATCCAAGTGCCGGAAATTATTCACAGCACTATTACATTACTTTATGCGGGTTATGGATAGCATTACTACCATTTAGTATTAGGAAAACGTATATTGATAACGAAAATAATGAACAAGGTCCAAGATTTCCAAAAAATACAAATAATATAAAATCTAAGAATGTCTAGTAGCCAAACAGATATGAGTCAAATATAGCAATAAAACATAATTGACGTAATAAAAATAAAGTAAAAATCTATTGTAAGAATTCTAACAATTCATATATTGACTTTAAAATTGCATAAAGCGTATAGTTCCTGATAGTCACTGTGAGGTGATCAGCAAAAATGACTAGCAATAGTCATCTAGCGACAACAAAGAGCCCCTCAAAAGGCTCTTTTTGTTTTTCCTAGAAAAGAAGTCACCATGGTTTAATAAAGGTATGAATAATGACTACTCCTTACCCGAATTAGACATTCAAGCTATTAAGCCAACCATAGAAACCATCCGTGACGTAAGTCTAATACTGAGCAGCCTTCAAAGAGCATACATTCCGAAGCATCCAAAACAATGGCAGTACGGTCTTAATGTAAGTCTAAGAGGCCTGGTAACCGAGCCCTTAAAAATAAACGGAGATATGCTGAACGCCAGTCTTGATTTTGTTACCCAGAAAGTTCGTCTAGGTAACAGTAGCTGGAGGCTAGATGAATACTCGCCGCCAGAAATAGAGAAAAATATTCTTTCGTGGCTTCAGAACAACAACCAAAAAAAAGAGCTGGAAAAAGAGGAGTTAAAGGGAGGGGCGTATGTGTTTAACAAAAAACATGCCAAGGACTATGCTCAAAGTCTATGGTGGATTCAGAGCCAAATTAAAATTCACGCTGAAGAATTAACGGGAGGATATAAAGCACCGATCCTACTTTATCCACATCACTTTGATCTATCTTTTGTGTGGTTCCCATTTGATGATGATCGTCAAATAGCCCTCGGGTACTCTACGGGCGATGAGAATATCGCTAGCCCCTATTTATACCTAACCGCTTATCCCGAACCCGAGGGTATTAAGTCCGTTAATCTGCCGGATGGCGTGAAATTACAGGCAGAAGGATTTAGCGGAATTATTTTGCCTTACGAAAAACTGCGATCCAGCAACGACCCTACTTTCTTATTTGAAGGCTACTTTAAGCTCATGAACTCAGTCCGCTTGCTCTTTGACTAGGTGTCTTTGCCTGTCCGTTTCGTCTTCTATCTCATGACCGACAATTTCCTCTAGCAGATCTTCAATAGTAGCGATGCCGATGATCTTATCATCCTTTTCTATCGGTATTAAATGAGTACCGGCTTTAATAAATTTACGAAACATTGTATCGAGTGCAGTCATGCCGCCAACTAGCTGTGCAGGGTATAGCGTCATGTCCTCAACCTTATAATTGTGACCGTCAAAATCTACGTCAACCAGATCTTTCATCAGGAGTACTCCGTAGCATTTTGTTAGGGCACGATTAAATATCGGAATTCTGCTGAACCCTTGTTTTTTTATCTCGTCTATTTTTGCATCATCCAAAAGCGTATCTTGCGTAAGCCAATAGGTGTGTCGAATGTCTGTCATAATGTCCCGCAGCCTTTTTTCGCTTAAGGAAAGAGCCCCTCGCATAATTTCAATTTCGTCATCGTCAAGTTCACTGGAATCATCGGTTAAATGTTCTGTTATCAAAAGACCAAGCTCGTGGCGGCTTTGTAACCTGGCTCTTTGCAGAGGAAAGAGTCTATCTAAGAGTATCTGTAATGGCCGGCTGACTATATAAGTTACAAATATCATAGCCTTTAACACGGGTGCAAATAAGCTTGACCATGCCAGAGGATTTTTAGAAAACAAGGCCTGAGGCAAGACCTCTCCCAATATAACTATTAGAAGGGTACTAAGAAGTCCGGCAACAAGTCCGTTTAGCCTTTGACTTAGTACCAAAGATGTAGCAGATACCGCAGCTACATTGGTCAGCAGTATGCTGGCAAGAGTTAGGTGGGTACGTTTACGGAGGGGTAAGACGCGTTTTGCTTGCCTGTTTCCAAGTTTAGCTTTACGTCTTAGATCGCCAATATCCAGAGACATTACGGCAATATTAAGCCCTGAACATATTGCAGAGGCCATAACTAGCAAGGTTACCTCTAAGGCCATTACGTAATCATTCATGTTTGTTTAAGCTACCTCTGCATTTGTTAGAGCCATCTAGCTACATTGTATCAAATATATGCTCATGCTTGGCACTTCAGCGGTTCTATATAATGTGACTAATGAAAGAGCGATTTTATTCTAGATTTTTACATAGATCTCTGCGAATTCCATATGAACTGAATATGCGTAATATTCAGGGAGAGGGACAGACTGTGGTATTACTACACGGGGTTGGCAGAACAGCTGGGGCCTGGAAGAACCTGCTCAAAGAGCTAGAACATGAACCCTATCAGGTAGCCACCTTTGATTTATTAGGACACGGGAATTCACCCAAGCCTCAGTGGCCAGACTATAACGTTGATGATCACGCCAAAGCAGTTATTAAGTCGATTATCACTGCAAAATTATCTACCCCAGTAATTCTGGTCGGACATTCTATGGGATGTCTGATTGCACTAAGAGTTGCCCGTCTTAGACCGGATCTAGTGAAGCATCTAATACTTTATGAGATGCCGCTTTTTAAAGGCCTGCCAAACAAACGAGTGTATAGATTACGGCTTAACTTTTATTACAGGCTCTATAAAATGGCTCTTGAGCACCAGCCATCTTTCGAAAGCGTATCAACACCTATGAAGGAACGCATTGCTAAGACTTTCTTTAAGCTTGAGATAGACAAAGATGGTTGGGAACCGTTTATTAAGAGTCTTGAGCACACAATTTTCGAGCAAACTGCTCCTGAAGATATTAAAAAAGTATCAACGCCTATGGATGTTATATATGGTAACTACGACATGCTGGTAATTAAAGGTTCAGTGCAATACGCGATTGAATCCGGAAATGATATTATCAATCAGTCTAGTGTGCGCGCCGGACATAGGATAACCAAACGAGCGAGTGTATTAATTCACGACAGGATAAAAGCGGCACTTAAATCTTGAAATAGTATATAAAAAACTAAAAATAAGTAACTGTAAAATCTACTACAGATAACGAAAATATATGTGAGAGATATCACATTGCAATTCATATTTAGCTTGCTTAAGCTATTTATGGAAGTGTGAGGCTTCCAACCGACCCGGCCGAATTTCGCGCCGGGTCTTTTGATTGTTTAGTTACCTATTTGACTCTGGATAAACAGTGGTATAATGAGATAGTAAGATTAAAATAAATACAACCAAAAATAAAGATAAGATTATAGGTATGCACTGAGCACGTCTTAATTATTTAAGAGGTAATTTATGGGCACATCACTACAAGATAAAACAATTCGACCGGGCAGTATGCTTGGTTATTCCTATTATCATTCCAGCCGTAGTGCCTACGCTCACACTCATAATCCTGCCAAACCTAAAAAATCTCGACAAAAAATGTCACTACCCACACGAAAAGTATTTATCTATCTTGCCATTTTGCTTGGAGTGCTTATAGCTTTGAATTTTGCAGGACATTTTACTAATCCCAAACCCAGCGCATCTACCCCTGTAATAAGCCCACCAGTAACAAAGCCGAAGACTCAGACACAGCCTACAGCAAGTACATCCTGTACTGGAAATACTGACGCCAAACATATATTTGTTAGCGTATCCCAGAGAAAACTATTTGCCTGCCAACAAACCAAACAAGTATATGTGAGCCCGGTCGTAACTGGTATATCCTATCTTCAAGCAGACATTACGCCTATAGGCACCTATTCCATTTACGGAAAATACACAAACACAGTGCTAACCGGTTCTGACACTACGGGTTCTTGGAATGATCATGTTAATTACTGGCTTCCGTTTTTACAGAATCAGTTCGGTATTTACGGTCTACATGACGCAACTTGGAGAAATAACTCAGATTTTGGAAATATAAGTCCAAATTCACCTAATGCCTCACATGGTTGCGTGGAGCTTCCGCTCGATACTGCCAAATGGGTATACAACTGGGTAGATGTTGGAACTCAAGTAACTATAAACAGCTAATTAAAACTAACGTCGAACATGAGATGCGACTATGCCGCATAAAGCACCAACTGCTAAACCAACTGTTAATTCAATTCCAATTTGACCGGCCCCTATTTCACTTGTGCTGGGGAGGGGTGCGGCTGGCTGGCTCATTTCAGCAGACAACTGTGCATCCGAAGGTGCGCTGTTAATTGACGAAACTTCTTGAACTACGAGAATAACGCCAGCTATACCTAGGCCGGTGAAACCGCCTACAGCTGTATATCTATATTCACGCTCCTCGGCTGGAGATAGGGTGTAGGTGTCGTTTGTTCTAACTGCATTTAGAGTCAATGCAGTATTTTGGCTAGGTGCTTGTTCTGGCATATATAGTATATATAAACATAATTAGCATAAATTAGCAACACGACTTATAATTTGGCTATATGATAAAAAAGTTTTGGCACGTTGGTTTAACGGTAAAAAACCTCGATGAAGCCATCACGCAGTATGCATTACTAGGATTCACGGTTTCTAAGCGGTTTGAAAAACCTGAGCCGCATGGATATGCGGCAATAGTGGATCACCCGAACGGCTCATCCTTAGAGCTCTGGCAATGGATTGATACCGTTCATCCACAAGTAGAATACATTAAAAAGCATTTGGCATTTATCTCTGACAATATAGAAGAAGACATAGAAAAGCTAGTAGCTCAAGGCTGCGAGGTTGTAATACCCAAAACTGAAGGCGTATTGGTATTTTATTCCTATGTACGCGATCCTAGCGGAAATTATATAGAAATTGCCCAAGATAAATAAACATTTACTACTAAAGTGAGCGACCGACTAGATGTCCTATTAAGGCAGTGATAGCCATTGCGGCTCCGCCACCCAGAAATACCCTTAGCGCTGCTCTGAGTCTGTGTCCGCCACCTATATATGCTCCTATAGCCCCCGAGATAGCTAGGGCTATAAGCGAGGATATAACTATTGCTTCTGCACCTAGATGGTGGGGAAATAGTAAAGCGGCTAATATTGGTACGACTGCACCGAATGAAAAAGATAAAGCTGAAGTGGCAGCAGCCTGTACGGGGTTGGCCATGTTTTGCTCATCTATACCCAGCTCATCACGGAGATGAGCGGCCTCCGCATCATGCTTGTGCAGTTGTTCCGCCACTTCTTTTGCTAAGCTAGGCTCTAGTCCACGGTGTACATAAATATGTGCTAGTTCATCAAGCTCACCTTTAGGATTTACTTCCAACGAATGACGTTCTATATCACGATCTGCATTTTCAGAATCTCTCTGTGAACTAACAGAGACGTATTCACCAACAGCCATGGATAGTGCTCCGGCTGTAAGTCCGGCAATGCCGGCGGTTAAGATTGTGGAACTACTCGCGTTAGCTGCAAGCACACCTAGCATAATGCTGGCAACCGAAACTACACCGTCATTAACACCCAAAACTGCTGCTCTCAACCAGTTAGATCGGCTAGATTTATGCTTTTCCTCAGGGTGCGGGCTCTCTATATTGCTCATGCCCACATTATACCCAGAAATTAACACTTTTATAGCTGAAGATTGGCATCCCGCTGGCTATTATCGTGTATTAGTGGGAAGTCTCTTATTTTCCTGAGTTGTCTCTAGCTTTTTCTGCTGGCTAAATAAGTCATTATTACTGATGCTGCCACCCAATTAGGCACAATGAATAGGACAGCTATAGACAATGATGAAGTGTTTTGAACTCCAATTACCAAAGTAAATATCAAATATGCCACAAAAGGTACGTATGTCCACCAGCCTGCTGGACTTGCTGGAAGGTAGCTTCCCCTAACAGGGACGAACCAAGCTCCTGGCTTTACTTTTGGTCTTTTATTTTTAGATTTTTTAACCATAACTAAAACTATATAAGTAAAATGGCATTTAGTCTAGATGCTGCTTATGTTTTGTGGTTAGTAGTCAAGGGGTTAAAACTTCTGTAGGGTACAATATAGATATGATTGTGGGAATTATAGTCTTAGGTATTATCGTAGTTGCTCTGATTGGCTACATAATATATATGCAGTCTTCTAAGCCAGAAGTTCAAAGCGCACTGCTGCTTAAGCAAGACTTGAGTCAATTAAGCGAAGATATCACAAAACTTAAAGACGGTCTCCAGACTCAGCTAGGAGAACGTTTTGAAAAGAATCAAGCGATGATGATGGGCAGTCTGCAGAAGCAGTTTTCAGAGAGTAGCAAAATAATCGCCGAAGTAACCAAAAATTTAACCGAACTAAAAGAGTCCAACAAGCAGGTTATAGGGATAACCGATGAGCTAAAAATACTTCAGAATGTCCTCGGTAACCCAAAGCAAAGAGGAGTGCTAGGAGAATATCTTCTAACTCAGCTCCTAGAAAACGTATTACCTCCTGACAGATTCAAATTACAGCATAAGTTTAAAGACGGTGAAATCGTGGACGCTGTTATATATTTGGATAAAAACCAGATGCTGCCTGTAGATAGCAAATTCAGCGTTGAAAACTATAACCGAATCATTGAAACCAAGGACAAGGATAAAAAGGACGCGATTGTCAGACAGTTTAAGCTAGATTTAAAAAACCGAATCGATGAAACCGCCAAATATATCCGACCAAGCGAAGGGACGATGGACTTTGCGTTCATGTTTATTCCTAGCGAAGCAATATATTACGATCTACTAGTAAACAAGATAGGTACTAACAACACCAGCGCTAGGGATTTAATTGAATATGCTTTTAGGAACAAAAAAGTAATCATTGTTAGCCCTACCTCTTTCATGGCATATCTTCAAACCGTACTCCAGGGTCTAAGAGGACTACAAATAGAAGAACAGACCAAAGAGATACAGACCAGAGTCGGTCAGCTCGGCACTCATATAGCAGCTTATGAAACTTACATGCAAAAACTAGGTAGTTCTTTAGGGACAACCGTAAATCACTACAACACAGCCCACAAAGAACTTAAGAAAATAGACAAGGATGTAGTAAAGATCTCCACCGTGTCCCCGGGAGTAGATCCGTTACTTCTGGACAAGCCTGTTATTGACGGAGACAGTTAATCAGGTTATATCCTCAGCCTTGGTTAGAGCATCAAGATAGGCCCAGGCAGAGGCTTCATTAGCGTCAGTTGAAATAGCACGACCAGTAACTCTCTTATCACCAACATTCAAAGAGACTATGGCCATACCAACAGCTTCAGTGCCTTTATCTATTGATACAAATGAATATTCTGCCAAAGAAAAATCCGTGTTTGTAGCCTCGCTTATCGCCGAAAAAAGTGCATCAATCGGTCCATCTGGCGTCTTGCTATCACTTACTCTGGTTTCAACAGTGCGAGTTACTTGTTGTCCATTAGGAAGTTTTATAGCGGCTAGACCATGTTTTGTAGTCGGCGTAGATTCGGCCTCGAAATACTCCAGAGTATACTTACTGTCTCGTCTCCTAATAGCGTCCGCGCTAATTTCTTCTAACAGGTTCTCAGATATTGCACCGGCCGTATCAGCAATAGATTTAAATCGATCAAAAACACCTCTAAATACGCTTGCGTCAAATATGTCGAGCTCTTCCAGTGCCTTACGTACGGCATGCCGCCCCGAATGTTTGCCTAGGACAATTCCATTACCGCTAAGTCCAATATCGGCCCTGTCCATGATTTCATAGGTGTTTCTATTCTTTAAAACACCATCCTGATGAATTCCTGCCTCATGTTCAAAGGCGTTTCTTCCAACAATAGCCTTATTCCTCGGAACAGGATATCCGGTTAAGCGTGATACCAATCGACTAGTCCGAGCAATTTCCGTCGTATCTATGTTAGTTCCTACCTTATATCTATCTTTCCTAGTTCTAAGTTGCATAACCACTTCTTCCAGAGCGGCGTTTCCGGCTCTTTCTCCTATACCGTTCACTGCAACCTCCACTTGTCTAGCACCAGCCTTAATACCAGCAATTGAATTTGCCACGGCCATTCCAAGATCGTCATGGCAGTGCACCGATAAGACTACGCTTCCTAGTGCCGGAACAAGCTCATAATATTTCTCGATTAACTCAGCGAATTCCTCCGGAATCGTATAGCCGACTGTGTCGGGTATATTTATTGTAGTTGCTCCTTCATCGATTGCTATTTGCAAAACCTCAGCAGTAAATTCAGCGTCTGCTCTTGTAGCGTCCATCGGTGAGAACTGAACATCGTCTACTAGAGAGCGAGCCTGGGCAACGCTTGCCCTTGTCATTCCTAGAACACCCTCTCTATCAGTTCTTAATTGATGCTCAATATGAATATCCGACGTTGAAATAAACGTATGGATTCGAGGCCTAGAGGCGTCTTTGACGGCATCATAGGCTGAGTCTATATCGCCCTTCTCGCCTCTAGCAAGAGCAGCAATAACCGGGCCTTCTACCTGGCGAGCAATACCTTGAACTGCCTTAAAATCGCCTGGAGAAGTTTTTGGAAATCCGGCTTCAATAATGTCCACCCCCATCCTGCTCAGTTGCTGGGCGATAGCTAGCTTATCATCGAAGCTAAGCGCTATTCCTGGTGACTGCTCACCATCTCTTAATGTTGTATCGAATATTAAAACTGTATCTGTTTGTTGGGCTTCAAAACCTTGACCTGTGTTATGTTCACTCATTGTTATTAAAAACCTTTCTAATAAAAAATAGACTTCGATTGAAGCCTACGTATTTCTGGGCTGTACTGTGAAAGCGTATATGCTTTAGGCTTCAATCATGCTGAAGCACAGCCCTTTAAGGCTGAGAAGGAGGAGATCCAATAACTGCTTCAGATTAGAAACCATATTTATAAAACTAGCACAGAACTATATAGCTGTCAAAAAGCCTACTTAGCAGATTTTATGAGATCAATCGTAAGAGCCGCCGTCCATGAAAAGTTTTCCGCACCCGCGGGTTCGGCATTCAATGAATCAAAATATTCATAACATCCAGAGGTATGAACCATTTCTATGGTACTCTCACGCAAAGCCTCGGCATGTTCTTTATACCCGTAGCGTTTCAGCCCGTCTATTATCAGCCAGTTTGTATTTACCCATGAAGGGCCCTGCCAATAGCGTTTGGAGCTAAACCAAGGCGAGTCCAGAGGTACGGAGGGAACAGGAAATGCCGGTCCAAACTGATGTGAATTTTCTAGCATCTTAACAAGGTGATCAGCTCTATCTTGAGAGATTGATCCGGCGTAAAGAGGCAGGAGTGTTGCGATACTAGGCACTTTTAGTAATTTGTGGGTGATGAAATCCCTGGAAAAATACTGTGCGTTATATGGATCCCATAAATCTTCCAGGGCTTTTTCGGTCTTACTCATGCTCATATCTAGATCTTTCGGAATTTCTTCCCTGATAGACTTAGCAATATCTCTAAGATGAGTATTTGCTCGTATTAGTATTGAATTAAAGTTTAAGTCTTCAATTGTAAACATTGAGTGATCGAGAATTCTCTCCGTTCTGTAGGCTTTTCTTCTAAGTCTTAGTTGGATATCGAACATGGCTAGTGATTCAATTGCTGAGAATCGTTGGTCCATAGGAATAGATTTGGTATCTCTTCGAAATAGCCCAACAAGTGCTGATAGGTGCAAACTTTCAATAGATCGTATCCAAAAGGGCATCAAATGATCGTGAAGCTCCGCAATCCACGGAGGGGAGTTATCCAGTCCTGTTTCCCAGGGGTGAATTAGAAGAACTAGACCTTCTCCGTGTGGATCTCTCTCATTGTATAGCCACTGATGATAGTGGAGTATGGCTGGATACATCTGTTCGTACCATAATCTACGTTCTGGCCAAGCTAATTTAGCGCCAACTCGTACGACTGCCTCAGCAAGAATTGGAGGTTGGGTTATGCCCGTAGTAGTGACACCGTCAGGTGCATCATGATTCAGCCAGCTTCGCCACAAATTTCTGTCAGTTCTGTATCTCAAATCATCGCGAAATATAATGTTTGGAAGCATACCGTTATGCCACTGCCCCCGGAGTAAGCTAAGAAGTTCGGTCTTAGCCCTATCGATATCCAGGTGCCGCAAACCTATGGCAATAAAACAGCTGTCCCAGAGCCATTGGTGAGGATAAAGATTGAACGCCGGCTGGGTATAATTGCCACGGTCATTCATTAGAAGGACCTCTTTTGCCATTTCAAACGTTTCTGTTTCTGTTATATCGGGCATATGCATAAGTATATACGGAAAGCTATAAGGCTAGCGAAAATTAGTAAAGCTCAGTGGAAAATCAAAGTCTTGGCTTCTAAGAAGTTGCATAACTGCTTGAAGATCGTCTTTGCTGTTGCTGGTTACTCGCACTTCGCTGCCTTGTATCTGGGTTTTCACTTTTGGATAACTCGCTTGTATTAATTTTGTTATCTTTTTAGCTTTCTCCTGGTCCAGTCCTTTCTTAAAGGGTATTTCCTTAGTTGTCTTCATGTTTGATTCCACGCCGTTAACGGACAGATCCAGTATCTTTTGACTCTGATTCCTGGCTGCCAACTTCTTTCTTACAATATCGAGAATCGAGTCTATCTGCCATTCACCATTTCCGGTTATTATAAAACCTGTTTTATCAGCGTTCAGCCATTCAATTGAAGCAGGTGTACCCTTAAAGTCATATCTTCCTGTAAGTTCTCTCTGGACCTGATCAAAAACATTATTAAGCTCAGCTTTATCGTAATCACTGACCACATCAAATGAGAAATTTGCCATAGATTCATAATATATGCTTGATAGCCCAAATAGCAAAGTTTGCAGCTAAGACAAGATAAGTGGTCCGGACCACCTATGGTAAACTCTAAGTACACCACAAAATAACAGATCATCACTATGATTAAACTAACCCTGACCACGGGCATACCAAAAACGCAAAAGATCACTGCCGCTATAGTTATTCTAACTATTGCTTTAGTAGGAACTATAATACTATCAAACTCGCATGCGTCGTCTCCCTATGCATCGGTTGGTGCTGACAAAGGAACACTTGCCGGTGGAGCTATCTCACAAAATTGCAGTGGCTCAACGGACGGAAATTGTGTTACATTCCAGGGTGTAAACACAAAATGCACGAGTACCTATAGCAGCATGAGCCTACAGACTGTTATTAATAATGCAAAAGCTGGTGACACTATTTGTCTAAACACCGGCAACTATAGCGGCGGAGTAGTCGGGGCACAATTCAGTAGCCCTGTGACAATTACAGCTGCTCCGGGACAATCTCCAACAATTGCCCAGCTGATGTTTGTCGGTGCCTCCAACATATACCTAAACGGCTTGACGCTTAACGGTGGATTAGTAGGAGGGTCTCGTACTGATAGTTCTCAAATCGCAACCCACATTCACTTTAAAAACATTAGGTTTACTGGCGGACTTTTGGTTTATACGCCTAGCAATTCAAGCCAAGACACACTTATTCAAAACAGTTCATTTACAAATGTTGGCCAGGCATCGTATGAAGGGCGCCTCAGCATAGTAGGAAACAATAATACCGCATCAAACGGGGTAGTAATAGACGGTAATATATTCGGTAACTCTAGTGGCACAGATACAGGTGCCTCGGATGGCATAGATATAAATGTGACCTATGGAACAGTCATTGAGAACAACCAGTTTCTTAATATAGTCGAAAGTGCATGTGGTGCTGTACACTGTGATTCCATCCAGCCTCTAGGCGACAGTAACACAACAATTACTGGTAATTATTTCTACAATGACAGTACAGATATTGCTGTTTTTGACGGCGGAACGGTTAATCCTACAATTATTAACAACGTAATTATTAGTACAGGATATCCCGGAGAAATATATTTAGCTGGAGATGGCGGTAAAGCCACAATTGTTCATAATACGATTGTGGGATCGGTTAAGTTTTGTTACGACTCTGGCGGTATCCAATGCAACACAGACTCAAAACCAAATACCGGCATTACTCTTCGCGATAACATTATTACTCAGGGAATTACTGCAATCGGGTCACCGTCATATACCCAAAACGACTACAACCTGACTTCAAGTGGCGTCAGCCCTAATGGTATAGTTGGTACACCGACATTTGTGGGTGGTACGAACCCACAAACTTGGGCCGGTTTTGCACTTTCCACCTCTTCACTGGGTCACCTTAAAGCTTCTGATGGAAAGGATATGGGCGCCACCTCTTTTGGCCCATAGTATATATTAAGGAAGATTAACTCTCTGCTACAATTATCTATAAGATGATCGATCAAAAACTTGTAGACGATTTACGCCGAAAGGCAGAGGAAGGTGATGCTTCAGTTTTAAGAAGCGCAGAGCTTAAAAGTCTGTTTGATCAAATTAAAACCATTCCACCGGAACAACGAAGTGCATTTGGACAGGAAATAAACAAACTTCGAACCGAGATTCAAGAAATACTAAACAATAAGGCAAATACTGATGAGCAATTGCCGCCAATAGATATTACCGCACCGATAGACATAAATACCCCCAAAGACAGTCATCCGACCCTCCTTCCATCAAAAAATGGCAGCCAGCACCCACTTATGACCGAGCTGGCAATAATATTGGATATTTTTTATCGCATGGGCTTTACGGCCGTAGAATCACCGGAAATTGATGATGATTTTCACATGTTCGGCTCACTTAACTTCCCGGAAGGTCATCCAGCCAGGGATAATTTCGATACGTTCATGACTACCCAAACCGATAAAGAGGGCAAACCATATATTGCTCCGGCCCATACCAGCACCATGCAGCATCGTTTACTAAAGAAATATGCCGCGGATTTAGAAAAAGGTCAGCCAATTGCCGCAGTTATCCCCGGAAGAGTTTTTCGAAACGAAGATCTTGATCCAAGACATGAGCACACTTTCTATCAATTCGAGGGCGTATATGTAGACAAAGATATTCACGCCGGACACTTAATAGCTACACTCAAGACCTTCTTACAAGAATATTACGGCAAAGAATTAGAGGTCATGACCCAGCCGTTCTACTTTCCATTTACCGAACCGTCATTTGAATTTGCTCTTAGTTGCCCATTCTGCGACAAGAAAGGCTGTAATATCTGCAGCCAAACAGGATGGATTGAACTCCTTGGCTGCGGCATGATACACCCCAATGTGCTATCAATGGCCGGTATAGATACCGGCATATACACTGGTTTTGCTTGGGGAGTGGGCATCGATCGTCTAGTTATGATGAAGCAGGGAATTGAGGACGTTCGTAATTTTGAATCCGGCAAATTAGATTTTCTGAGGCAATTTTCATGAAAGTATCTAAAAACTGGATAGAAGAATATTTGGACTTCAAGCTGCCACCGATTGACGAATTAGTCACTAAAATCGGAGCTCAGCTGGGGGCTGTAGAAGAAGTAATTGATATAGGAAAGCCATATGACGGCATTATTATAGCCCGCGTCGTCTCCTGCAAGCCTCATCCCAACGCCGATAAACTAAAAGTTTGCGCAGTTGACGACGGTGGAGTTAACAAGCAGGTTGAACGCGATGAGCAAGGTTATGTACAGGTTGTATGCGGTGCGCCAAATTGTGAGGAGAATCTACTGGTGGCCTGGATACCTCCTGGAGCCGTTGTTCCGAGCACTGTAGAAGATTCAGAGCCTTTTGTGATTGAAGTAAGAGAAATACGCGGCATAAAAAGTAACGGTATGCTGGCAAGTGCTAAAGAGCTGGCTATAAGCGAAGACCATGAGGGTCTTTTGGTGCTCAATGATACCAAAAAAGCTGAGAATATATCTGCCATTAACTGGCCGGAGTTTAAGCCTGGAGATGATTTTAAGAAAGCACTCAAACTAGACGATTACGTTATAGACATAGAAAATAAGATGTTTACACACCGACCCGATTGCTTTGGTATGCTTGGAATTGCCAGAGAAGTCGCAGGTATTTTTAATAAGCCATTTAGTTCGCCTGAAATTTATTCGTTCAAACATGAGGATAAGCCTAATTCAGGAAATAAGCTTGTGTTGAATAACGAGTTGCCTGAACTTGTGCCTCGTTTTGTCGCCCAAGTTTTTGAAAACGTACAAATTGGGCCATCTCCAATTTGGATGCAGTCAATGTTAAGTAGGGTAGGCGTTAGACCTATAAACAACATTGTCGACATAACCAACTATTTCATGCTCCTTACCGGTCAGCCCTTGCATGCCTACGACTACGATAAATTAAAAGCAATTGACGGTTCTGATCACGCCACAATTACAATTAGGCATCCTAAGAAAGAAGAAGAGCTAACTCTTCTTAACGGAAAAACTATCAAGCCAGAGAGCAATATGATCATGATAGCCAGTGCCTCTAAGCTTATAGGCGTCGGCGGCGTAATGGGCGGTCATGACACCGAAGTGGATAGTAACACGAAGAATATAGTGCTTGAGTGTGCACAGTTCGATATGTACTCAATACGACGTACTTCAATGACTCTTGGATTGTTCACAGATGCTGTAACCAGGTTCAGTAAAGGCCAATCACCTCTTCAAAACGGCGTTGTCGTAAATTGGACTGCCCAGCAGATAATAAACGACAGCGGAGCAATGCCTGGTGACTATCTAGATAATATAAACATCGATCAGTCGGCGATAGACAGCAAATCAGTTTTCCCCAGTCTGGACGTCACACCAGACTTTATTAAAAGTCGTCTGGGAATTGATCTAGCAATTGAAGAAATGGCCGAACTTCTTAAAAATGTAGAATTCGGTGTCGATATTAAAACTGACAATGATACTCAGCTGCTACACATAACTGCTCCTTTTTGGCGCACAGATATTGAACTTCCAGAAGACATTGTCGAAGAAATAGGTCGGCTATACGGTTTTGACAAGCTCAATCTCGAACTACCTTCTAGAATAATTACTCCCGCTGCTAAGGACATCTCTCTAAGCCAAAAAGCGGAGATAAGAAACAGGCTCAGAATTGCCGGCGCCAACGAGGTATTAACTTATAGCTTTGTACATGAGACATTACTGGACAAGGTTGGCCAAGACAGCGAAAAGGCATTTCAGATATCCAATGCACTTAGCCCTGACCTCCAGTTTTACCGTTTGTCTCTTATCCCAAGTCTATTAGATAAAGTTCATATGAATAATAAGGCGGGATTTTCACAATTTGCTCTATTTGAGATAGGTAAAGCCCACGACGTACTAAGTATAGATAAGGATAGTGTACCGAAGGAGTATGAGCATACAGCCCTTATAGTAACTGCCGACAGCAAAGCCAAACGATCAGGAGCTCCTTATTACCAGGCCAAAGCATTCATAGAATACTTGTGTGGAACGGGCAAAATAATCTATAAGCCTCTAGAAGGAGAAATAGCCGAAAGCCAAGCTGCAAAACCTTTTACGCCTAACAGATGTGCTGCCTTATATACACCTGAAGGCGAGTTCTTAGGCATACTTGGGGAATTCAAACCGAGTGTTATAAAGCTTCTAAAACTACCTAGTTTCTCTGCCGGATTTGAAGTAAAAACCGATGTCTTAGGAAGACTGATTTCAGATGTTCAAAAATATGTACCGTTGAACCGTTTTCCATCCGTAAAACAAGACATCACTCTGGAAGTGAGCTCTGATGCCAGCTACAAATCAATCACAGATTTTCTTGATAAATCCATAGAATCTAAACGGATAAAAGACAGCCTAAGCCGTTATGAGCTACTAGATATTTACCAAGACGAAAAAGACCAGGATCATAAACGATTCACATTCAGATTTAATATTACCGGAACCAACAGAACTCTTACCGACAAAGAGGTTAATAAGTTCCTAGACGAAATAGCCTTTCTAAGCGAAAAAGAAATTGGCGCTAGACGAATTTAAGTTACTAAACCGAAAAACGTATTGTCAGATATCACAGCTTAATTCTTATAAATGCTCATGGTTATTATAGGGGCGTACTATAGACTTATTATATGACTGAACGAGTTGCTCTTATGCGGGACATAAACCCAGTGGCAGACGATATTTTTGTGCAAGCAGGGCTGGCAATTGACCCGTTCGAAAAATCTGCGTCTTTAGAAGAGCTTACAAGTCTTGTGTCGCAAGCAACACTTTTAGGAGTACGTTCAGGTCCCTCCGTTCCAGGCTCCATGATAGAAGCTAGCCCCGATCTGGAAGCAATTGGCTGTTTTTGTGTGGGTACTAATCATGTCGATCTGGAGACTGCTAGTAATAATGGTGTCGCTGTATTTAATTCGGTACATGAGAATACGCGCTCGGTAGCAGAGCTCGTTATAGCAAACACCTTTGGTATGCTGCGGCGTATTCCTGAGCACAGTATGCGTCTTCACGGTGGAGAATGGACAAAAACCGATGAACTTAGTTATGAGATACGTGGTAAGACCATGGGCATTATTGGTTACGGGACAATTGGCAGTCAGGTTTCGGATATGGCTGAGGGATTGGGAATGGATGTTGTCTACTTTGATCCAGCTTCTAAATTCCCATCATTGGGCCGTGCAAGACAGCTAGGCACAATGGAAGAGGTTTTAGAGACAGCTGATGTTGTGACAATTCACGTACCAGGAGGTGCGTCGACGAAGAATATGATTGATGCTGATGCACTTGAAAATATGAGACCAGGCAGTTACTTAATAAATACTTCACGTGGTGATGTCGTGGATAATGAGGCATTAGCTGAGGCATTAGAGTCACGCCACTTAGCAGGAGCAGCCATAGATGTGTTTGTAGATGAGCCCAAAAAGAAAGGTGCGCCGTTTGAGCATATTTTGCAAGGAGTTGGTCGTGCTGTATTGACTCCGCATATAGCTGGGTCAACCATCGAAGCACAATGTGAAATAGCCCTGAAAACAGCCCAAAAACTTGTTGGCTATTTGCGAACCGGAAATTCAAACGGTTCAGTAAACTTACCTGAAATTATGCTTAATGGACAACCGGATGGTACCAGTAGAATTCTAAACATCCACGAAAACGTCACTGGCGCATCTGCAAGTATTGATAGCCTGGTTGCTGAAGCCGGATTAAATATTGTTGATTCAATACTTAAGACTCGAGGTCAAATAGGTTATGCTGCAATTGACGTTGAAGGTGCAATATCGGACGAATTAATTTCAGAAATGGAAGCACTACCGCCTACTCGAAGAGCCCGAGTAATAGCTCACTAGCTCAAGCTTAATACCGACAGCCTAAGGTATTCTAGTGCTATTGGTCATCTGGAAGATAAAGATAAGACCTTTGACATACGGGATCTAATCGATGTAGAATTGATTATGCAGCTTATTTCTACTCCCTCACTAACATTCGATGACGTACTACTAAAACCCGGGTTCTCCGGGTTTTCTCGTAAAGAGATTGATTTGTCATCAAAACTTACCAAGAACATAACTCTCAAGGCGCCATTGGTATCTGCTCCTATGGATACAGTGACTGAAAGCGCTCTTGCCATTGCACTAGCAAAAGCTGGCGGAATCGGAATAATACATAGAAACTTGACTATAGAAGACCAGGCTAAAGAAGTAGTGTCTGTTAAAAACCAAAACCTTCTTGTTGGCGCAGCAGTAGGTTCAAGCCCAGGCTATGAGGACAGAGTAAAAGCATTAACTGATTCGGGTGTCGATGTGATCGTCGTTGATACGGCACACGGTAATACTAAATATGTCGTTGATGCCGTCAAATATATCAAAGAGAATTTCAAAGTGGACGTTATAGCTGGAAGTGTGGCTACAGCCGATGGAGCCCAGACTCTCATCGATGCCGGAGTCGATGCTTTAAGAGTAGGAATGGGGCCAGGTGCTATTTGTACCACTAGAATTGTTTCAGGCATGGGAGTCCCGCAGCTTACCGCAATAATAGACACCGCAAGCGTTGCATCTAAGGTTGGAATTCCTATTATTGCCGACGGAGGCATAAATTATTACGGAGATATTACAAAGGCCCTAGCAGCTGGTGCTTCAACTGTCATGATGGGGCGACTATTCGCTGCTTGCGAAGAATCCCCCGGCGAGATTACCGAATTTACCAGGGAGCAAGTACCAGCCAGGTTTCGAAGCATCATTAACGGTGCCGAAACCTACAAGTTCAAAGGTTACAGGGGTATGGGTTCAATCGGAGCTATGGAACGCGGTAAAGAGATCAGCTCAGAAGACGAATTTCACGGTAAAAGCTATGACGAAAAAAGTGTTCTAGTATCTGAAGGAGTTGAAGGGTTAGTACCAAGCAGCGGAGCACTTGAAACTGTAGCCGCAACCATGCTTGAAGGAGTACGATCAGGGTTCTATTATGTAGGAGCTAAAAATGTTCCCGAGCTCTGGGAAAAGGCTATTTTAAGTACCATAACGACGGCTTCATTGAGTGAAAGCCACCCTCACGATTTATTCGTAACAAACCCAGGTAATAGTTACCCATCCTAACGAGAGTATCTATTAATTAGAACAAAAATATGTATTAATTTTAAGCAATATTTGTAATTTATATAATACAATTATTGTATGAATAATGTTCAGTCCGGACCAAAGCCTAGACGTAACCTTCAAGGCTATTTAGACGAGACTGGTTTACTGCATAATAATGAAAGACTGTTTGGGCTCGGTCTTGTAGTATCGCCAAATATTAACCAATTACACAGAACGCTCATTAGGCTTAGGGATAGATTAAATTTTCGTACAGAGTTTAAGTTTACCGATGTAACAAGCCACAACATACTGTATTACAAAGATTTTATAAGTGAATTTTTCAAAACCCAGAACAGTACTTTCCTAGTAGTCATATACGATAAAAATCATATTAAGATAAAAGACCATCGAAAGGCCTATAATGCATTTTGTGGCGCAATAATAGCTGACTTCATCAATGTATTGAGCAGCAATACAACTACCGATTACATAACCTTACTAGCGGATGATGTGTCTACCCCAAAAGATGACCATTTTGAAAGGGAAATCAATCGAAAAGTAAAACAGAAGACTCGAAGAAATGCTGTAAATAGCATAATTAGATTAGAATCCCATGCTGTAACAGAAATACAGCTATGCGATGTAATACTCGGGGCAGTCGCGTATTCTTATAAGATACAGCTGGGGATTATTACTAGGCCAAATAAAGAAAAACTTGAGTTAGTAAAGCACATACAAAAATGCCTAAGGGTTCCAGCTCTGTCGACTCAAATGGACAGAAAGCTGAAAAACAATATAAGGTTTACGATAAAAGAGGTCAAAAAATAAAAGAGGATGGGCTTTGGGCCAACCGGTCAACAAGGACCAGCCCACGCTTCCATCCAACAACTATTATAAGCCAAGATTACCTTACTGTCAAAAAATATTTACTAAATTGTGTCAACTGATTGTGGAAAATTATACACGAATATATCTCCAGGCTATCTTGATTTACATACTAGTTAATGAGGCAGTAATGTCTTAATATGAAAAATGTAGACGCATAGTGAACGGGTGATACTGTATACTATTACAATACAAATCAAGGAGGAACCTTAGGACTTTATGGCTCAACTACACCAACGCGCCTTCGCCGGTTTTTTCGCCGTTCTTTTTTTAGTTACGGCTTCGGCAACAACCATCGCAGTAATAATTACGCTAGTACAGCAACATAACACTGACCAGGCTGCTAAAAATGCAACAGCCGCAGCCACCGCTGCTCAAAACACATCAAAAAAGACTAGTAATTCTAATAATAAGGGGAGCTCAACCGTGAATCCAGCAAAACTACAAGGCACATTATTAACTGGCTTTACTCCAGGTACGGCCATACCAAAGCTTGAAGCAATCGACACAGTAGCCGGAACTGGTGATGTCGTCAAACCAGGAGCAACGGTTACTGTTGACTACACAGGCGCAGTTGCGGCAACAGGCACTATTTTTCAAAGCTCTAAAGACTCAGGCCAGTCTGTAACATTCCCACTATCAAGCGTTATTCCTGGATGGACACAAGGTATACCTGGTATGAAGGTCGGTGGAACACGTCGATTGCTTATCCCCGCAAATCTTGCTTACGGCGCAAATCCTCCAGCAGGTTCCGGAATTCCGGCAAATGCCGATCTAGTCTTTGATGTAACTGTGCATAAAGCCAACTAAGTAGGGTTAAATTGGGGTAAAAAGCACAATATATAGCGTCTTGAATTTTATTGAAACGCTATATATAATAGTATTCACGGTCAGAATTGTTCTGAACTAGAGCACATAAAAAATAAAGAAAGTGCTAAAAAAAACGATCCGACCGCGTATGTGTGAGACGGCGCGGACGTATCTTCTTCCCCACAAAAAACGGGGAACTAAAACCACCATTAAAACTAATAATATAAAACGAGGGGGACCAATCAATGGTCAAAAATATCACAATCTTCACTACCAACACCTGCGGCTACTGCCAAATGGTAAAGAAATACCTTGGTGCAAAAGGTATGACATATGAAGAGGTGAACCTTGACGAGCACCCAGGACGACAAGCAGAAGCGCTTGAGCTTTCCGGAGCTATGACAGTGCCAGTTACTGTTGTCACTAAGCAAGACGAATCTAAAGAAGTTATTATCGGATACAATCTCGCAAGACTTGCTCCTGCCGTATCCTAAAATCTAGAAGAAACTACATATATACTGATGAGCGAAGAAACCGAATTGCCTACGCACGACGTAATAGTAGTGGGTGGGGGTCCTGCATCTCTTACAGCTGCAATATATACGACAAGGGAGGATATAGACACTCTAATCTTCGAGCGTGGTGTTGTTGGCGGTTTGGCGGCAGTGACTGACAAAATAGATAATTATCCAGGATTTCCAGATGGTGTTGAGGGTTTAAAGCTTGCTGACGACCTTCAAAAGCAAGCCGAACGCTTCGGGGCCATTATTGAGCTCGGGGAAGTCACCGGCATAAAAGATGAGGGCGAATACAAGTACCTAGAAACTACCAGCGGACCTATGCGTGCCAAGGCAGTTTTAATAGCTACTGGCAGTGACTATAAAAAAATAGGTGTTCCTGGAGAGAAAGAATACTACGCAAGAGGGGTTCACTACTGCGCGACTTGCGATGGTGCATTTTATCGTGACAAAAAATTAGTTATTGTCGGAGGCGGAAATTCGGCAATACAGGAAACTATATTTTTAACTCGTTTTGCTTCACATATAGATCTTTTAGTACGCTCCACCATTAAGGCCAGTGATGTTCTGCAGGAAGAACTGCAGCATTTTATAGACGAAGGCAAAGTCACGGTTCACCTAGGCACTAAGACCGATGAAATAGTTGGTGATGGCAAATTCGCCAACAAAGTAAAAGGTACGGGACCGGATGGAAAATCAGTAGAATTTGAAACGGACGGAGTATTTGTGTTTGTAGGTCTAATTCCAAACTCCCAGTTCGTAGAAAATATCGACATAAAGCTGGACAAAATAGGTTTTATAGAGACAGACGAAAGCCTAATGACAAATATACCCGGTGTATTTGCAGCCGGAGACATACGTTCCGGTGCAACCATGCAGATAGCCTCAGCAGCAGGCGAAGGTGCTACCGCAGCTCTAAAAATCCGAGAATATCTCGAGGGTCGAGCTCACCCGATGCAGAATTAATCATTATTGTTAGCTAGCTCTCTAAGACTGGTTATGCTTGCTGAAGATAAACTTTTGATATATAACTTCTTTCATGACTGAACCAGGTGAACGAATATCTGACCCCAGAACTACCGTTGAGGAACTTGCTGAAACATTTCGCGAATTTGATGGAGAAATGCTGCCTCATCACCTTCCGGCTTTTTATCACGCGGCGGCAAATCACCCTAAAAATAGCGTGATTGACGGAGTTTTGCATGTTTGGGATGGACGTAAAATTACTCTTGCTAGCGAGGAAGAATTAGCCGAAGAGAGAGAATTCGTTGAAACTGCTGAAGCGGAGCTTACTGAGCGCATTGGCTTGCAGGACCCTTCGCTATTACATCCAGTTAAGGATGTGGTTAGGGATATTGCCATACGAAATCGGGCTTTAGCGGATGGTAGAGAAGCGCACGATCCTAATCTTGCACGTTCAGGCTGGCATGAGCCCTCAGTTGATGTTTTCTTTCGTGCTGTAAAAGAGGTCGCTGCTCTAACGGGCGAAACTTATCGCGTCTATGGAAATGCCTTTCAAACTATGGACGCAGAAATAGACGCAAACACTGATACTACGGAAATTCTTGTGGCGGGTTTTGTAAGTGATAGGGGTGTATCTGGGGACCTAGCAAGAAATCCACACTTAGACGACGACTATAAGCAAAGAACTTCTGTAGAGGAATTGGTGATAGCCTACGGACTTGGACCGGCAATATTAGAAGTTCCAGAAGTCTAACTAGCTCCAACGACTAGTAATCGGCAGTGTAATTGGGGAATTCGTCAACAACAAGTTTTTGACGGTCGATTCCTTTTTTAATTAGGGAAGCACTTAAAGCCTGGACCATCGGTTCGGGCCCTGATATATAGATAAGTGTATCTTTGTCAGGTTGACCGACACCAAGTATAAACTCCGCGGACAGTGTCCCTCTTTCACCACCCCATGAAGCTGACGGTTCGTTAACCATTATGGTCACATGCTGGTTAGCTTTTGCGAATGTATCTTGAAAAATAATTTCATCTTCGTTATTAACACCGTACAGAAGATCTATAGGCCTTTCTTCTTTAACTGAAGTAAGCCAAGAAAGCATACTGTGGTAAGGCGTTATGCCTATTCCTCCGGCCACGAATAAAAGAGGAGTCTGGACAATTTTTGGAAGAACAAAATCTCCCATGGGATCACTCATATATAGCTCTTGCTTCGAGCTTAGATTAATCAAGTGCTGCTTGAACGTACTTGATCTGTCTCTCGAAAACTTAGTAGTAATGCTTAGAAGCGAATCGGACGGTGATGATGACAGAGTAAACCATCTTCTTTGACCGCGATTATCATGGTTCTCATGTGGCAGGGTCAGCTCTATATATTGTCCGGCTGTATAGCGAACCGGTTTTTCAGGTTTAAAATAAAACGTAGAAATATTTGGTGCTTCATCTTTTCGATGATCGAACACAACCCTCATATAGTGCTATTTTAACAGACTAGGCAATGAGACCAATTATTTCTGGTAACGATCAGGATAGTCAGTTACAACTCCGTATAGTCCGTATTTGGCCCAGCGCCGGGCTTTAGCCGGGTTATTGAGTGTATAAGTTACGAGTGGGTATGAATTGCGACTCACAGCTTTAATAAAGCCCGACCATAGCCACAGAGTCGACATGCATATACGAAAAGCATTAAGTTTGCGCGCTCTATGTCCCGCTCTTACCCCGGACCAAGTTTCATTTACAACTAGCTTGGCATCTGGAAGTGCCTTGTCTATTTCTTCTAAAACACTATAGCTAAATGAAGCGAACCTAAAATCGGACATTTTCCATCCACTATCAAGCGCTTTTTGAATGGCTGCAACTATGGGTTTTGTATTTACGCCTGGTTTTATTTCGACGTTCAGCGGAACCGTTCCAATAAGCAAATTTAGGGCATCGGTAAATTTGGTCAAATCGGATTTATGCTCAAGCAGTATCCCGTAAGAGGTATTCTCAATTTTATGACGCTTACCATTTGGGTCAATCAGTTCGCGGTCATGATGAAGGATTGGTATGCCATCCTTAGTCACACGTACATCGATTTCTATCTCGTCTACTTGGTGTGCTAGGGCTTTTTTCAGACTCGCAATTGTGTTTTCGGGAGCCAAACCTCGGGCCCCGCGATGTCCGATAATTATCATATGTCTCTAGTGTACAATATTACTAGCTAAACCATGAGGAGGATGACATAGTGCCCGATTTTAATAAAGTCTTAGAGCCCGGAGATTACCAAAACGGAACCGTTAATACTGTCGTAGAAATTCCTGAAGGAAGTTTCTTAAAAATCGAATGGGATCGCAAGCGGGCCGCATTTACACTTGACCGCGTCGAGCCTAGCATTTACGCCAAGCCGGTAAACTACGGATTTATACCCGGCACCCTTGACGGCGACGGCGATGAGCTAGACACCCTAGTTGTATGCGACGAACCTATACCTACCGGAGTATGGCTCGAAGCCAAAATCATTGGTGTTATGAATTTCGAAGACGGCGGAGATATCGATCATAAAATTATCGTTGTACCGACTGACGACCGTAACACGGGCGATAGTATAAACTCGCTTTCTGATCTTGGGGTACGGTGGCAGCAGAAAATAACAGAACACTTTACTCACTACAAAGACCTTAAGAAGCCTGGCACCACAATCGTCCAAGGATTCGCAGGTATAGAAGAGGCAAAAAAAGTTATCGCTGAGTCAATTGAGAGATTTAAAACCCAGGCCTGAAATAGCTGATATGCAAAAAGTAATTCCAGAAACGGCAGTACTTATCCCAGATCAGGCAGAAAAAGTTTTTACTGGTCAGATATTTGACGTTTATCAGTGGCAACAAACGCTTTTTGACAACACAGAAGCAACATTTGAAATGCTTAAAAGACCAGATACTGTATTTAGCATATGTGTTGTTGATGGGCGAATAGTTATTATTGAAGACACCCAGCCGCACACTGGAACTAGAACGAGTTTTCCTGGAGGACGGGTAGATGCTACAGATAATAGCACTGAAGAAGCTGCAAAACGAGAAGTTCATGAAGAGACTGGCTATTCTTTTGACAGTTGGCGGCTAATACAGGTCAGGCAGCCATACAAAAAAATGGAATGGTTTATATATCTATATATTGCTTGGGATGTAATCAGTAAAGAAGAGCCTCACGTTGATCCTGGTGAAACAATCGAACAAAAAACCGTTTCATTTCTAGATCTTAAAACGTCAATCTTGAATAAAGACGGTTCACTTACTGAAGCTAGTAGCCTGTTTGAGTCACTCAGCGATCTAGACGAGCTCCTAGCTTTGCCGGAATTCTCAGGCAAAAATGTCGACAGATAGTCTTGCATCTATAGACAATCCCTTTTACAATCATAGTCATAAGCACTAAAATAAAAATAAGAACTAAACATAAGGACAATGCATGAAAGTAAGAGTAGCTATTAATGGGTTCGGAAGAATTGGACGAAATGCTTTTAAGGTAGCGTTCGAAAGAAGCGACATAGAAATTGTTGCTATTAACGATATTACAGATACAAAGACCCTTGCACACCTACTTAAACACGACAGTAATTATGGCACTTATCATAAGGAAGTTAGCTACGACGACAAGGGGATTATAGTCTCAGGAAAACATATCGCTGTTTTAGCTGAGCTTGATCCATCAAAGCTCCCTTGGGCTGAGCTAAAAGTAGACGTTGTCATTGAATCTACCGGATTCTTTGTAGATCCAGCTAAAGCTAAGGCACATCTAGACGCCGGAGCTCAAAAAGTAGTACTTAGCGCACCAGCTAAAGGCGAAGGTGCCACAACCATAGTTCTAGGCGTTAATGAAGATAAGCTGGCTGACTCCAGCGACATTATAAGTAACGCATCATGCACTACAAACTGTATTACTCCAGTTGCAGCCGTAATAGAGAATAACTTTGGTATAGACAAAGCAATGATGACTACTATTCACAGCTATACAGCTTCTCAACGCCTTCAGGACGCTCCAGCTAAAGACTTGCGCGAAGCACGAAATGCTGCAGAGAATATAGTGCCGACCACCACAGGAGCATCTATTGCCGCTGGATTGGCACTGCCAGCCCTACAGGGCATATTTGGCGGAATGAGCATACGTGTACCAACCCCGGTAGTCTCACTAAGTGACTTCGTTATCATTACCAAGAAAACGGTAACTGCCGAAGACGTTAATAAGGCGTTTATTGCTGCTGCTAAAGAACCGTATTACCAAGGAATATTAGACGTTACGGACGAACCGCTCGTGAGCAGCGACTTCATAGGCAACAGCCACTCGGCAGTCGTTGACTTGAAGTTGACCCAAGTAGTGGGCACAAACATGCTTAAGGTAGTGGCCTGGTATGACAATGAATGGGGCTATTCAAACCGGCTGGTAGAAGTTGTTGCTGATACCGGCGCATTGCTACACAAAACCCAGGACCACAGTTCACATCACAAATAATAAGATGAAGATTGCGCTTTCTACAGATCACGCCGGTTTCAAACAACTGTATGACCTTAAAGACTTTTTAGAGGCTCATGGACACGAGACAGTAATGTTTGGTCCGAAAGCTTTGAACGAGGATGACGACTACCCGGATTTCATATTTCCGGCAGCCTTTTCGGTTGCAAAGAATGAATGTGAAGTCGGCATTGTTTTTGGAGGCAGCGGTCAAGGCGAGGCTATGGCTGCAAATAGGGTAAAAGGCGTCCGCTGCACTGTATTTTATGGACCAATTGCCCCACTAGCCGAAATAGATGCTAATGGCGGAACTAGCCAAGACCCCTACGAAATCTTAAAACTTTCTAGAAAACATAATCACGCCAATATGCTTTCCCTGGCTGGAAGATTCTTAAGTAAGGAGCAAATACAACATGCTGTACTTACCTGGCTTTACGCTCCTTTTAGTGACGAAGAACGACACAAGAGGCGCGTAGATAAATTAGATACAATGGCAACCCCAAAGGATAATTAAGTCATGCCGATAATTTGTCCAACAATTACCGCCCTAAACGAGGAAGATTATCGAAAACAGGCTGAGACAGTGGCTCCTTTTGCCGAGCGCATTCACATCGACCTTATGGACGGGAAGTTTACGGTCACAAAATCACCGAGCTTGGAGCAGATATGGTGGCCAATACGCTTAACCGCAGATATTCATCTTATGTACAAGAAGCCAATGACAGAGCTTAAACATATATGCCAGCTAAAGCCTAATCTTGTAATAATTCACGCCGAAGCGGATTGTGATCACAAGAAGTTTACGGATACTTTGCATGAAAATGGTATTAAAGCTGGAATTGCTCTTCTCCACGACACTCCTGCCGATTTTATTAAGGATATTATTCGTTTGTACGATCACGTCATGCTGTTTAGCGGTGATCTAGGCAAACACGGCGGAGTTGCCGATCTAAAAGTGCTCGACAAAGTAAAGAAAATTAGATCAATGCATAGGGACGTAGAGCTTGGCTGGGACGGTGGCGTAAACGACGAGAATGCAGCCAAGCTTATTAAAGGTGGTATAAACGTATTAAATGTTGGCGGATTCATTCAAAAATCACAGAACCCATCCGAGGCTTATGCTAAACTGAAGTCGATTGTATAGGGGGCCTTAAGTGTCAGGCGAAAAACATTCAATTGAAGAGCTTGAAATAATTGCGAACGATATACGCAAGGATATTATCCGCATGCTTGAACATGCTGGCAGTGGACACAGTGCCGGCCCCTTGGGTCTGGCAGATATCTTTACCGCCCTATATTTTGACATTATGAAGCATGACCCAAAAAACCCTGATTGGGATGAGCGGGATATTTTACTTCTTAGCAACGGACACTGTGTACCTGTTCGCTATGCAACTATGGCTCACGCCGGCTATTTTGATAAAAAAGAGCTTCTAACGTTGAGGCAACTTGGATCCAGGCTTCAAGGCCACCCTGAAAGACAAAAGCTTCCTGGGCTGGAAAATACTTCTGGTCCATTGGGAAGCGGATTAAGCCAAGCATGTGGCATGAGCTTGGCTCTTAGAATGAATAACCAAGGTCATCGTTGGATTTATGTCGTAATGGGCGACGGTGAACAAGATGAAGGCAATGTCTGGGAAGCTGCCATGCTGGCTAACAAGTATAAGCTGAGCAATATTATCGCTATAACCGATCGCAACAATATACAAATAGACGGTCCAACCGAATCAGTTATGCCTTTAGAAGATTTTAAGGCCAAATGGCAGGCCTTTGGCTGGCATGTAATAGAAGTTGACGGAAACGACATTGATGCGGTTATAGACGCCTGTGCTATGGGAAGAGCCGTAACTGAAAAGCCGACCATGATAATCGCCTACACTGTTCCCGGCAAGGGAGTAGATTTTATGGAGTACGATTTTCATTGGCACGGAAGTCCTCCGAATCACGAGCAAGCTGTTAAAGCTCTTCACGAACTTAGGACATTGGGTGGAAAAATAAGGGGCGAGCATGAGTGATATGCACCTCAATGACATAACAAAACCGCTCGAATCGGCCCCTATTAGAAAGGGCTTTGGCAAAGGTCTGCTTGAGGCTGGTAAACAGAATGAAAATGTCGTTGCCGGATGTGCGGACCTAACCGATTCAACCCAGATGACTCTGTTTAAGAATGAGTTTCCCGAAAGATTCATAGAAATAGGCGTAGCTGAACAAAACCTAGTGACTGTAGCTTCAGGGCTGGCACATATGGGAAAGATTCCTTATGTATCATCTTATGCAGCATTTAGCCCAGGACGTAACTGGGAACAGATCCGCACAACAATCTGCCTGAACAACGTCCCAGTAAAAGTAGTCGGATCACATGCTGGAATAAGCGTTGGTCCCGATGGTGCAACTCACCAGATGCTTGAAGATATAGGCCTCATGAGGGTGCTGCCTAACATGGTAGTCATAGCTCCCTGTGATAGTGTTGAGGCTGAAAAGGCCACCCTTGCAATGTCTTCACACCCCCAACCAAATTACCTCCGTCTCGCACGCGAGGCAACTCCTATCATTACAACCGTGGACACCCCCTTTGAAATAGGCCAGGCATATGTTTTCCGCGAGGGAAGCGACGTTACCATAATTACTACTGGCACTATGACTTATCAGGCGCTGGTTGCTGCTGAGCAGCTTCATAAGGACTCCATTCACGCAGAGGTTATCCACGTACCCACAATTAAACCGCTTGATGCTGAGACTATACTTAAGAGCGTTAGAAAAACTCGGGCTGTTGTTACGGCAGAAGAGGGGCAGATTATTGGCGGATTAGGAAGCGCCGTTGCTGAGCTCCTTTCAGAAGAAGAGCCAACTAAGATGACGAGAATAGGTATGCGTGATCGGTTCGGAGAGTCAGGTAAGCCTGAGGAGCTACTTGAACATTTCGGGCTTGACGCTAAACATATAAGGCTGGCTGCTCACGCGATAACTAAGGCATCGCATTCCTAAAGAAACTATTCCTCATCTTTGAGGAATAAAACATAAGCAGTATACTTAGTTCCATGCCCCTCACTCTTCAAGAAATTCGTAAAAACTGTCAGACTGCCCGCATGCGCATGGCGGATGCACGGAAAAACCACTGGGCCTTTGGAGCATTTAATCTTGATGACGAAGCGACGCTCTGGGCTGTTATTAAGGCTGCGGTCAATAAAAAAGCACCCGTGCTCGTAGAAGTAAGCCAGGGAGAAGTGGATAATATTGGACTGGATAATGTCCGCGATCTGGTCGACAACTTTAAAAAAGAGTATGGGGTTGAAGTCTACGTAAATCTTGATCATAGCCCAAGCGTAGAGGCAGCAAAGGCCGGAATAGACGCTGGTTTTGAATTTATTCATATAGATGTATCTCAGGCAAATCACAGCGCAACCAATTATGAAATTATCGAATCCACCAAAGAAATTGTGGAGTACGCCAAGCTCACAGGAGCATTAGTTGAAAGTGAGCCCCACTACTTTGGCGGTTCCTCCAACGTTCATAAAGAGAAAATAGATTATGAAGAGATCAAGCAATTTTTCTCCAAGCCTGAAGATGCCAAAGCCTTCATTGATGCCACCGGAATAGACACATTTGCAGCAGCTATAGGCAACCTTCATGGCAAATATCCTGTACCTAAAGTTTTGCACCTAGATCTTCTCAAAAAAATCCGCGCAGCTATAGATTGCAATATTTCTCTCCATGGAGGTAGCGGTACACCGGGGCATTATTTTAGGGACGCTGTAAAAATAGGTGTTACCAAGATCAATATCAACAGTGATATGCGTTATGCCTACCGTACGACACTGGAAAAAGTCCTTAAAGAAAATAAGGACGAATATTCTGTCGCTAAGCTTATAAGTAACGAAGTAGTTAGCGCCGTTCAGGAAGTAGTTGAGAAGAAAATCGATGATTTTAATTCCGCGGGCAAGGCCGTGGTACACTAAAAGGAAGTAATCAAAAACGCTATGAAACGGGGTGGTAATAAATGAGCGACCAAATAGACGTTATATCTGTAGGCGATATCGTAACTGATGCGTTTATTAAGCTTATAGACGATGAAGCTGTCACCTATAAGAACGACGAAGGCAAGTGGCTTGCCATGAAATTTGGCACAAAACTTCCTTTTGACCACGCTGAAATACTGGAAGCCGTAGGTAACGCCGCAAATGCAGCAGTTGCATTTTCAAGATTAGGTTTAAAGAGCTCATTTATAACAAACGTCGGTGATGATCAACATGGCCGCGATATGATCGCCAGTCTCGCTAAAGATAAAGTTGAGTCCAATCTGGTGAAAATAAACCACCGAATGAAGAGTAATTACCATTATGTACTTTGGTACAAAGAAGAGCGGACTATTCTGATCAAGCACGAAGAGTACGACTATCACTGGCCGCATCTTAGGCCTGCTGAAATACCAAAATGGGTATACTTTAGCTCAATATCCGAGCATGCCATTCCTTATCACGATCAGGTAGCTGATTGGCTAGAAGCTAATCCGGACGTCAAGCTGGCCTTCCAGCCGGGTACATTTCAAATGGAAGCCGGAACTGAGAGACTGAAACGTATATACCAAAGAAGCGAAGTCGTTATTTTAAATAGGGAAGAATCCGTGCTTGTTACCGGAGGCGATTACAACAATCTCCACGACCTTCTAGATAGATTGCATGGCCTTGGAGCGAAGATAGCCGTTATTACTGATGGTCCGGACGGAGCCTACGCTTCTGATGGAAATCAACGGCTTAAGATGCCTTTGTATCCTGACCCAGCACCGCCAAAAGAGCGTACAGGTGCTGGCGATGCCTTTGCATCTACCTTTGTTGCGGCACTAGTTAAAGGCAACACCATCGAAGGAGCTCTTCAATGGGCACCCATTAATTCGATGAGTGTAGTACAGGAAGTGGGCGCCCAAGCCGGACTGCTTGACGAGAAGCATCTTGAGGAGTTCCTAAGAAATTCTCCTGATTGGTACAAAGCCACTACATTTTAATAAAAGACTGCCTAAATCTCTTTATACTAACCAGCGCTTATGGTAATCTTACATATAAGGGAATATCTATGTGTAGCCAAAAACATAAAATGAATATAATCTCCGAGGGCGTAGAGTTGTGACAAGGTTTTTATCTGAGGCGCTCCAAGCGGAAGAACCTCAGTTTAGATTGGGATTAAGACAACTTGAGGCTTCAAATGGAGCTCCAAGTACGGATATTCGTTTGTCCAGTGCAATCCACCGGGAAACAAGGACAAAACTGCAGGAATTAGGGCTTGATCCTAACGATACCTCATCCAGCGAACTATATTATGCGCTTGAAAAGAGAATAGCACAGGATGACCGAAGACTTACTCAGTATTTAAGAGCTCAAGCCGCTACTCATATTTCAGCTGAGGGCGACATAGTAGCCGGAATGGTGCATGCAATTCACGCGCTGCCAGATACTAAAGTTTGCTTCGCCATAAAACACAGTTCGCTGAAAAGAATGCTTTTAGCTCATCCTCCCAAAAAAGCGATGCATCAGCTCCATTATCGATCGATTAATTCTTTCCTAAAGCATGAACCTGCGGTGTTAGCCCTGGCCGCCGCCTGGCTTTGTGAGGGAGATTCATGGCAGGCAAAGTATTTATCGAGCTATAAGAAGCTGCAGTCGCATGACTTTGAAACTAGGACAATCTCTCTACTTGAACCAAAGTCGGCTCAGTGGAAGCAGTTTTCTAAAGAAGTAATGAAAAATTATCACCATACAATTCTTAGCTTCAAAGAGCTGGGAGCCATTGTTTTTATGCCGCTTAGTGAAGATGATGTTCCGGCTGGCTCTGTTACCGCTACTCTCTGCCTTGCCCTTCATGAACTTAACGAAATCAGAGCCTGTTCCACATATTTAAAACTGAATCAAGTTAGACCAGATTTCGGCAAGCTAGTTAAAGAGGTAGCTATTAGTGAGCCAAAGCTTAACTCAACTCTACTTAACCAGCCGCTGCCCTGGAATTTAATACAGCGCTACTACTCTCGTATTAAATCGTCGGTATCTGAAGCTATATTCGAGCCATATGTCCAGCTGGAAGAAATGAACTGGTACTCCGTAGAGAAACAGCTTGCCCAGATCGATCCGGCTCTGCGTTTTTGGCGCCATACCTCGTTTTTAGGACTAGTTGATGCTGCCAAGAAGCCAGTTTCACTTAACATTGTTGATGCGGCACTTAATTATGTAAATCAACTTTCGTTTGAAGATAGGATAGTTCAATACTTCCAAAGATCACTGTGGCACGAACTACTTCTTAGGTATATGAAAAAAGATCCTGTTGATGAAGCAGTACTTCATGAACTACAGCCTGCTTACGCTGAAGAGACATTGCGACCATGAGTGCCGCCACGACTATAGATAAAGGTAGAATGCTTCGTTACTCTATTTGTGTATCTGGGGCGGCATCCGGTGTTACTGTTGGCAAAGACGCTGAACGAGCCAGAGCTTTAGGCGACGCCATAGCCCGTAGTGGTCACATTATAACGACCGGGGCGACTATTGGACTTCCTTATTACGCAGCACTCGGGGCAAAGGATGCTGGCGGTACGAGCGTTGGCTTCTCGCCGGCTGTTAGTCTTAGGGAGCACCTTCGAAAGTACCGTTTACCAAGTAATTGCTTTGATTTCATAAATTTCACAGGGCTTCATTATGTTGGACGTGATCTTTATCTTGTTCAGTCCAGCGATGCCGTTATAACCGTAGGCGGTCGATTTGGCAGCCTCCATGAGTTTACTTCAGCTCTTGAAGCACATAAGCCTTGTGCGGTGCTCACAGGTAGCGGCGGTACTGCCGAACAAATACCCAAACTTATGGAAGTGTTGGAGCCACCAGATGGCAGCATTGTTATATATGAGGACGATCCCGATCGACTGGTACAGAAGTTAATAGCCATACTAGATGAAAAATACAGCGACATCCATAACCTTCTCGAAAAACATAACCAGCATTGGTACCTAAAACCTGACGACACAACCGATACTCGTGCTGGGTAGAATGCGACTCCTATATTGTTCTTGATACAATATAAGGATGACTTCGTTCAAGCTTCAAAGCGATTTTAAACCAACTGGAGACCAACCGGGGGCCATAGAGGCCCTCATTAATGGTTTAAATAAACACGATAAGCAACAAACTCTCTTAGGTGTTACAGGATCCGGAAAAACCTTTACTGCAGCTCAGGTAATCCAAGAAGTCCAAAAGCCAACCTTAGTACTTAGCCACAACAAGACGCTAGCCGCTCAATTATACGGCGAATTCAAACACTTTTTCCCAGACAACGCAGTCCACTACTTCGTAAGCTACTTCGATTATTACCAGCCAGAAGCATATATACCCAGAAGCGATACATATATAGAAAAAGATAGTCAAATAAATGAAGAAGTAGACCGGCTCAGGCATGCCGCTACAGACGCTCTACTTTCAAGGAAAGACGCGATTATTGTTGCCAGTGTCAGCTGTATATATGGCATAGGCTCAGTTGAAGATTACGACGGACTTTCGCTGCAAGCTAAGGTTGGAGAACGAACTGTCAGAGACAAATTCCTAAGACATTTAACAGATATACAGTACCAACGAAACGATATAGATTTTCATCGCAGTACATTTAGGGTACGTGGAGACGTAGTCGATGTTTTTCCGGCTGGTGAAGAGCTGGCCTATAGGATTGAGTTTTTCGGCGATGAAATAGAACGGATTACTAAAATTGATCCACTAACGGGTGAAATACTATCCAATCTAAACGAATATAAGATATTTCCTGGATCACACTACGTTACTCCCCAAGAAAAACTGAAAGTAGCACTAGGTCGTATAGAGACCGAGTTAGCTGAAAGACTTAAGCAGTTCAAAAGTGAGAATAAGCTTCTTGAGGCCCAACGACTTGAACAAAGAACAAGATTTGATCTGGAAATGCTCCAGGAAACAGGTTTTGTTAAAGGTATAGAAAACTACAGCCGGTATCTAACAAATAGAGAGCCTGGAGAGCAACCGGCTACTCTGCTAGATTATTTCCCCGACGACTACCTAATGTTTATAGACGAATCGCACATGACTATTCCTCAAGTCCGAGGTATGTATAACGGCGACAGAGCCAGAAAAGAAGTGCTTGTTGAGCACGGATTTCGTCTGCCAAGTGCCCTAGACAACCGTCCACTCACATTTACTGAGTTTGAGCGCCATATAAATAACGTTATATATGTCAGCGCGACACCCGCAGAGTATGAGCTAAGCAGATCAACTGAGCCTATTCAGCAAGTTATTAGGCCAACAGGTCTACTCGATCCACCTATAGAGGTGCGTCCAATTGAGGGTCAAATTGACGATTTACTAGCCGAGATAAGAGATACTGTAAAGAAGGGTCAAAGGGTACTCGTAACCACTCTTACAAAGCGTATGAGTGAAGACCTTGCAGAATATTTGCAGGAACTTGGTATAAAGGTTGCCTACTTGCATAGCGATGTCGACACGCTCGATAGGACAGATATACTAAGGGATTTAAGATTAGGTGTCTACGATGTACTTGTTGGGATTAATCTATTGAGAGAGGGACTGGATCTTCCCGAGGTTTCCTTAGTAGCAATTTTAGATGCGGATAAAGAAGGATTCTTGCGAAGTGAGCAGGCTTTAATCCAGACAGTCGGTAGAGCTGCAAGGCATGAGCAGGGACACGTTATTATGTATGCCGATAGAATAACCAAAAGCATGCAAAAAACCATGGATGAAACAACCAGACGTAGAAAAATTCAAGAAGCTTACAACAAGGAACACGGTATTACACCGACAGGCATAAAACGTGCCGTCGAAAAAGGAATGCGTCCTGAGCTTCCGGATGAAGCTAAAAGGGCAAAAATCAATCTCAACAAGATTCCAAAAGACGAGTACGGCAGTCTTATTCGTGATCTAACTTCACAAATGGATCTAGCAGCAGCCAGCCTACAGTTCGAAACTGCTGCAGAGCTTAGAGATCTTATAGAGGAAATCAAAAAGAAGTCTTAAACAACGGCCAGCGGACGCGTTAAGTCGAAATGATCAACAGCTAATTCAGAATCAACAGTCAGTGCGTGTCCAAATCCTTCCAGCTCATGCAGTTTAAGCCTCCTAGCATTCTCACTAAGTGACAACCACTGTGGTTTTTGAGCAATCCATAATGGATCATCGGCTCCGCTCACAACGCTTACAGGCAACGTTTCCGTAACGGCACTTAAGTGATCGTATTCAATACCTTTTTGAGCACTGCGTAGATTACCACCTATTGCAGCAATACGCCTGGGAGCTTTATGAATAGCCAGCGCATACGCCACGAAGCCGACCAAACTCTCTGTTGCTATTTCAGGATTCCTCTTTAGCATCCTTAAAACGTCTCCTGGCATATGTAGGAAAAACTCTCTTGTTACACCATCTATAAAATCTTCGTCACTGGCATCAAACTCAGTGAGTTTTTTATCTTCGGGTACGTTCCTGGCACCTACAGCGCTGGAGAATAAGGTGAGACCGCCCAAATTTATAACTGCTCCAGCGTGTCTTGAGATATTCTTGTATGCAGCATGAGCGCCTATGTTAGTGCCGAGTGAGGTTAGAATAAATTCTACGTCAGCGTCGCCGGCTAAACTGGCTACCAATGAGAGGTTTTGTTCGGCAATGGCCTCAGTAGTTTTGTTCCAGCCTTCAGTAATCGATGTAGTTGGCCCAGAGTGACTAACTCCAGGGTTAGTTAAAGTAACAGTCCTTGCATCTGGGTGTCTATCTGCAAACTCGACATGAAGTCTGTTAATGGTTGAAGAATCATAAGGACCACAATCTATTTCACCCAGTCCTGGAATAAATACATAGTTTATAGCTTCGGCGGGATTGTACCCTAGCTCAGGATCGGGCTCAGTAACCAATGCTAATCGCTCAGAGTCCTGTGCGCTAATTATTCTGGTTTCAATTCCGCGACCCGTATTGTCACTTCCATGAGGTAGTAAGTGCAGGCGCGCTTGCGACAGTCCACCGCGTATTAGACCCTTAACGAGCGAGACTTCAAAATTAACTATTTGTTCGACTGAAAAATGTATATCGTCTGGAGCTGGGAAAACGGTAATTTCTGGTACATCGGAAAATTCCTCAGCACTTGATCTTTCAACAAGTTGCAAACCCGTACTAGGTGCTGATTCTGGCCAAACTGCCATCTATGTCTATTTATTAAAAATTACACTCCATCCTAAATCGTATTCCTAAGCTCAAGCTTTGTAAAGTATTTTATTGTACCTGGAAATTAACAGAGTATAATCCCTAAACTTTTATCTCGCGCTCTGCTACAATGATACAGATAATGGCAGACCTACAAAGAGACGACATATTAAAATTGGCTCAACTTGCACGCTTGGACTTAACTGACGAAGAGATAGAAGAGTACAAGTCTGAACTAAGCGCCATACTTGGATACGTTGAGCAACTACAATCCGTTGACGTCGGTAATTTAAAGCCGACAAACCAAGTTACAGGACTGGAGAACGTCTATAGAGAAGACGAGATAATAGACTATGGATATGAGCCCAAAGATCTTCTGCCAAATGTACCAAGTGTTAAAGACAATCAGATAAAAGTAAAACGGGTTTTAGGTTAGATGTCCAGCCAGTGGTTACCGATTGCTGAATTGGCTGAGGCTGTTAAGGCTGGGAAAGTCTCAGCTGTTGATCTCGTAAATAGGGCTCTAAAGACAATTGAGGAAAAAGAAGAATACCGCTCCATTATTGCAACGACTCATGAACGTGCCCGCTTAAGGGCCTCAGAAATAGATGGCAAGGTCCGCTCAGGAAAAGAAGCCGGCAAACTTGCGGGTGTTCCTTTTATAGCCAAAGACAATTTTCTTGTGTTCGGGGCTGAAACCACTGCCGCGAGCAATATCCTTAAAGGTTTTAACGCACCCTACCAGTCCACCGCCATTGAAAAGCTTGAAGCGGAGGGAGCAATTTGCGTAGCTAAGGCTAACCTCGATGCGTTTGGTCATGGAGCAAGCACCGAAAACAGTGACTTTTATGTAACCAAAAACCCTCACGACACTACTAAGGTCCCAGGGGGAAGCTCAGGCGGATCAGCGGCTGCTGTCGTACTAGATATGGCACCTTTTGCACTTGGTACTGACACTGGCGGATCGTCCAGGCAACCGGCAAGTTTTTCCGGATGCGTAGGATATAAGCCGACATACGGTTTAATATCCAGATCCGGAATAGTCGCTATGTCCAGTAGCAGCGATACTGTTGGGACACTTGCTAAGTCTGTCAAAGACGCAGCCTATGTAGTTAATATCATGGCCGGAAAAGACGAAATGGACTCTACAACAATAGACAGGCAAGACGATTACAATCCAACCCTAGCAGCATTATCTGGTAAAAAAATTGGCGTCATAAAAGAGTATATGGGCGAGGGAGTTGACGAAGGAGTACGCAAAGTTGTAACTGAGGCCGTAAATAAACTTAAAGCGGCAGGTGCTGAGATCGAAGAAATAAGCTTGCCATCTATAGACAAGGCACTGGCTGTATATTACATTCTTGTTCCCGCCGAGATTAGCAGTAACCTTAGTCGCTACGATGGACAAAGATATGGTTATAGCGAAAAAGAAGCCAAGGATTTAGAAGAAAGCTATAAGAAGTCACGTGGACATGGTTTTGGTAAAGAAGCTAAGCGCAGAATCATGATAGGTACTTATGTTCTAAGCAGTGGTTACTACGACGCCTACTATAAAAAGGCCCAAACGGTTCGAACAAAAATTATTAATGAATTTAATGATGCCTTTAAATCAGCCGACTTTTTAGTAGGACCGGTTGCACCGACAACAGCCTTTAATATAGGAGAAAATGCCAGTGACCCGCTTAAAATGTATCTTTGTGACGTTATGACAGTCGCTGCCAACATTGTAGGAGTACCCTCCATCAGTATCCCTGCTGGAGAAAGCGACAAAATGCCGGTCGGATTACAGGTAATGGCCCCTCAAAAATCGGATAAGGAACTCTTGTCACTATCTAACGAAATAGAAAAGGTTTTGGCATGAGAATACCACTTCTAAGGCGACGCAAAAGAACAATTAATGTCGATCATTTTACGGCTGAGTGGAAAGCCTTGCAGAAAAACTGCGCTACCAGAAAAACCTGGCCAAAAGCACTATTAGAAGCTGATGCACTCCTAGATAAAGCGCTAAAAAAGCGTGGCTACAAGGGCAAGACCACGGGTGAGAGGCTTGTGGCAGCCCAGCATGAACTTAGCAGTAACGATACGGCATGGTTGAGCCATAAGTACAGCCAGAAAATTTCAGGCTTTGACGTACGTACATTAAAGAAGAAAGATGTTGTTGATGCCCTCGCTGGATACAGACAGGCACTTAGAGATCTGGGAGCGCTAGAGCCATGATATCTACTGAACTACGCAAGAAATACACCGCGACTATTGGTATTGAATGTCACGTTCAGCTCAAAACCAAGACTAAACTGTTTGCTGCTGTAGGAAATGACGCTCGTGAAGCACCACCAAATACACTGGTAAGTCATATATGTTTTGGTTTACCGGGAGCGCTACCTGTATTAAATAAGGAAGCGGTTACACTAGCATCAAAAGCGGCATTTGCTCTTAACTCCACACCACAGCACTTTTCCAAGTTTGACCGCAAGCACTATTTTTATCCGGACTTACCCATGGGCTACCAAATAACCCAGTACGACGAACCAGTAATCTTAGGCGGATTTGTGGACATTAATATAGATGGTGAAACCAAGAAAATTGGAATAACTCGGGCGCATCTAGAAGCGGACGCTGGTAAGAGTAGTCATCCTGCAGGATCAGATTTTAGTTTGGTTGATCTAAACCGTGCCGGTACGCCGCTCTTAGAGATTGTAAGCGAGCCTGATATGCATTCATCAGCGGAGGCAAAAGCCTATGCAAGAGAACTATACTTGCGTATGCGATACGCCGATGTCTCAGATGCCAATTTATACTATGGAAACATGCGGTTTGATGTAAACGTCAGTGTCAGTAAGACTGATGAGCTAGGCACAAGATCTGAGACTAAGAACCTCAACAGTTTTAGAAGCGTTGAACGATCAGTAGATTACGAAATAGACCGCCAGATAGAACTTCTTGAAAAGGGTCAAAAAATAGTTCAGGAAACCAGAGGATGGGACGACGCCAAGCAGAAAACTTTATCTCAAAGAAGCAAAGAAAATGCCGACGATTACCGCTACATGCCCGATCCTGATCTTCCACCGGTCGTCATAAAAGACGAGTTTATGAATTCTATAAAGGAAAATATGCCGGTAATGCCCGATGAGTGGCGTAATCGTTTAGCGTCCATTGGCCTTGATCCGGTGCAGACTGAAATTTTACTTGATTCCCAGATAGAACTTGGTATAGATTATCTATCGCTAATTGAAGAAAACATAAGTGACAAGCCAAAGGCCAAAACTTTCGCTAATTGGGTAATTAATGTCGAAGTGCCTGACCAGAAGATAAAAGTTGAGTCAGGAAAAGATATTAAAGACAGTAATAGTCAAAGAGGTTCAATTTATCTTGCAGTTTATGAGCTTGTCCAGGCTGGCAAACTTAACTCCAATAAAGCCTCGCTGCTGCTTATAGATCTTTTGGCCTTGGAGAAACTGCCGGATTCAACCGAATCGTATGCTCAGGAGAAGCATTACATACAGGTTTCTGACGAGGGAGAGATTGCTAAGATTGTGGAATCAGTATTGAAAGAAAATGAAAAAGCAGCCGAAGACGTTAGAAGCGGAGAGATGAAAGCAATCGGTTTCCTAGTCGGCCAAGTCATGAAGCAAAGCCAAGGCAAAGCTAATCCTAAGATGGCTCAAGAACTTATTAAGAAGCATCTGGGTTTGTAGGCGTAATATCGGGCATAATAACTCCATGGAGTGTGCTGCCTAGCGCAGCTCCCAGTAGCCTTCTATCAACTAGACCAAGTCCTTTCATCGCAAGCTTGGCTGGAGTCTCAAACCTCGACCTATCGCTTAGTAGTTTTGCTGTAGCGTAGGCTAACAGTATGTTTGGACGGAAGATCCCTCTCATTTCCCCATATATTTCTTCTACGGTTTCAGGGAAGTAGTAGGCAATATCCGTCTTTACTCTCTCGTCATTAAGTCTTTCTTTTAAGAAGCCGGCTTGCGAGAGTAGGAATTCATAAACTTCGTCAACATCTGCTTGTCCACCGTTCATCTCATAGCAGAGGTTCACAACATCAACGAACATTCTACTGCTGCCCTCCATGGCTATTCCATTTATATCGGCATTAGACATGATCAATTTGGCAGGGTCATGAGAACCTCTAAGGACATTAGGCTGCACGAGTTCGCCTTTGGGAGTCCACAATACCGCGGTAGAGAGTACTGCGTCGTTAGTTCTACGTTCGAAAAGCTTAGATCCCAAATAACGATCACCTGTAGATTTAGCTTCTGTGGATACAAGATGAGAGCTAGCGATTTCACTTGCCTGGTCTCCAGATAGGCCCTGTACACTATCATGGCCACCACCTGACCAGAATATAACATCAAAAATACCTCTTTGATGGTGCGGCTTCATGTACGGGTACAGGATATTTGCAAGCTTTACGCCTCTATCTATAATATCCATCCCATGCTCACCGTTATGGTAGGACAACGGATTATCGGATTCTGGACCGTATCTGTCGTTAACTCCCCCAATGAGCCTCGCAACACCTGGTATGGTTGCCTCACGCAATTCATATCCCTCAACTTCAATATCGGAAGCTGTTTCTCTTAGACGAGGTTCGAAGTCAAGGACCATGAGACTATATTATACAATGATATGCAAATGTACACAATTTAGGCTGTTAGAATGTTGTGCAAATTTATACTTCGTTCGTGTACATATGCCGTGTTACAATCAACGGTGATGAGTAAGCGAAAAGTCACAAAAGCGGTAATTGCTGCAGCTGGTTTCGGCACACGTTTTCTTCCCCAGACTAAGGCAATGCCTAAGGAGATGCTGCCCTTAGTAGATAAGCCTATTATTCAGCAAATAGTAGAAGAGCTTAGCGGGGCTGGGATAACTGACATAGTTATTGTTACGGGATATCACAAACGAACCCTAGAAGATCACTTTGATCGCATGAGCAGTGATCTGAGAACCAATCTTGAAAATGCTAAGAAAGACGCTCTCCTTGAGACTACGTCTAAAATATCAGAGCTGGCTAACTTTGCCTACATCCGCCAAAAAGGTCCTTACGGTACCGGTACACCACTACTGAATGCTGCGCACTTAATAGGTGACGAACCGTTTATCTACACTTTTGCCGACGACTTTGTACAGGCAAACCCTAGCCGCTTCAAGCAACTTATTCAGGTATATGAAGAACGTGGTGGATCAGTACTTACTGCTGTAAGGCGCGATGGTGATGAGGACTACAAACGTTACGGATATATATCCGGCGACGACCTTGGAAAAGGCCAATTCGATGTTATGACAGTGGTTGAAAAGCCTGGTAGCCGTGAATCTTCGCCATCCGATTTAGCATCTGTCAGTGGTTATGTTTTTGACAGGACCATAATAGAATATCTGCAAAAACAGATGAAAAACTATGATCAGTCCAAGGAATTTATGATACAAGACGCTATGCAGGAAATGATAAAGGATGGCAAGCATATCTATGCTCTTGAGATTAAGGACGGAACATATTATGACACCGGAAACCCGCTGGAATATTTAAAAACAGTCTTTGACTTTGCCTTAAAGCGTGAAGACATCGGACCTCAACTGAAAGAGCACTTACAAAAATTATTGGGCTAATTTGCTAACCTGTTGTATAATATCTTTATGAGTACAACGGACACAGTGCTGCTATACATAATTGCAATTTGTCTTACAATTCTAACTCTCTTCGCTATTGCCATAGTAGTAGCATCTTTAAAACTTATCCTGACAATTCAAAAGCTTGTAGAACATGCCGGTGATACGTTAGAAAATATAGAAGCAGCAATGAAAGAATATCGTGATGCTAAGGGCAAGCGGATGGCCTTAAGATTTGCTCGTAATATTTTTCATATGTATAAAAAATCAAGGAGGAGTACATAAGCTATGGACAACGACAAATCAAGCAATCTAAAAAAACTTATTATAGGAACTGCACTCGCAGCTACAGCTGGATATATTGCCGGTGTATTGACTGCTCCTAAGAGTGGTAAAGAAACTCGTGAAGACATCAAGGCAGCAGCTACAAAAAAGCGTGAAGACGCTGTTAAGGAATTGAAACACCTCCAAGAAGAGCTAGACAAAGTTATCGACCAGTCAAAGGCACGAATGGGCAAATTAAGCACTAAAGCCAAAGAAGAACTTCAAGCAGTCGTAAGCAAGGCTAAGAATACTAAGGAAAAGACTGGCGAGGTAATTCAGGCAGTAAGACACGGTGATGCCGAAGATGCCGACCTCAAGCGTGCTGTTAGCAGCGCTCAAAGTTCTATAGAAAATCTTCGCGAATATTTGCGTAAGTAATATAGCTCACAAGGGCTATATTATTACCCGCCACCTGCTATAATAAGAGGGTACAAAGGGCTAATTGAGGGACACTTTTTGGCCACAAAAAAAACAGTTTTGGACGTAAGTGATTACGTGCACCTGCATAATCATACACAATACAGTTTACTCGACGGGCTCACTAAGGTCCCCGAGCTAGTGAAGCACGTCAAAGAGCAGGGCATGAAGGCCATTGCGATAACCGATCACGGAACACTTAGCGGCTCTATAGAGTTCTACAAGGCCTCAAAAGAAGCTGAAATTAAGCCGATTATTGGCATTGAAACTTATGTAGCTTCACGTTCTCTATACGATAAGGAGCCGGGTAAGGACAAGCAATATTATCACCTAATCCTGCTTGCCATGAACGAGATTGGTTATCAGAACTTAATGGCACTTTCTACTATCGCCAATCTTGAAGGTTTTTACTACAAACCACGTATTGACAGAGAGCTGCTAGAAAAACACAACGAGGGAATTATATGTCTCAGTGGTTGTGCCAGCAGCGAAATAGGCGACGCCCTTAGACAGGGACAATATGATGCTGCAGTAAAGATCGCTAAATGGTATAAGAAAGCTTTTGGCGATAGATATTATCTTGAGCTCGCTGATCATGGACACCCAAAGCATACGAGCATGTGGGACGAGCAGCAAACTATTAATACAGGTCTTATGAAAATAGGTAAGGAGTTGGATATCCCAGGTGTAATCACTTGCGATGCACATTATCTCAAGGCGTCCGATCAGGATGCCCATGAAATATTGCTGTGCGTACAAACAGGCTCATTTCTATCAGACGAAAAGCGCATGAGCCTGAAAGATTTCGAGCTTCACGTTACCGATCCAAAAGAAATAATTGAGCGCTGGGGCAAGACTCATCCTGAATATATAACTAATACAAAGGCAATTGCCGATCGTTGCGATCTAACAATCGAACTCGGCAAGATACTCATTCCCAAATTTCCAGTACCAAAAGGTGAAGACGAAAAGTCATACCTAGAGAAGTTACTCTACGAAGGGCTAGCGGTTCGTTATGCCAATATATCTCAGAAAAATGCTGAAAAAATGGATGTAGAGGCGATAAAGAAAAAGCTTTCAAAGGAAGTTCTAGAAAGAGCGCAGTACGAACTTGGCATTATAAATAAAATGGGCTTCAACGGATACTTCCTGATAGTTGCCGACTTTATCAATTGGGGCAAAAACCAGGGAATAGTCTTCGGACCAGGCAGAGGAAGTGCCGCCGGCTCTATAATTGCCTACGGACTTAGAATTACTGAAATTGACCCTCTTCAGTATGATCTCTTATTTGAACGTTTTCTTAACCCTGATCGTATAAGTATGCCCGATGTAGACGTAGATATTCAGGATAGTCGTAGAGATGAAGTGATCCGCTACTGCGTAGAAAAATACGGTAAGGAGAGAGTGGCAAACATAGTGACGTTTGGTCGAATGGCAGCCAGAAATGCCGTTCGTGACGTCTCGCGCGTATTACAAGTTCCCTATGCCGAAGCTGATCGGTTGGCAAAAATGATACCTCCGCCTATTCAGGGACGCCACATCCCCCTAAAAACGTCTCTCGATGAGGATCATGATCTTAGGCGTGAGTACCAATCAAACGAGACAGCTAAGAAGGTATTTGATATGGCAATTCAATTAGAAGGAACAATACGCTCCCACGGCGTACATGCTGCCGGAGTAGTTATTGCTCCTGAGGATATTGTTTACTATACCCCTCTTGAAATGGCTCAAAAGGGAGTAATAGCCACCCAGTATTCCATGGGACCTATAGATGAGCTTGGTCTTTTAAAAATAGACTTCCTAGGACTATCTAACCTTACAATCATTAATAATGCTCTTCGAATTATTAAAAAAGTCAATGGCGAAGATATAGACATCAATTCTATCCCTATAGATGATGAGAAAACATATGAACTATTCCAAAAAGGCGATACCACCGGAGTTTTCCAGTTTGAATCCGCTGGAATGAAACGCTACTTAAAAGAACTTAAGCCCAACGTATTTACCGATCTTATAGCCATGAACGCCCTATATAGGCCCGGTCCAATGAAATTTATTGACGACTTCATTGAGCGTAAACGCGGTCGCAAAAAAGTTGTCTATGAACACCCTGGGCTTAAAGCAGCACTTGAAGACACATATGGAGTGCTAGTTTACCAGGAACAGTTTATGCAAATAAGCAAAGATATGTGTGGTTTTACTGGTGGCCAGGCGGACACGCTTCGAAAAGCTATAGGCAAGAAACAGCGCGACACCATGGCCAAAATGAAGGCCAATTTTATCGACGGCATGATTAAGAATAGCCAAGTAACCAGAGAATTTGCCGAGTCTTTCTGGGCCAGAATGGAAGCTTTTGCTGATTATGGCTTTAACAAAGTCCACTCTACTCCTTACGCCATGATTGCCTACCAAACGGCTTACTTAAAAGCGCACTATCCCTCAGCATTCATGGCAGCCTTAATGACCAGCGATTTCGATGATACAGAAAGACTATCGATTGAAATTAACGAATGCAAGCACATGGGAATTACTGTTCTTCCTCCTGATGTTAATGAATCTTTTGTTGAATTTGCAGTCGTACCTGGAAAAAATGACATTAGATTTGGAATGTCAGCGATTAAAAACGTCGGGACTGGTGCCGTCGAAGAAATACTTAGGGCACGTGAAGCTGGTCCGTTTGAATCTTTGGCAGATTTTCTTTCTCGTGTCGTAAGCAGAGTAGTTAATCGAAAGGCTCTCGAAAGCTTAATTAAAGCGGGTGCTTTTGACAGATTTGGTGATAGATTCACACTTTTACATAACCTTGATCTAATTGTCGCCTATGGTTCACGTATGGAGAAGCAAAAAAGCAGCGGCCAGACCGATCTATTCGGTGGATCAGACGAAGTAGTACATAAGCCTTCACTCGAAATGGCCCAGCCTAGCGGTGTTTCTGATGTCAGAGATCAGCTGTTATGGGAAAGAGAACTTTTAGGTCTTTATTTGAGCCAACACCCATTGGAGTTATTTGAAACATTCCTAGCGGAACAAACCGTCCCACTAAACACCATCACTGCCGATCACGACAATAAATCTGTGAGTGTTGGCGGTGTCATCAATGACATTAGAGAAATAACTACCAAGAATGGTCAAAAAATGGCTTTTGTTAAACTTGAAGACTTCTTCGGAGAAGTAGAAGTTATATTATTCCCTAACTCATTCCAGCAGACTCTAGGATTATGGGAACGTGATCGAGTCGTACTTGTCAGGGGTAAAATAAGCTCGACAGATAAATCTGGCCAACCGACAGGCGAGGTTAAGATAATAGTTGATGATGCCAGAGAAATAACGCCTGCCCAGGCCTCTGCGTACCAAGCAACAGGCAAAAAAGTAAAAGCACCTAAAGCAAAGTTAAAGCTAGCCAAAACAAACAATAACCATAATAGTCAGGACGATGTAATCGAAGATTCACTAAACAAGCGTGTGTATATACGACTTGAAAATACTGATGACCAGCAAAAGCTGCTTTTACTCAAGCAGACTATAGATATACATCGTGGTGAAACCGAAGTTGTGTTAGTCTTGGGTGATACATCTTCAAAGCAGGCTATTAAACTTCCAGGTGGGATTGATTCTGACAGTGATGGAATCACTGAGCTTAAAACTTTAGTAGGCTCAGACAATCTAGTTTTGAAGTAACATTCTCTTTAAGAGAGTATCAAGCTACCGCCTCGGGTAAGTATGAAGCCGATTGTACATAACGTAACTACGCTTATGTCTGCATACGGATGGGCAATCAGGTAATTCTCTCCCTTAATAATGACTTTATGAAATCTCGTGTAATGAGTATATAAGAGATAGCAAAAAGCAAGTAGTGTTACTCCTAGCAGACCAATGTAAATTCCCGAAGACTTATCTCCTGTGAGCGACTGAATACGAGATAAGGCGACCTGATTTCCATAAACTGTTGCACTCGCCTTAGATAGTGATGCGGATGAATATAGCAAATTATTAACTAGCGCTCCTACGCCGACAATTGCAAGCATTGGCAGGTAGGGCCAGTAAGTCTTCAGGTAATGTTTGCCATGGCTGTGATGCTCAGCTTGGCGCTTCTTGTGATGTGCTTTAGGTTTAGGACGAGTCGCTAGTGCCATAATGTTTTTTGTTTAGATTTAACTACGTTTAATTATACCACGGGAGGTTAAGCAGACAGGTAAGCGAGGTGATAAAGTGCAATTGCCGTCGCCTGAACGACATTCAGCGATTCTTTCTTGCCGGCCATGGGGATATAAACAGTCTTATCGCACACATCAAGTAATTCCTGCTCAACTCCCTCTACTTCCCGGCCAATTATCAAAAGACATTTATCTGGCGCCGTAAAAGAGGACAGATTGATTGCATCCGGAGTCTGTTCTAGCCCGACAATATAGTAACCGCTTGCTTTTAGCTCATTTATTAAGCTATACGGCTCATCAATATGCTCCCAAGAAATATATTCAGATGCTCCCAGTGCCGTTTTATCTATTTGAGCAGTAAGCTTTCTAGATAAGTGAGGCAGACGGGCGTCATTAGGCATAGATGGGTAAGGTGTATAGCCGCTTAGTAACACTTTTGACACGCCAAGACCCTCGGCCGTCCTAAGCAGCGATCCAACGTTATGGGCGCTTCTTATATCATGAACCAGTAATATGATGTCTTTCATTTCTAAACGTTAGTATAGCAACAGACTTCTTAAATGTTTTTAGGGATGTACGCTTATGCTTTATACTAATTTAGGTATGAGCGAAGACGCCCGATTAGATGAAGAACGTGCAACACAAAGACGCGCTCGAGTCGTAAATCTCGACTATATAGACACTTCTCAAATTGTAGATAAGCCTATATATAAAGATCTTTTGACTGTCGATGAAATGAGGCAATATAAGGTTTTGCCGGTGAAATTTGTTGGTGCGAATCTTGTATTCGGAGTAACTAACACAACCTCGCAGTCTACTATGCAACGACTAGTACAGAGATTTGCCGATCAAGTAGTGTCCTTCGCAATTATCTCCGACACTGGTTTCAAAGAGTACTTAGACCTGTATGATCCCCCTGAAAAGATTGTATACCAGGATATAGACATAAATAACCAGGCTGGTAAAAGTGAACAGATAAGCAAAGTGTCAGCCGTATTGGAACAGGTGCGCGCCGACGATATGTTAGCTTATCTTGTAACCCAGGCTCATAATCTTAATGCCTCGGACATTCATATTGAGACCCAGCCTACAGATATTCGGATACGTCTTAGGATAGACGGAGTACTACACACTGTGGCAAAACTCCAAATGGATAAATACCGGGTACTTATGTCCGCAATTGCTAGCGCCGGAAACGTGTCTACCTCTACGGATGAAGCTCAACAAGGACACATAGCTGAAAAAGTCACAATGGCAGACGGAGAAGTAGTTGATGTAAACGTTAGGCTTGAAACCGTTCCAACCATAAACGGGATGGACGTAGTTATGCGTCTTTTCAACATGGATGCCGACACTTACCAATTAGACAAGCTTGGTCTTAGCGAAAGTGAAAGAAAAGTTGTTGATGAAATAATATCTCAGCCTAGCGGTCTTGCAATGGTTGTGGGACCCACTGGTTCCGGTAAAACCACAACACTTTACTCTATGCTTAATAGCCTGAACACTGAAGACCGGAAGATTATTACGATCGAAGACCCCGTGGAGTACCAATTCCCCGGGATTACACAGATATCAGTACACTCATCGGAAAAAGGCAACGACGAAAGTTTTGCCGAGAAGCTACGTGCTGCTCTCCGCCTAGATCCTAACGTCATCATGATCGGAGAGATAAGGGATCTTGATACTGCTAAGACGGCTTTACAAGCAGCGCTTACTGGTCACCTAGTGCTAGCAACTTTTCACGCCAGTACTGCTGGCGCTGCGCTCACACGTCTTGCAGACATAATAGGCCAAAACCCTCTGTTTGTTTCGGCGATTCGACTCGTAATGGCCCAGCGTCTTATACGCAAGCTAGACGACGCGATTAAGGTTCCTTACACCCCAGGCGAAGGCGAATTGAAGCAAATTAACGATGTGCTTGAAACTTTACCTGCATCGTATCCTAAACCCAATCTTGAAGGACTTCAGCTATTTAATCCTGGAAAATCTGAAACAAATCCCTATGGCTATAGCGGACAAGTTCCAATAAGAGAGCAGTTTACTATGACAGCGCAGATTAGGGCATTACTTGAGGATCCAACAAGGACTGTATCTGCTCAGACTATTGAGGAGGCCGCCGCAGAGTCCGGAATGTTAACAATGAAGCAAGACGGAATACTTAAGGTTATAGCTGGCGAGACCACACTTAAAGAGTTAATCCGGGTTATCGGCTAATAACGGCTTATAAACTAATTAAAGTTAAAGTCAAACTTAAGGTGTTGCGAAACAGACACAAATCGTGTACAATCTACCGGATATGCAAAGCGTGATTTCTAAAGTAAATGATTCATTCAAAAAGTCCGCGGTCGTTGACGTTCGAAGCGGCGATACTGTTAAAGTGCACCAAAAAATCCGTGAAGGTAACAAAGAACGTATTCAGATTTTCCAGGGTCTAGTTATCAGAACCGATCAAAAGGGAAGCCATACTAGCCGAATTACAGTCCGCCGAATCGCCAGTGGTATCGGAGTAGAAAAAAGCTTTTTATTGCATAGCCCGCTTGTAGTACAGGTTGAGGTTACAAAGAGAAGCAAAGTACGCCGAAACTACTTGAGCTACATGCGAGAACGAACTGGTAAGGCTGCAAGAATGACCGGTGTAGACTTTGATAAAGATGCTGTGAACGCCGTTCACGATGAAGCTCTTGAAGCTGAGGAAGCAAAACTACACGAACAAAAGGCTAAAGAAGCCGCCGAGAAGGCCGAACACAAGGCTAAAGAAGAAGCTGAGCTTGCCGCTAAAGCTGCTGAAGTCGAAGCACGTCACCAACAGGCTGAATAAACCCTAGAACTCGTTTCTAAAGTTCCGCTTCCATAATGCGTTGTTGTTCCCTGAACCCAGTATTTTCATAAAATTTTATGCCACCCTCATTATAGGCGTTGACTATGACTTTTATCCTTTTTGCACCGTTTTCTGCAGCCCATTTCTTAAAAGCATCAACAAGTTCGTGTCCAATACCGTGCATACGATACTTCTCAGATGTAACTAAATTATCTAATTCAGCTCGCTTAAGTGGTCTTGAGCTATCAACTGGCAGCATCTTACACGACGCATAGCCTACAGCCCTGCCGTCAATTTCTGCTAGAAAGCATATATGATTTTTCCCGCTAACTTCTCTAAGTAAATACTTTTTACCGGCAGCAGAGTGATACCACTGCTGATTATATTGCGGATCAAAATTTTTCTCAGAAATCATTAACTCAGTGCCTAGATCGCTCAAGGCGGGAAGATCATCCAGTGTGGCTATCCTAATTACTGTCTTCATTATGGCTATAATAGCAAAACCAGAAGTTAAAAACATACAGACTACCTAAAAAACTGATCAGTTATACTAGAGAATAATGGTAAGCGTAGGAATCGACGAAGTAGGAAGAGGGTGCTGGGCAGGACCATTGGTCGTTGGTGCCGTCATTCTAAGAGACACAATACCCGGATTAAAAGACTCTAAAAAATTATCTAAATCGAAACGTGAGCAGCTGACACTCCTAATAGAAAAAGAAGCCGAAGCAATCGGTATTGGCTGGATAAGCGCAGCAAGAATAGATGAAGTAGGCTTATCTATAGCCATGAGTGAGGCAATAGAGCTGGCACTAAAACAAATTCACGTTCCATATGACCAGATTATTATTGATGGCAATATAAACTATCTGCCAGATAACCCCAAATCGCTAACCCTAATAAATGCCGACGATCTGGAACCATCAGTTAGTGCAGCTAGTATAATCGCAAAAGTTAAAAGAGATAAGTATATGGCTGAGCTTTCAGTGTCTATGCCTGAGTACGGATTTGAAAAACACGTTGGTTACGGCACAAAACTACACGTGGACAAACTAAAAATTCACGGTATTACCGAATATCATAGAAAAAGCTTTAAGCCAGTGGCAGCAATGCTATGAGCTACTCAATGACAAAACTAAAAGTTCTTGAGGCGGCCAAACTATATCTCGAGATGCGCGGCTATGAAATACTGGAGCAAAACTGGCGAAGATCAGCCTCAGTTATTGATACGGTAGCTCAAAAGGGCGGTAAGATATATTTCGTAAATATCGTATACTCTCCCGATTCTTCCAAACAGAGTGATAAAGTTGAGGTACTAACAGAGTCTGATCAAAACAAAAAAATAACAGCTGCCGAACGCTGGTTAGAAGACGAAAAACTAAGAATACCTTATAACTTAGCCACCATAACCATAGGAGACCCACACTTTAATGTCCTATCGTTTAACGACAATCTATTCTAAAGTCTTAAAATAGGATAAAAGCTGTTTTATATCGCGCTTTTTCCAGGCCGATTGCCACTCAATAGTTTCAATGGCTTGTTTTATTGGTCTTTCTAACGCAACGCTCTTGTTTGCTTCAAAAAACTTTTTAAACTCACTCAAGAACTTTTCATCGCTGAATCCTCGACTGGCATACAAGGGCATGCGTGAAAAACTCATATCTGTACCCAGGTTGGTAAGCAGCCATTCCCAGTTACTTTTAAGCCATTCCCAAGTTAAATCCCGAGCATGCCTATTCATAAAAGAGTAAACGATCCAATATGGTGCGTCCTGAAGTCGCACATCCTCGGTAGTTATCATCGCAAGGGCACGTTTAATAAGTTCCGGTTGTTCAAATCCGGTAAGCGCCCCGGATATAGTCACCCGTTCTTCGCTATTGGTACTACTGTTATGCATATCTAGTAGCTTATTAAACTCTTTTTCACCTCCGGTCCTGGATATTGTTCCGTAGACTACCCCACGAATATCGGGATGAACGTCTTCAGGGAGCTTCATAGTTTCAAATCGCCGCTTGGCCTCTTCTACTACTGAAGGATTTTCACCGTAAGACGCAAGCCCAAGGATCGTAGGCCGAAGAAGTCTATCAAAATGGCTGTCACTAGACTTTTCTTCCCATCCAAGTCGTTTCAGTTGTTCTGAAGTCATTTCTCTTATGAGCTTTTTAAGCCCTGGTCGCAAAGCATCGTCATCCATAACTATTCGAATGCTCGCTACTATACCAGCAATAACGTCCCAAACGACTGCACTGTCCTCATGTTTGTAAGATTTTAACAGGTTAAGCGCAGATACCGTGTCAAAGTATCCTGCTTTTGAAGCCTCAAAAGCATCAGCCAGAATACCAAGCCGATCAAGCTCGCTGACTTTTCCTTCTTCGATTTCGTTCGCAATATTTTCAAGATGTTTGATGTCATAAACCACACGTGCGAAACTCGATCTTTCATGATTAAGAAGCACGGCCATACCAGAATCCTTTATCTGCAAAGAATCACTTTCTTTATCGATTGTGTCCCTATTTATCTTGGCATTAGGAAGTAAGGGAATGGGCCAAGTGGCGGCCTTTTTGTTGGCTTTAGGGTTTAAATAAAACCTTTCTTGCTTCAAAGATAACTTATCCTTGTTTACCTCAGCATGTATGATCGGGTAGCCGCTAGTTGTTGTCCAGGCACCCATGAATTTCGACACCGGTTTATTTGAAACCTCGGACAGAGCCTCCCATAGATCGGTTGTAACCGTATTTCCGTAGGCATGTTTCTTTAAATATAGTCGAAGACCGTCTCGGAAATCTTTTGCTCCCAAATAATTGTGCAGCATGAGAAGAACACTGGCGCCTTTCTCATAACTAATGGCATCGAATATAGTCCTAATCTCATCTGGGTGACGAACTTCTACTTCTATGGGATGAGTGTTCTCTAGGGCGTCGAGTTTAAGTGCAAGACTTTGTTCCTCAACAATAAACTGAGTCCAGACTCTCCATTCAGGAAATAGTCGATCGATAGCCAGCCATGCCATCCAAGTAGCAAAGCTCTCATTCAGCCATAGATCAGTCCACCAAGACATAGTCACCAAATTACCAAACCATTGATGGGTAAGTTCATGAGCAATGACGTTCGCAACATGCTGCTTCAAATTAAGGCTGGTATTCTTAGCATCAACCAGCATTACCTGCTCTCTAAATGTAATACAACCCCAGTTTTCCATGGCTCCACTGGCAAAATCCGGTAATGCAACAAAGTCACATTTAGGAAGAGGGTAAGGAATATCAAAGTACTCATTGTAGAACTCGAGAGTTCTTACTGCGGAATCTAAGGCAAATTGAGTGAACTGTACGTTATCCGGCGTAGCATAGGTCCGAACAACCGTACCGTTTTTAGTTTTCGCTTCTAGGTATTTCATATCGCCGAATACAAATGCCAATAAGTAGGTAGACATTTTAGGCGTCTTTTCAAAAGCAGTAATAAGTGCACCACCCACTTCTTTTTGTGAAGTAATAGGTGTGTTTGATACTACTGTCTGATTTAGCGGCGTTTCCAAAGTCAGTTCAAAAATAGCCTTAGCTTCAGGCTCGTCAATACATGGAAAAGCTTCTCTAGCATGATGACTTTCAAACTGGGTTGCTATAAGTTTCTTGTCCTTGCCACCTTGATTAAAGAAACAAGGATACATTCCGTTCATAGGACGGGTAATAAAGCCTGAAAACTCAATGACCACAGTATATGACCCCGGATAAATCATTTCATCTGTATGCAAGCGTACTTCGTCAAAAGAGTCTTGATTGTTAATTCTGGATATGGTCAGAGTCTGATCGCCCTTTTTGTCATGCTTGGTGATTGTAGCCTTAGTAATTTTTAGAGCTTTTTGATGAAATGTGAGACGTTTTGATGGCCTCCCTACTTTTTGACCAACTACCGTGACCGTACCGCTAAAACGCATTGTTTCAGGATCAGGAGACAGTATTAAGTTATATCTTTCTGGATGAAATTGTTCAAAGAGACGGATGACATTTTTACTCATATCAAGCTATTGTAACGGAGACCCTGATAATTGACAAATCAATCAGAGTATGTCAAAATACTTGCTAACTTTATGACTGAACAAAGTTTTACGCTACAGCGCAGCATTCCTGAGGCATGGCCGCAGCTCCACGAAGCGGCCGAGGCAGCTTTAGAAAGTGTCGAACTTGACCCAATACACAATGAAGGATTATGGGCGTTAGGGGCTGAAATACAGAGTCTCGACATGAACGACGTTGACCTTAATCTGTATTACGCCCTCGGTCAGGGTATCTGTAAGCTGGCTCAACAGCTTTCTAACAGCGAAACGAGAGAGGAAATTATCCAAGATGGTGTAGAAGTATTGGTGCACAAATCCGCTGAATTGGATGGCGGCATCAGTGCGCTCGCATCAACGGGAGTACTAAGCCAAGCTTTTGCACCTGAGATTGGTCGCGCTTATGGAGCTTTACCGAAAGAGGTGCAGCTAGTGGGTAACTTTTTATCAATTGCTCGAAGCCATAGACTCTTGAAACAAAGCCGTGACAACTTAGGGGTGTATCTGCCAAGAGATGACCCTATGTTATTGCGAGAGCAAATTGGTCTACTAACTTATGGTGGCGCTCCACATTTACGATTGCTTTTGGGCGAACCTGTAACAGGTGGCACTACTGCGATTCTTAACAGAGTTTTAACTGCACGTTCCGATGGACAAATAGGCTCACATCCTGATAAGTCTACTCGCCAGTTCCTAAGAGATCCTTCGATTCAACGGGTGGCTCAACGATGTTGCGCACTACGAGTGGACGATATTTTAGGCGAAGAAGAATATCTAGATATTAACGATGAAGGTGTAGTCTTCAAGGATCCTACACCAACTCGACATCGCTCAGAGTTAGAAGCGGACAATTATGGCTGGCGAGGCAAAAGCTACTATGTAAGAGATAGGTCCATTGTGTGTCCGGCCGCACATGTCAATGGGACAGTGCCACTAGTGTTAGATATGGTTATTGAAATGATTGATCGTGCCTGTGAACAATTAGAAGAGGAAAGTCAGGTTTCCGTTTGACTTGAGAGACTCTAAAGGAGTATACTTATACTTAGTAAACCGGCCGAAGTGGTCGGCTTTTTTAGTTTCTAAACCATGAATACAATCACAAGAAGGAGAAAATTATGGATCTAGATATGAAGCAGTTAGCAGTTGCCATACGTACAATTGCCGAGGAAAAAAACTTGCCAGAAGATGGCGTTAAAGAAGTTGTCGAACAAGCTTTGGCGGCGGCCTATAGACGCGATTATGGCGATCGAGAACAAGAGATAAGAGTAAACATGAATCTAAATACCGGCGACATAGATGTCTATGTTACTAAAGAGATTGTAGAAAATGTCGAACATGAAGCCTACCAGATTAGTCTTAAGGAAGCACAGGTTCGAAAGAAGAATGCAGCAATCGGTGAAACTTTAGAAGTTCACGAAAAAGCTGAAAATTTCGGTCGTGTAGCCGCTCAGACTGCCAAGCAAGTTATATTGCAGCGACTTCGAGAGGCTGAACGAGAAATCATCATGAGCGAATACGAAGATAAAATTGGAACTGTTATTAATGCAACCGTAGCCAGAGTCGAAGGAAATATAGTTCGAATAGACTTAGGTAAAGCACAAGGCATCATGCCAAGAAGCGAACAGATTCAAGGCGAAAGATACTACCCAGGACAGAGACTAAAAGTATACCTTAAAGACGTGGAGAGGGGTTTTCGAGGACCTCAGTTGGTTGTTAGTCGTGGCAACAAAGAATTCATTGAATGGCTATTTAGAGGTGAGGTTCCTGAAATGGAGAGCGGCGCTGTAGAAATTAAAGGAATCGCCCGTGAAGCCGGAATACGCAGCAAGATTGCTGTAGCTAGCAATGTGCCAGGTGTGGATCCGGTAGGAACCTTTGTAGGTGGTCATGGTACTCGTGTGAACGCAGTAGTTTCAGAAGTTGGTGAGCAGGAAAAGATAGATATCATTGTATGGGCAGATAATCCCACAGCCTACATTACTCAGGCTCTTAGCCCAACAAATGTTGCAAAAGTGGTTGTTGATGAAAAGAATAAGAAGGCACGAGTTATAGTACCGGAAGATCAGCTTAGTATTGCCATCGGTAAGGCTGGACAGAACGTACGGCTTGCAAGCAAGTTAACCGGCTATGAGCTGGATATTGAAGCCGAACGAGGTGCTAAGAGTGACGAACCAGCAGAAGACAAGCCAGAAGAAGAAATTGAAGGTAACGTTAATACTACTGAACTTCCCAAGCAACCAAAACTAAAGAAAAAGAACGAGCTAGAAAGTTCGTTACTCGAGGCAATCGAAGAACACGGTGAGTAAGTCCGTGGGAGGAAGTATGCCAGCTACCATGGTGAGACCATGGAGGGTTGAGCGTGGTGCAATAGATCCGAGAGATGTGCTTAAGGCCAGCAACGGTGCTGTAGCTCTTCGTGATATGGTCGACACCCTGGAATTTGCCAAGTGGCAAGACCCTATTGATGAAGGCTGGTCGGAGCATAAGTTGTCGGTAGTTAGAGTAAATCCAGACGCCATTACTACACGTCAAGATCCTACACACCTGTTTGCAGGCTTATTGGCTGTACGAAGAGCAGCGGAAGAGGCTCTTGGATATCATATAGAAGACTTCTTTCTAAACTACTATGACCATGGTTCAAGGACTAACAAACATCGCGATGGACTTGCCCCTTTCACGTTTGCAGTCGGTCTGAGTGGTATCGGAGAGGCGGAACTAGAAGTGCCTGGCGCATATAATCCTGTGACACTACATTTGCATAAAGGAGACGCACTCATCTTTAATAACACCTTACCGGAAGCGCAACGACCTCTACATACTGTTCGAAATGCCGGGAGAGACACCAGAATAGCTTGGGTCAGCGGAACACTAAGCTAAATAATACCCTGTATTAGCACTCTTGACCTTAGAGTGCCAAGTGGTATTATGGTAATAGGCTATTTTTCTAAGAAATATGGTTCAAATAAAGCCTATAAGGAGATAGAGATACTATGATGCCGAATACACCCGACTTTCAAGAATTTCTTAATCACCTCACAAACAATGCGCTTCAAAGTTTAAAGCATGCAGACGCAATTGCCCGCAGTTTCGGTAGTGCCTATGTCGGTACCGAGCACTTATTACTTGGCGTCCTTGCGCAAGACAGTTCGATGGGCGCAAAACTCTTAGACGGCGCTGGCGTAACACTTGATCGTGCACGTCTAGCACTTAATATGACACCAAAAACTTTGGTTATTAACGTAGGTGGTGCCAAAGGCTTGAGTGAAACAGCTAAGTTAACACTTAAGATGGCTTACGATATTGCCCAGGACTATGCTCAGGATTATTGCGGCACAGAACATATTCTATACAGCATACTTTCTCAAAAGAACGCCCGGGCGACAATTTTGCTTAGAGACATGAATGTTAATATTGACGGACTTACTAGCGAACTTGAGCAATTCTTAAACCATCAGCAATACGAAGAGCAAATGGTAGGCAGTGACGGAAAAACAAGAAAGAAGAACGTAAAGAAAACCGCACTAGATTTCTTCGGTACGGATTTAACGTTGCTAGCTCGTCAGAGCAAGCTTGATCCAGTTGTTGGAAGAGATAGCCAGATTCGTAGAGTTATCACAATCTTAAACCGTCGTACGAAAAATAACCCGGTATTAATTGGAGAGCCCGGAGTCGGTAAGACTGCCATAGTTGAGGGTCTTGCACAACGGATTATAGTTGAAGACGTACCCGATAGCTTACTAGATAAGCGAATAATCGTTCTTGACCTCGCTGGCATGATAGCCGGAACCAAATATCGTGGTGAATTTGAAGAACGACTTAAGAAAGTTATGTCGGAACTAGAAAAGGACAAGAACACAATTGTCTTTATTGACGAGCTTCATTTAATTGTCGGTGCTGGAGCTGCTGAAGGAGCTATGGATGCCGGAAATATCCTTAAGCCAGCCCTAGCAAGAGGCAAGATACAGTTAATTGGAGCAACTACCACCGCAGAATATACGAAACATATTGAGAAGGATGCTGCGCTTGAGCGTCGTTTCCAGCCAATCCAAGTGCCCGAGACTACCGTCCCTGAGACAATCGCCATATTAAAAGGCTTAAGAGGCCATTATGAGAAGTTTCATGGTGTAACACTAAACGATGAGGTACTCGAAGATGCAGTTGTCTTTGCCAAGCGCTACATTAACGACCGATACATGCCAGATAAGGCGATTGATCTTATTGACGAGACTTCAGCTCACCTAAGAGTAGACAAAGGAAAGACCAGCCCCGAGGTTCGTGCCCTTCAAAAGGAGCAAAAACTAGTCAATGCTCAGATTGAAGAAGCTGTGGATAATGAAGACTATGAACGTGCTGCACGAGCTAAAACGCGTGCCTCTCAGATTAATGAAAAGCTTAAGGCTATGCACGCAACAAACAAGCAGACCAAGCCGCTTACTGTAACAAGTGAAGATATCGCTGATGTTGTTGCCCGAATAACAGGTGTTCCCGTAAAGAAAGTTATACGCAGTGAGGCTAAATACCTGCTCACACTAGAAAAAACGCTTTCCAAGTACGTTATAGGACAAAAAGAAGCTGTTACAGCCGTATCCAAGGCTATAAGACGTAATAGGAGTGGTATTGGTAGCGACAAGCGCCCGATAGGATCATTCATATTCCTAGGACCTACCGGAGTCGGTAAGACGGAACTTGCAAGAGTGCTCGCTAGGGAATTCTTTGGAAGTGAAAATGCTCTTGTGAAGATAGACATGAGTGAATTTAGCGAGCATCATAACGTGGCGCGGCTGGTTGGTGCACCTGCAGGCTATGTTGGTTACGATGACGGCGGTCAACTCACAGATAAAATACGTCGACAGCCTTACAGCCTAGTGCTTTTTGACGAAATTGAAAAAGCTCACCCCGACACGTTTAATATGTTACTTCAAATACTCGAAGACGGTAGCCTTACAGATGCCAAGGGACGCAAAATTGACTTCACTAATACAGTCGTAATAATGACTAGCAACATTGGTGCGGAAAAGCTGCAAAAAGAGGCGAACTTTGGCTTCCATGCCAAGAATAATAGTGATTTGAAAGACCTTGAGGAACTTCATAAGACCAACGAGGGCCGTGTTTCTGACGAACTTAAAAAGATGCTTCGACCAGAGCTTCTTAACAGAATAGATAAAACTATCGTCTTCAGAAGCCTAACCCAGAAAGACATCTACAAGATCATCGATCTGCAAATAGATGAGCTAAAGTCCAGGCTTATGCGAAAGGGCATCAGCTTACAGCTTAATACCAGTGCCAAGCAGTACCTGCTCGATCATGGTTACGACGCCCGTAATGGAGTCCGTCCACTAAGACGATTGATACAGGATACAATCGAGGATCAACTATCATTGGATATTCTCGATGATAAATATTCAAAAGGTGATATTATTCAAGTAGCTACCAAAAAAGGTGCTCTTGATTATGCAGTCACCAGCGAATAAAAATTACTTAAGTTTAATTTCTAAGTTTGTCGCCACGGCACTGCTTTTAGCGTGGCTTGTTGCGGTAGGCATACTGATTGTCAATAAACAAAAGATAGAGGATTGGTGGCGACTAAGGGGTTATTCACCGCCTGCTGCAATTTCACAATTAGCTGATCAAGATACAATGAACAGTTATACTCGCCACCTTTTCTACCTAAATCGTCCACAACTTTTGCCCACAGTAAAGAGTTTCCGGGCCAGTTGTCCTGAAAATAAGGACACTATTGTTTTAGGCTGTTATCACCCTGACCAAAACGGGATATACATATTTAATGTTGCCGACCCTACTCTTGCAGGTGTACAGCAGGTTACAGCCGCTCACGAGGTTCTGCACGCCGTTTACGCTCGACTTACAAATGCCCAGAGGACAACGCTAGATAGTGAACTACAAGATTTTAACGACCATCATCTGCAAAGCTCCGTAGTAAAAGATGAAGTAAAGCTATATAAAGAAACGGAGCCGTCAGACGTATATGACGAAATGAGCTGCACCTTCGGTACTGAGATAGCAAACCTTACTCCGGCCCTTGAGAATTACTACAAAAACTATTTCACCAATAGGTCAGCAATCGTTGCATACGAACAGCAATATGAATCGGCTTTTAGCTCTAGGCAGGCACAAATAAAACAATACGATGCCCAGCTTGCCCAGATGAAAACTCAAATAGACGCCCAACAGTCAGCAATAAATTCCACCCAAAATATTCTTGATACCATGCTTCAGAATCTAAACTCATATAAGGCATCCGGGGACTACGCAGACTATAACTATGGTGTTCCAGAGTATAACGCCCAAGTAGATAAATATAACTCGCAAATCCGCTACCTAACTAGCCTTATAAACTCATACAATAGCCTCGTAGCTCAGAGAAACGCAATAGCCGGGCAGTATACTACCCTTACTAACGCCATAGATACCCGTGTAGCTCCAACGAGACAAACTACTAACTAGTTAGTGATACACTTTAGTAAAAGAAATATGAGGGGATAATAGTGGCTAAAAGGCCGACAGTACAATATGTTTGCAGTAATTGTGGAGCAATGACCACCAGTTGGGGAGGAAAATGTCCGCAGTGTGGCGAATGGAATACGCTTGTAGAGCAATTGCCTCTCTCAGGCATATCCGGATCGATTGCAAAGGGTAGTGCGCTAAACCCTCAGTCACTGCAGAAAAGTATTACAAAAGATGCCAAAAGAATCCAAACTTCGATTAAGCAAATCGATGATATATTCGGAGGCGGTATCGTTATTGGAAGTGTTAATTTGATTGCCGGGCAGCCTGGGATTGGTAAAAGCACCTTACTTCTTCAAATTGCTTCATCCGTCTCTAAGAATAATCCGGTTTTGTACATAAGCGGAGAAGAATCAGCACATCAAATAGGCATGCGCGCCGAGAGAATAGGTGTTAGCTCGTCGAAACTACAGATAGTAACTAGCAATTCGGCCGACGATATTGCAGCGACCATCGCGAGCTCTAAATACTCGCTTGTAATAGTCGACTCCATACAAACTATTACTTGTAGTGCAATTAGTTCTCAGGCGGGTAGTGTGTCGCAGATCACAAACAGTACTCAGCTTCTAGTCCAAGCTGCTAAGCAAAGCAATACGGCTCTAATAGTTGTAGGTCATGTAACTAAAGAAGGGTCAATCGCCGGTCCAAAAGTACTTGAACACCTAGTAGATGTGGTTCTACAGCTTGAAGGCGACACTTATGGTGGATTTAAGATCTTAAGAGCTACAAAGAATAGATATGGCTCAACTGACGAGTCTGGAATATTTGAAATGGTTGAACTGGGCCTGAGAGCAGTGGATAATCCATCAGCCGCACTATTGTCCGAGCGAATGGTTAGTGACGGTTCAATAGTATTGGCTACTATGGAGGGTACACGGCCTTTATTGGTTGAAGTACAGGCTCTGGTAAATAAAACCTCATTTGGCTATCCCAAGAGAGCAGCTAGCGGCTTTGATTTGACCAGGCTTAATCTACTTGTAGCTATGATGGAGCGACGAACAAAGCTGTCTTTGTCTGATTCTGACATCTATATAAACATCGCCGGAGGTATCCAGGTGAGAGAACCTGCGGCAGACCTAGCTATATGTATGGCTATAGGCTCGGCAGCTAAGGGGTTTGCCCTGAAACAAGACGCAGTAGTCTTTGGAGAAGTAGGCCTTAGCGGTGAAGTGCGTCAAGTCACGCATACAGAAAAACGAATTGCTGAAGCTAAAAAACTCGGTTTCAAAAGTGCTATTGGTCCAGAGCCTAAGAAAAATAAACTTCCGGGACTAAATGGTGTAACTGATATAAAATCTGCACTAAACAATTTTCTAGTAAAAGGTTAAGTCGGGACGCCTCAAGGAACGTTAGACGAACCAGATACATCGCCATTGCTATCCTTAATAACAATACCGTCACCATGGTTAACTGGCGATACTGTACAGTTATTTTCTGTTACGCCACTACAACTTCCGGTTGCGGCGTTGTTTATGAATGCGCTAAAGGAGCCACTTCCTCCAGTCCACTGAACAAACGCTGAATTAGTAGTGTAGTTAATGTTAGTTATAGTAATCGGACTACTTGATGTGTAGCTCATTGCTGCGGTAGTGCTTCCTGAGTATAGAACGCTATCGGTAGCTGTAGCCTTTAGCGTCCCACTGCCCGTGGACGTCGGTGTATAGTTAAATGATACTGTGCTTGGAGAATCATTTACGCTTGATGTGTAGAGAGTTTTACCGTCTAGGCTTATAGTTACTGTTCCTGGGAATTGAGGATAGGCAGGATCACTAAGTGGATGCGTACCTTGGGTAACTGTAGCTGTAATGGTGCAACCGGTACTTGGGCAATTTGTAGGAGCTGTAAGAGTAACGGTTGGCGGTGAATCATTACAGTTATGTACGGTATCCGTTGCACTGGAATTAGTGTTACTGGATGACTTTATAGCCGTTCCTATATTTGCCTTACCTCCATTGAATATGTCTATGTTCCAAGAAGCCGCGTTTCCGTTATATATGGTTTGCTTAGCCGCAGCTGGTGTGCAGGAGGTTGCCAGAGCATCGGATACGCGATCTATTGTCGTAGCTGTAGTTTTGCCAGCGCTTCCACCAATGTACCAGCTAGGGAATATGTCATTTGTCGGGCTAGGCTCTATATCCCCGTAGTGAATATGGTTACGCACAACAAAAGCGGGAAGGGTTTTTAAGTCTTTAGGAGGAGTCCAGTTAACGGGTGTTAAGCTCTTATGTATATATTCCATCAAAGTTTTTGTAAGCGGTTCGGTCAAATATTCCATGCCGGGAGAATGTAGAGTCACAGTTCTGGTATGGTTACCTACCCAAGACGCAACCGCATACTGGGTGGACCAGCTTGTCATAAGACCATCGAAACCGTCATTGGTCGTTCCAGTTTTAACCGCAAAATCCCATCCCTTGTATCTTTGGAACTTAAAGCTGGTACAGTCGGTTTTAGTACAACTACCAGGTAAGTAACTTGCATTGGGATCACTAGCCATATTATCGACAATATATGCCGCGTCCTGGCGAACTACCTGAACCGGCTTAGGCTGTTTCCACTGGTAAACAATGTTGCCGCCGCTATCAGCTATCTTTTGGATAAACGTTCTTGGGATAGCGGCACCTTCCCTGGCTATGCTAGCGAGTCCATTGACGTGATCGTCTAAGTTTAAGAACGCACCGTCACCAATAGCTGATGCGTCATAGCACTGTGTTTTCTGAGTTAACGCAGCATCGGCATAACAATTGTAAGACTTTTGATTGTGTGCCTGGTCGTAGGTATTGTCCATAAGCGCCGATGCAGTATCTATAGTCTTGTTAATGGATTGAATATCACCTTTAGTTATAAACGCTCCAGGACTTGAAGCTCCTGGCACAGATTCAAGCATGGCCTTAACTGCAGGTATGTTCCTAGATCCGCCTAATGCATAACGAAGTGTAATCGGGCCTGGTTGCTGGAAGTCGTAGTCTGCCAAGCAGTTGCCACTTTTGCTTTGCGGAGTTGGAGCCTTAGAAGTACACGGATATCCGGGCAAGGGTCCCTCGGTGTCATATAGGACTGAACCGGCACCGACGTTATTGTTATTGTTTATAAGCGTTGTGTAGTCATATGGTTTAAAACTCGAGCCAGGTGGTATGAGTATACCGGCACCGTAGTTGTTTTGGCCGTAAGTAGGATTATTGAAATCCGTTCCTCCTACTAGCGCTACTATCTGTCCTGTAGGTACATTTTCGGCAACCGTTGCCTCGCTATCTGCACCCGCGTACCGTATATTTCTTAAATTATTAGCAACTGCTTGCTCTGCTTCGTGCTGTATATCTAGATTCAAAGTCGTAGTTACATTCCAGCCGCCTCTAGAAACGGTTGTCTCTCCGTATGTTTGTTGTAGCTCCTGTTTTGCTGCAAGTACGAAATAAGGGGCCTGTATATTATTGAACTTGGATGAAAGAGGTTGAATTTGAGAAAGAACGTCAACTTTCATTGCTGCATCGGCATCAGCTTTAGTTATATAGCCCTGCGTTACCATCAAGTTCAATATATATTCTTGGCGTCCAGCGAGCGCACCCTGGTTAAATGTTCCCTGGGTAACAGCTGGATTCCATCTAGGATCACCGTACGGAGAATAATAGCTTGGAGACTGAGGTATAGCGGCAAGCATCGTCGCTTGGGCAAGTGTTAGGTTAGCTGCAGTAGTATGAAAGTAGTCCTCTGCAGCACTTTCTACCCCATATTCGATACCACCATAAGGTGCAATATTAAGATACCCGGTCAAAATATCGTTCTTACTGTATTGGCGTTCAAGCTCTACGGCTAATATAAGCTCTTTAACTTTTCGGGTTATAGTCCGGTTATTAGTCCAGTTTTCGTTTAGCTTAACCAGCTGCTGGGTAATAGTCGAGCCACCCTGTACGCTACCGCCCCCACCCAAAAGGTCATGAGTACCCGCACGTAGAATTCCCCTGACGTCAAAAGCACCCTCTTTGTAGAAGTTCTTATCTTCTACGGCTATAGTTGCGTCTTTCATATATTTAGAAATAGCCGCGCCTTGGACTGGAATACGCTTAACGGCGTTATAGTCCTGCCAAAGAAGTGTCTTACCTGTCGAGTCATAATAATTAATGCTTCCACCGACATTTTGACCGGATATATCTTTAATAGCCGGAAGATCTTTCCTAAAGTAAGCAAACAAACCAACCGTGATAATAAAGCATAGAAATATCGCTACTCCTATAGCCTTAAGTGCCATAAATGCCCCGTCTCGGCTAAACCAGTAAGCTGCAACCCGCTTCGGGTGCATTCTGTATAGGAGTCGCTTCCAGCGATCTTTTGGCAGTGTGGCTAAATAAGCAGCTTTCTTCGCTTCGCGAGCTGCTTTTTTGGCTTTCCCTCTATCGCTTAAACTGCGATTTATCTTTATCGTTCGTCCACTTTTGGTGGTTACGGTAGGATTTCGAGAACTTCTGTTTCGACCAGTAGGTTTTTTACTCATTATTGAGCTTATGTCTCCGTCATATAAAGCTATTGCTAGTATAGCAAAGATTTGCCAACCAAATACTAGATTTTTACAGCTACTACTCAGCCATAAGAAAGATTACGGTATACTACTAATATTATGACTCTACTTGAAGAACTAACCTGGCGCGGGTTCATTAATCAAACAACTTATCAGGACAGTGGAGAAGCCGCTTTAAACGGCGAGCCTATCAATTTCTACTGGGGTGTAGATCCGAGTTCAGACTCAATGACTATCGGTAATCTAGCCGCTGCTATGCTAGTAAAACACTTTATGAATCACGGTCATCACGCTGTGTTGCTTATCGGTGGGGCCACCGGTCTTATAGGCGATCCTGACGGGAAAGCCCAGGAACGTGATTTAAAATCTGTTGAAGTTATCGAATCTAATAAGCAAAAGATTGTACAGCAATACAACCGCTTATTTAATGGCCAGCCATTTGATCTCGTAGACAATTACGAATGGTTTAAAGATATGAATTATATAGATTTCCTAAGAGACATTGGAAAACATATTCCACTTAATCAAATGCTGGGGAGAGACTTCGTTAAAACAAGAGTCAGTGAAGATGGCTCTGGTTTAAGCTACGCAGAATTCAGTTACGTATTAATCCAGGCCTACGACTTTTTAAGACTATACGAAGACAGACATGTAGCCCTGCAGCTATGTGGATCCGATCAGTGGGGCAACTGCATAGCCGGAGTAGACTTAATCAGGCGCAAAAACGGAGGAGAAGCTAACGTATTCTCAACACCGCTAGTAATAAATAAGGAGACGGGTCAAAAATTTGGAAAAAGCGAAGAAGGCGCAGTGTGGCTTGATCCGGCCAAGACTTCACCCACTTCTTTTTATCAGTTCTGGATTAATACAAGTGACGATAGTGTTGAAGAACTTCTCAAAATCTACACATTGTTAGATAAGAACGATATCCAGGAATTAATAGACTCGCAGAGAGAGCATCCGGAAAAGAGACTAGCTCAGCAACGTCTGGCTGAAGAGGTTACGAAAATAGTTCATGGAGATGATGCTGCAGCCAGAGCCAAAGCTGTTACAGAAGTGCTAATAGGTAAAACTGGTTTACAAACCCTCCAAGATGACGCCCTAAATGATTTACGTAATGAAATACCCAATGTTAAGTCTGATGCCAACAGCGAAATTGCCCAGGTTCTAGTTGATAGTGGTCTGGCATCCTCCAAAACTAACGCTCGCCAACTGATTGAATCTAATGCTATAAGCGTTAATGGTCAGAAGGTTCAAAAAGATAACTTATCATCTTCAGATTTTATAAATGGAAAACTGCTCATTAGACGTGGTAAGGCCTTTAAGGATTCTGCTTTAGTTGAGCTCATTTAATTCTTAAATATTTATTAAATCTGGCCATAAACTTTTGCAGTAAACACTCATCGAGTTTTATACTGCTGCTTTATGAAAGATACCGAGGATGACTTTGAAGAGGAGTTAGAAGAGCGGTATAGGATCATCCTAGAAATATTAGAAGGTATAGAATCTATACCAATTGAGATTCAAGACATACAACAAAAAATACAAACCTTGCAATACATTAATAGCCTCTGCATTACCATTATGCGCGAGCAGCTTTGGCTACTCAAAAATCACGAACGACGAATCTCTATATTAGAAATTACATCTAACTAATACAGCTACATCTCGTATACTAAAGAATATATATGACGCTAGATAGTCCGATATCCGAAATCTCTGGTGTTGGAGAGGCGATTGCTCGTAAATATGCTTATTTAGGCATAAATACAATTGCTGATCTTATAAATTACTACCCCAGAAAGTACGAAGACTATTCTGTAATTACTTCGATAGCAAAATTGCGTCCCGGTCCTGTGACTATTGAGGCGAAAATAAAGCAAGTATCAGGAAGGTATGTAAGACGCGGTATGCATATCACTGAGGCTATAGCCAGTGACAAGACCGGCAGTATACGGGTAGTTTGGTTTAACCAACCTTACAGGTCTGCAAGTATAAAACGGGATAACGCGTACTATATTTCAGGTCCATATGAGCTCAGAAGACAGCATTTTTCCCTATTAAATCCAAGCATAGAGCAGGTACAAAGTTTTCCAAAAAATACCGCTAGGATTCTAGCTGTATATAGAGAAACAAAGGGCTTAACATCGTCCAGCATTAGAAAGACAGTAGCTAATATACGAGATCTGTTTGATGGTCTACCAGAAACCCTTCCTACTTGGGTTATTAAAGAGCATAAACTTATGACTAGAACCCAAGCGCTTAAGTCCCTTCACATGCCTGAATCTAATGATGACCTTAAAGAGGCAAAGCGAAGGTTAGGATTTGAAGAAGTGTTTTGTCTGAGTTTGGCCAGCTTGCTAAATAAGAAAGAAAATCAAAAAGAAAAGGCACCCTCAATACCCTATGACGTAGAGCTAGCCAAAAAATTTGTCAAACATTTGCCTTTTGACCTCACAAACGCCCAAAGGAAGGCTGTTTGGAAAATATATCAGGATCTAGATAAGAAACACCCAATGAACCGTCTATTGGAAGGAGATGTTGGCTCAGGAAAAACTGTAGTAGCAGCCATGGCTGCCTTAATAGTTATACATAATAAGATGCAGGCAGCTTTTATGGCACCGACTGAACTTCTTGCCAGGCAGCATTACGAGACAATATTTGAACTACTTAAGCCTTTAAAATTGGACCACAAAGTATCTCTTTTAGTTGGCAGTCTTAGTAAAGCCGCTAAGCAAAACGCTCATGAGGCAATAGAGACAGGAAAAGCCCAGTTTATTATAGGAACCCAGGCGCTCATTCAAGATACATTCGATATGCATAACCTGGCATTTGTAATAATCGACGAGCAACATCGCTTTGGGGTAGACCAAAGAAAGAAGCTCATGGCAAAAGCTGGTCATATGCCACATCTGCTCAGCATGAGCGCTACCCCTATACCTAGGAGTTTGGCGCTGACAATATTTGGAGAGATGGATATATCTATTCTTGATGAAAAACCGTCAGGCAGACTACCTATTCAAACGGAGATAGTATCTCCCAACAGTAAAGCCCAGCTATATGAAAAGGTGGAAAAAGAACTTGAGAAAGGGAAGCAAATGTTTGTCGTTTGTCCGGTTATTGTAGAATCGGACCTTGTAGACAAAAATTCGGCTGAAAAAGTGTTTAAAGAGCTATCCACGAAAGTTTTTAAGCACAGAAAAGTTGGCTTGCTTCACGGAAAGCTTAAATCTGATGAAAAAAATAAGATTATGGACCAGTTCATAGACCATGAGCTAGACATATTGGTAGCAACCACAGTTATAGAAGTGGGTGTAGATGTTCCTAACGCCAGTATTATGATGATTGAAAACGCCGATAAGTTTGGCCTAGCACAGCTACATCAGTTAAGGGGCAGGGTAGGTAGAAGCTCAGACCAAGGCTACTGCTATCTAATCCTAAGTGATTCAAAGCCACCTAGCCCTAGGATAAGAGCACTTGAAACCATACAGAACGGATTTAAGCTGGCTGAGCTAGATTTAGAATTTCGAGGACCAGGAGCGGTATACGGTGTATCTCAACATGGTGCACTCGATCTAAGATTAGCTCCAATTACAGATACCAGACTGATAGCAACCGCTAGAAGTGCTGCAGAATCATTTATAGAAAAAAAGGAAAAACTTAGCTCCTACCCTAACCTAAATTCCATAGTTTCAAAGCTAAGAAGAGTTACAAATCTTAATTAATAAGTATTTACGTCTATACTTAAATAATAATGAGAGTTATTTCAGGCTACTTAGGTGGTCGAACTTTTGAGAGTCCAGGTGGTCATAGAACACACCCAATGAGCGATAAGATGCGTGGCGCTATATTCGGCACGCTCGGAGATATAAAGGGGCTAGAAGTATTGGATGCCTTTGCTGGTAGCGGCGCACTTTCTATAGAAGCTATAAGCAGAGGAGCTAAACACGCCGTCGCAATAGATAATGATAAGCGCGCACATGCGACAATTAAAATTAATATAGATAAATTGGACCTCGCAGACAGGATAAAGTCTACCAAGGCATTTGCAGGCGCATGGTCAATGAGACACCAAGCTATGCTATTTGATCTTATCTTTGTTGATCCACCATATAATGACCCACCGTATAGAGACTTAGATAAGCTCCCAAGGCATTTAAAACCAACCGGAACTCTGGTTCTTTCTTGGCCAGGAAAAGAAAAGCCTTTGAACTATCCTGGACTTCGGATAGTGCAAAATAAAACATATGGGGACGGTCAGCTAGTTTTTTATCAGAAAATTCGTTAAAATACTCATCTAAGCGGATGTGGTGGAATTGGTAGACACGCTAGCCTTAGGAGCTAGTGCCGCAAGGCGTGAAGGTTCAAGTCCTTTCATCCGCACCAATCTGGATTTCGAAAAAAGTACTTGACAATAACAACTATAGTGCGTACAATGTACGTATATGACAGCAATAGATACAAACCTTACAACTTCTGGTAACAGCACCGCAGTGCGTTTGCCAAAAGAGCTACTGCGTATGAGCGGGCTCAATAGTAAAAGCAGAGTAAAATTAGAAGCAAAAAAAGGCAAGATTATCATTAGCAAAAGTGAGAATCCTCGTGCAGACTGGGCAAATCAAATTAAAACACTCATGTTGACAGAGGGAGACCCTAGTCAAGAGTTTAGTGATATGGATGTGGCCTCAAATGATGGGCTAGGCAGCTTACCGTGGGATGGTCCTTCATACGAAGAATGGCTCAAGACTCATGACAGTCGTTCCTAAACAATCTTCACTCTATTGGTTTGACCCAGAACCTACTAAGGGCTCAGAGTTACGCAAAGTAAGACCGTGCATTATTGCTTCGCCCGATGATATGAACGAGAACCTAAGTACGATTTTAGTAGTTCCACTCACATCTACTCTTAAACCTTGGCCGTTTCGAGTAACCGTTACTGCTTTTGGTAAGGAGTCTAGTGCAGCGTGTGACCAGCTCAGAGTAATTGATAAGAGTAGGCTGAGGGCATACATAGGGGACTTGAGCGCCACTGATAGAGATAAGTTATACGGTCTATTGCAGTTAATATTTTCAGAGTAATCAGTCAAGATCCTTTACAAACCCGTAAAACCATTGCAAAAGATGATCGAATGAATGTCTTTCAAGTACACGAATCCGGACTCAACTTGATTGTGCTAGTGCTTGCGTGAACGGGGCTGTAAGTATAAATTATGCCAATGAGACAAAGTCATGAACGACCCGCCATTACATCCGAGGCACTGGTGGATATGCTTAATGATCATGCCGATAAGACTGCAGAAGAAAATACTTCAAATTCACAGTATGCTGAAACTGTAAGACTAAGAGCACAACAAGCACAAAGAGTTATTGATGACAGGTCAGGCGCAGTAAGAAGTGTCATTGCTACTTGGGAAAGACATGCTCAGCCCATAATTGAGGCTGTCTTCGGGATGTCTCTTGAAGGTCAACAGGTAGGAGACTTATCCGAATACTCCCTAACTGGATTTTATGGTATTTATGGGCGAGTACGCATAGTCTCTATAGATGAAATATGGGGACCAGCATTAGCTTTAGATCTGATTGCAGAGGACTCGTTACCAACGCCACAATGAAAAGGGTCACCTAAAATCCTTGAAAAACCTCTCAAACCATCCAAAAAGGTGTGCGAATGAGTGTCTTTTCAGGTAACCACCGCCTCAGGCTTAACCTTGGCTTTTTCTCGCTCTATTCCCTCAAGCGCTATAGGCAAGTAGAGCTGTTTTTGAGACAGTAAAGGTACAATGCGTCGCACGGCGGCGTCTTGCGCCTCAAGTTTTATTTTATCGGCCTTCGAAAAACGAATGTCAAACCGTTCTCGTACTGTCTCTGGCAAACCGCCGATGGTGAAAACTCTAACACTGTCTGAAATAGCCTTACGACCGACTTTCCATGCCGCAGGATTAACGTTAAAAGCCTTTATAAAACTCTCAATATCACCTTCTTGGAACAGCCCAATGAGATACTCAGCTACTGGTGTCATCTCGAGTTCTTCTTCACAAACACGTTCATACTCTTCCTCAAATGCTTCGAGAGTGGGAGGTATTGCCCGACTCGTCACGCCATAGCGTGCAAACCATGTCATGGACTCACTATTAAGCTGCCTCCTATTTTCCCTAGTAAAAAGTTCGCCGCTAAATCTGACTTTGGCCTGGGCAGTCGCTTCCTCGAACGTGGCGTGTGCCCACCAGAACGTCGTGGGTTGCAAAGCATGATATGGACGACCTTGTCTGTCCCTGCCCCCCATGCCTTTATGAATATCGCGTATTTCAATACCGGTTTTCTCGGGTTCTGGGCCGTAAACTACTTCAAGTATTCGCTCAGATGAAACAGCCAGCCTCTTGCCAGGATCTTTGAAGACTTCGGAATAGTCTTCTACTCCGGCACCAAGTGCAGGAAGCATATTCTGGAGAATACCGGCAGATGCAGCAACTAACAGATTGTAGCGCCTACCAAGATTTTCCCATAGTATAGAACCTGGCCCTATGTGTGCGTCTTGCTCTGTCTCCAGCGTATGAATGCTCATAACGACCTCTCTTACCTAGATAATAGTATAAAATGAATGTCTTTCAAGTGCACCCTCAATAAAGTTCTTGAACATAGCCGCTGCTATGCTATACTGAAGCCATTAAATATAAGCGTTTTAGCGTGATATTGTGATATATAAACAAAAAAACTACCTTACTGTTCTCCTGACAAGCTTCGTTTTAATCTTCTCAACTATCTTTGCGGTCGCTGCTCAGGCGGCTTGTAGCACTACGCCCGATCCTTCGCAAGGCACCGATAGTGTAAACGTTTCTGCACCGACTAATGGTACTTATTACGTCTGGGCACAAATGCAGGCCTCGGCTTCGTCTAATTCCTTTTATATGCAAGTTAATGGTGGCTGCGCCATCCAAGTCGGTGGTAGTGCCAACATCCCCTCTTCCGGTTGGACCTGGGTTAATTATCAGAATGGTAACTCCGCTACCCTGATTCCGGTCGCACTGACTACTAGCACCAATCAAATCTCGCTAACCGGCAATGGTGCTGGTGTTGGTGTCGAGAGCCTGTTCTTCGCACCGTTGGATCCCTCGACCGGCTGTTCGCCTACTAATACGTCCGCCTGCACCGTTACCAACACGGCACCCACTGTCACTATGACTAAGCCCGGCAACAACGCTACCGTGTCTGGAACGACGACTGTCAGCTCCACGGCGACCGGCAACAATGGTGCCACGATCAAGAGCGTCCAGTTCCAGCTAAACGGCCAAAACCTTGGCACCGCTGTTAATACACCGGTCTCCGGTTCTACCTATCAGACCACTTGGGATACTACGAAATCCACTAATGGAGCCTACAACCTGACGGCCATCGCGACCGACTCCAATAACCTGTCAATGACGTCCGCCCAAATGCCAGTGACCGTCAGCAACCAGGTCACACAGACAAAACCAGGCGCACCGACAGGTCTTAAGAACACCAGTCTGACTAGTACTCAGGTAGGCTTGAGTTGGACGGCACCGACAGGCAGCGACCCGGCCGCATCATATAAGATATATCGCAACGGTACCAGTATCGGTACTTCCAGCACCACGTCATACACCGATAGCAACGTTTCTCCCAGTACTACATACTCCTACACCGTGTCCGGTGTCGACGCGAACAGCGCTGAAGGGCCGCAGAGCACCAACCTAAACGTAGCCGTACCGAGCGCTCCTGATACGATTCCTCCCACCGTGAAAATGACTGCCCCACCAGCCGGCAACGTGTCTGGAAAAGTCACGCTCAGCGCCAGCGCGTCTGACAACGTCCAGGTCAAAACCGTCCAATTCTATCTTGACTACAGCGCTAACAATACGACTACACTCGGCTCGGTCATCAATCCACAGGCTGGCAGCAAGACCTACAATGCCAGCTACAGCTGGGACACCACGACTTTGGCTAACGGCCAGCACACTGTCACAGCTGTCGTATCGGATGGGACGAACCCAGCCGTAGCCGCCACCCCAGTCAGCGTGACCGTCAACAATCAGCAATCCGGCGGGGGAGGCAGCACTCATATTACGCTTAGCTTCAACTCGAGCACCAATACCCTAAGCTGGAACGCTTACTCCGGTGCCAGCAGCTATACTGTTGCCCAGATCAGTTCCACGGGCACCATCTATTCCTGGCCACATGTCAGTGGTGTCAGCTGTGTACCAGGAGGAACCTGTAACGTACCTGTTCCAAGCAGCGGCGAAACCTTAAACTACAATGTTGACCCGCTGAGCAGCAGCGGTACTCCTCTCGATTCTCCTGCCTGGACCGCTGCTACGCCCATATCCGTGACTTGGCCTACCGGTGGCACATCAGGCACTCCACCAGTACCGACCGGGCTGACAGCTACGCCTTCAGGCAGTTCGCAAATCAACCTAAAATGGACAGAGACTACTTCAGTCAGTGATCCTGCCAAGAGCTTCCAGATCTTCCGCCGCAGCGGTACCAGCGGCAGCTTCGCCCAAGTCGGTAGCGCAACCAATACGACCTATGGTGACACCGGCCTTAAGGCCAGCACTACCTACAGCTATTATGTCGTAGCCGTCGACTCGGCAAACCATGCTTCAGCCCAGCCCTCCAACACTGCAAACGCCACTACACAAGCTGTGACCAGTAGTAAGTACAATGCCACAGTCATGGGCGTGATAACCAATTCTAAGACCGGCAGTCCGATACAGGGCGTACATATTGTCACCGCCTCACAAGCGACTGCCAATGGTTCGGAGAGTACTTACACCAACTCCAAAGGCCAATATGTGTTGACAGGCCTCGACTCGACCGCCAAGCACCACTATTACAACACTGCCAGCGGTTATGTCAGCCAGACCTACTACGTCCAGTTGCCAGCCGGCACCACTATCGGTAACATTAAACTAACCCCTCAATAGGAGACCAGTATGAGCGTTGAATACCCCAGTGATCACACCCAGCCCCCAGCCGATCTCTTACCGGACGACTCCAAAGACGCTTCTTACAAGCGCAAGGTCATAAGCAGCAGCCTGTTGGTTTTGATCATACTTGTTGCTATAACCAGTGTCGTGGCGTTCCGCGGCGGTTCTGGCGTGTTTCATGGCGGCTCCAAGGTATCTGCAGCTACACCGGCTCAGATTGCGCCAGCAGCCGTCAGCATTACGGATTCGGGTTTCGTACCTGCTACAGTCACAATCAAAGTAGGCCAGGCTGTCGTCTGGACAAATGACGCTGTTACGTCCCATTTTGTAATCTCTGACGATCCAGTGCCGCTAAAAGCCGGCGAACCACAACCGAACAGCGTACAATCCATTAAGCCGGGCGATACCTATAGCTACGTTTTCAACCAAGCCGGCAGCTATGGCTATCACGATACTATTGATCCAAGTTTTCAAGGAACAGTGGTGGTAAAGCAGTAATACTATGAAAAGAACAAGCATAACCAAGCTTAACCTCAAAGGGCAGAACCGAATCATAGTCGGTCTGTTCGTCGCCCTGCTTGTTGCAGCCATCGGCGCATACCTGCTGACAGGCAGTCACGCAGCCACGTCATACGTTGGCCCGATATCAGCTGCAGGCACAGTTGGCTGTAACGCTAGCGTCCAAAAAGACCCTGCCTCAGGTAACGGCTACGTCAAATTCGGTTCAGGCACCAGCTGCAATGGCGGTGGCGGTGGCAGTAGCATGTACGTCAGCCTCGTCGACGGTGGTCAATTTCAAGAGGCCAAGGACGCCGGTCTTAAGATTATTCGTTTCGACCCAGGCAGCATAAGTACGGTTGCTAACTTCAGAGCTGTGGGAGTAAAAACTCTGATACTTTACCATGGCCCCTATAACCAAGGTGGTGTTGCCGCTGAGGAGTCTAGCTTCAATAGCAATGGCCAGAATAATGGCGCCACTAACTGGGCAAATAGTTTTGTGAGCGAGTATCAACAGAAAGACTCCAATAACAATCCATACTGCGACCCAACGCAGTGCCCGGTAGTAGAAATTCTTAACGAACCGACCCAGGGTACATTCTGGGGTGGAGGCCATAATGACCAGAATGACGCTAACGCCTATGCTGCCCTAGTCGAGGCCTCATATACGGCTTTCCACAATGCCTACGGCTCCAGCGCGCCAAAAATACTAGCATCTTACGATGGGGGCCAAGACGCCAGTCTGCAATGGGGACACTTCTATTGGAACTCCAACGTCGCCTCGTATGTTGACGGAATAACTATCCACCCTTATGGGGGTACGGATTCGGGTACCAAGGTCAGCGGTATTCTTGGGTCAGGGCTCGGTAACCGCTCTGATGTCACAACGGCTCATGCAGAAACAGGTAAGCCAGTATGGGTTACAGAAGTCGGCTGGCCAACAGATAATGGTACAGGCGATAGCATACAATGGCCACTACAAAACTCTAATGGCGGTATAGGCGACCAGTGTAACAATGTATATAACTTCATGGAGTGGTCTAAGAGCCTCGGCTATGTGTCCGGAGTCTTTATATATGGGTCACTGGGTAACTACGGAGTTGCTACTTCATATCCCGAGAATCCTAATAATGATCCGAATATTAAACCAAGCATCAAGCCGTCATTCAATGCTCTTAAGGCATCAGCCGCCGGCCAATCCAACCCCTGCCCAGGCCCTTTATCATATCCACTTAGTGCAACCTGGAACCAATAGCTAAGCAACAAATCAAGTGGTTTTGCTGCTAGTACAGCTTTCATGGCTAACAGCGATGATGCTATACTTTACAGAATTATGGAATTAAGCCCTCACAAGCCGTCAGAACCTCACCCCTGGGAGCTTATGGCTAGAGACGTAATACCAAGACCATTACCGACTCCCGTCCCAGAGGCTTCTATGCATCCACATCCATTTGAATTTCCTGAACCCCAAGGAGTAAATGGCGCGGCCGTACCCCCTGCAAGAAGGATCATAAATCATGTCATGTTGCCGGGTCCTAAAAACGGCTGGCGATAATCGGACATATACAGACCATTTCTTATAATGGTCTAGACGTCTTGTTTTTCCTGCTTATGTTTTTCATGCCATTCCCTGACTTCTGCTAAGTCTTTCGCTTTTGCCTTATCAACTAACTTATCAATAATTTCTCGGATTTTTTCTTCATCTACACCTTTATCATCAAGAACTAGTCGTAACTTCATAAGACTAAAGGAGACTTTCTTAACACTCCACATTAGTTTTTCATCGATGACGCTCTCATCAATGCCCATCTCTTTTAATTTTGCGGTCAACTTTTCCTTCTTTTCTTCGCTCATTTCTTTGTGATCAAACATAATTCCTCCTTGTTAAACTTATAAGTTGAGTAATGCCAGTACGTTCATCTACTCATGTCTATCATAGTGGATATTGCTTATGGCTCGCTGAGGGATATCTTACTGAATGAAAATCTTGCGTATAGAAAATCCAATTACTGTAGAATTCGTTTATGTCCAAACTGCACATAATCTACATACCGGGTCTTGGAGACCAAAAAATTAAAGGGCAACTTTTTGTTACTTATTTATGGAAAATTTGGAGAGTAGAAGCCGAAATATACAGGATGCATTGGTATGACGATACTAAATGGGAAGAAAAATTTAATAAACTACTAAATCATATAGATACTCTTCATTCGGAAGGAAAAAAGATAGGACTGGTTGGAGCTAGCGCCGGCGGCTCAGCTGTTATTAATGCCTATGCCGCTAGAAAAGATAAAATATCCGGAGTCGTATGCATAGCAGGAAAAATAAATGACCCCGACGACATAGGTCAAAGATATCGAAAATATAATCCCTCATTTGTTGAATCGGCATATAAAATTCCTGCCTCGCTAGAGTCTTTAAATGCCTCAGATCGAAAGCGTATTCTGTCCAGGTATGCTCTTTATGATCCAATCGTTAAGAAAGCAGATAGTAAAATATCAGGTGCAAAAAATAGACACTCTCCCACTGTCGGCCATGTATTTACGATTGCTTTCCAAATCACTTTAGGAGCACCAAGTTTTCTGAGATTCTTAAAAAAACTCATTAAGAGCAGTTAAAAAGAATAATCAGTTTTCTTGTGTTGAAACTGTATCTGTAGGAAAATTAGACCTAACATGTCACTTTCTACACAGCCATATAAAGGTGCCCGAGATTTTTACCCAGAAGATAAACAACTTCAAAAGTTTATGTTTAATACCTGGAGACGTGTTGTTGAGCGCTTCGGATATGAGGAGTATGACGCCCCGATACTTGAGCCCCTGGACATCTACTTGGCTAAGACAGGCGAGGAAATAGTCAACGAGCAAACTTATGTATTTGAAGATAGGGGCGGAAGAAAAGTCGTAATCAGGCCGGAAATGACCCCTACGGTTAGTAGGATGGTTGCGGCAAAACGCCAGGAACTGGGCTATCCCCTGAGGTGGTACAGCATACCAAACTTGTGGCGTTATGAGCGCCCGCAAAGAGGCAGACTTCGGGAGCATTGGCAGCTCAATGTCGATATTTTTGGTGTTGAGGATATAAGCGCCGAAAAAGAGATGCTTATTCTAATAGATTCCATATTTAAAGATTTTGGAGCGACTAGTAAAGATTTTGAGATAAGAGTAAATCATAGAAACCTCGTTAACTACTTGCTTTCAGATTACTTAGGACTGGATGAAAAAGCCCAGCATTCCATAAGCAAACTTATAGATAAGATGCATAAAATGAGTAAGCCGGCGTTTATAGGTAAGATTGACGAGATATTAAGCCCTAAGCAGCGTGAGGCAGGAATCACTGAGAGCCTGCTGGGAATCTTAGAAGCCAAGTCTCTTAAAGATTTACCAGAAAAGGAACAAAAGCACGAATCGGCTCTAGAACTAAAGCTGTTAATCGAGCAATTAAATAAAGCCGGTATAACCAACGTTACTTTCGATGGCACCTTGATGAGGGGCTTTGACTACTACACAGGCATTGTTTTTGAAGTTTTTGACACTGACCCGGAAAATAACCGATCAATGTTAGGTGGTGGACGCTATGACGGACTTGTATCGCTTTTCGGAGTAGACGCCGTTCCTACAGTCGGATTCGGATGGGGGGATGTTACATTGGCCAATTTTCTTTCAACTCATCATTTGCTTCCAGTAGTTGAGTCAATCACAGATATATTCTTAATTCCTCTGTCGTCGGACGAGGAAACTATTTCTGCACTTGTAAGCAATTTGAGAAATGACGGGCTAAATATAGCCGTTGGATTACACGGAAAGAAGATAGCCGATCAAATTAAAACAGCAGAAAAGAAGTCCATAAAGTACGTTCTTATTGCCGGAGACGAAGAAATTAAGGCCAATGTATATACCCTAAAGGATATCAAGACAGGTAATGAGCAAAAACTTTCTTATTCAGACATATTTAAGGAGTTTGTCAAAAAATAATAAACATGAGAGCAATTAATCATGCACTAACTGGGGCGGCTATTGGGTTTATAGTTACTGAACCGGCACTATCGGTGCCGCTAGCTTTTGCGTCACACTTTGTTTTAGATGTAATTCCTCACAGTGGCAGTTCTCGGGATAAAAATGTAGAGCTTAAGTCAAAAATGTTTAAGTACATCTTAATTATAGATTCAATACTTTGCATATTATTTATAGCAATTTTAGCTTTATTTCATCCGCATAACTGGGTTATTGCAGCTATATGCGCATTTGTAGCCGCCATGCCTGACTTTTACTCTTTTCCCAAGTATCTTCGCGCAAGGAGGAATAAAAATCAGAAAGAGCAAGGCTTATACGGTAAATTTGCTTCAAATATTCAGTGGTTTGAGCGACCCATTGGCTGGTTCGTGGAAGCTGCTTGGTTTATTGCTCTAATTATCATTTTGCTTCCATTCATTAAATATCGATAGTAATTTCTTTTCTATTTCGTTATGATAGATTCCTATGCAGATTACTAAGGAACAATTATCACCCACAAGAGTGAAACTAACTATTACAGCCGAAGAAAACGAACTTTCGGGAATTAAGAAAGTTGTTGTCAAGGATTTAGGCGCTTCTTCAAAAGTGTCAGGATTTAGAGCTGGAAAAGCGCCTATTAACTTAATTGAGAAGCAATTAGACCAGACCTTACTACAAACAGAGTTTCTCGACGCAGCCATCAATCAGTTATTTGTTGCTTCAGTTCGAAATCAGGCATTACGTGCTATAGGCCAGCCGGATATAGCCGTAACAAAATTTGTACCATTTACGACTCTCGTATTTACGGCTGAGGTGAGTATTATTGGAGTTATTAAACTTGCGGATTATAAAAATACTAAGCTTCCTAAGAAAAGTAGCGATGTCACGGCAAAAGACGTAGACAATGTTCTTGAATCACTTAGAGCACGCTCTGCGGTACGAAAAGAAGTGAAACGCCCCGCAAAAAACGGTGA
>JBIOIO010000003.1:0-84680 GCA_044449925.1 Saccharimonadales bacterium (SeqCode)
CAGTACTTATTAAGTCTAGGAAAATAAACTCCTAAGTAAACCTATTTTTTCTTGGCGGACGTCTTTTTCGGAGCTGTTTTTTTAGAAGCAGGGGCTTTTTTGACGGACTTTGATGGCTTGACACCTGAAGCTTTGGCTTTTTTTGCCGCTTGCGATTGCAATCTAGCCGCTTTATTCTTATGAATTACACCTTTTTTTGCCGCTTTATCCAGATGACTCTGAACTGCACTATGACTTTTAGATGAGGGTGATTTTATAAATGCTTTTACTGCTGTTTTTAGGCTTCTTTTAGTCTTACTATTTCGTATTGTAGCCTTCCGGGTAGTGCGGACTCTCTTCTTGGCTGACGCGATTATTGGCATTAAACTTGTATCCTTTAGTTCAAAAACTATTATTACTATGGTGTGGCAGTGACTATATCAGATCACACCAGGGGTTGTAAAGCTAAAACGATTATGCTAGAATTTAAGCGAAACTTATAAGGCTTGTAAAAGGCCTTACAAACAAAAAAGTACATAAAAAATATAATGGAAGTCACATGGATAATTCCAAACAGCAGCTAGTCGAACGAATAAAGGCTGCTAATAATGTGCTAGTAACGGTTAGCCGAAACCCGTCTGTAGATGCACTTTCGGCTCTTCTTGGTCTGACACTGGTTCTAAATAAGCAGGGTAAACATGCCGCTGCAGTATTTAGCGGTTTAGTACCCTCTAACATGGAATTTTTGCAGCCTGGTGAAACTATTGAAAAAAATACCGACTCTCTTCGTGATTTCATAATAGCTCTTGATAAAAGCAAAGCCGATAAACTTCGATACAAAGTTGAAGATAATGTCGTTAAGATATTTATAACCCCATATAAAACTTCAATTTCTCAAGAAGACTTTGAATTTAGTGAGGGTGATTTCAATATAGATGTAGTAATAGCTCTCGGAGTTAAGCAACAAGAAGAACTAGACGAAGCGATTACATCGCATGGCAGAATTTTGCACGATGCTACCGTAGCAACTATAAATACTGAGGCAGACGCGGGACTTGGTAGCATCAACTGGGCAGTACCTCAGGCCAGTAGTTTGTGCGAACTGGTCAGTGAACTAACTCAACAGCTTGGAAGCAACTTATTGGATGAGCAGATTGCAACCGCACTATTAACTGGTGTAGTGGCCGAAACGGACCGTTTTAGCAATAATAAAACATCTTCAGTTACCATGAGTGTCAGCGCTACTCTTATGAAAGCGGGTGCAAACCAACAGCTTGTTGCAAGTAAGTTAGATGAGCAGATTGATTTACGAGATGTTGGCCTTAATGATTTATCCTCGGACAATAATACAAGTAACGGACCTGTCGCCGCAGGAAAAGATGATGGCACTATACGCATTGATCATGAGGAAGTGCCTGAACTAACAACTGATACACAATCAGGGGATGAAGACAAAAATCAGCCTGAGCCTCCTGTATCCGATACAAAAAGTGCTGATAGCGAAGAAAATAACTCCCAAATAGGTAACCATACCACCAGTTCAATGACTTCGGGTGCAAAACTAATCACCGAACCGCCTACTTTTAACGGTGCATTGACTGCAAATTCTAAACCAGAAGAGCTGGATCCTACATCAGATCCCTTAACTGTCGATAACAGCGGGGAACCTGGTTTAAATGACGCATATGAAAAAGATAATATTAAAGCAAAAGATCTTTCACCTATGGGATCACAACCGATGCCTCCACAGCCAGCACCGCCTCAACCACTATCTCCTCCTCCAAGCAACTGGACTCCGCCACCTCCTCCTATGCCCTCTCCCCCGATTAATCAGGCGCCCACTAAACCTTCTAGCAATCCGACAAATATTAAGATAGACAGCAACGGCAATGTCACAACTTTAGAGGATCTTGAAGAATCCGTTGACAGTCCTCACCTGAAAGAGCCGATGGTTAATGAGGCTAGAAGTGAGGTAAATAGAGTGTATAACGAGAGTCCCTCAAAAAATTCTGAATCATTACCTCCTTTAGACTCTCTTAATGCTCAACAGCTCGGCAATGACCTACACCCTATAGATCAGCCTCCCTCTGGTTCCTCGAGTGCGCCCCCACCAGTACCTCCACCCATACCTTTTCAATTTGGCAATCAGCCTCCCTCGCAGTAGACTACTTGATACGTGCAGGGACTACTTCTCGTTGATAAACCAGTTGGATGGACAAGCTTTGACGTCGTTAATTATATTAGGCGAATAGTGGCTAACGAGCTTGGTAAGAAACCAAAAAACGTCAAAGTTGGGCATACTGGTACTCTTGATCCGTTCGCGACAGGTCTTTTAGTGGTCCTTATAGGTAAGGAATACACAAAAAAAGCAGCTGAGCTGAGCAAAGTAGAAAAAACCTACGAATTAACTGCACTGCTCGGTGAAACCAGTACCACAGGTGATCCTGAGGGTGAGTTGAAGCACGTATCTGAGATTGCTCCAGCACTTATTGATGTTGAGAAAGCATGCAGAGAATTAACGGGGGTAATTCAACAAACTCCGCCGTCATATTCAGCAATTAAAGTTAACGGTAAACGATCATATGAACTTGCTAGAGAAGGCAAGGAAGTAAAGCTTAATCCAAGAGCTGTAACAATTCACAATCTGAAGATTATTGAATATTCTTATCCTGTTATTAAAATGACGTGCAGTGTATCGTCCGGTACTTATATAAGAAGTCTAGTTGAAAGTATTGGCGAAAAATTAGGAACAGGCGCATATACCTCCGCGCTCCGTCGAACTCAAGTAGGCGATTATTCAATTACCGATGCACTGGATGTTAAGTCGATCACCACGGATACGTTAACCCAGCACCTAATTTATATAAGTTAAAGCTGAATAACTTTTAAGGTACAGTGCACTTGCATAAGAGGTCCTCATCTGATAAAATGTGTGTACATGATAGCTACGGAAAAGAAGACAGCAGCAATTAGTGCTGTGCAGTCCCATAAAAATGACACTGGCAGTTCACGTGCCCAAGTGGCAATTTTGACTGAGCGAATTAAGGAATTAACTGAACATTTGAAGATCAATAAGCATGACTATATGGCTCGACGCGGCTTGCTACAACTAGTTGGAAAAAGGCGCCGCCATCTTCGATATATTGCAGATCACGATTCTCAAGCATATTTAGATCTTATTAAAAAACTTGGCATCCGCAGATAGTGCCCAAACCAGTCTTCTCGATGCATCGAGATAACAAGCTTGTGCACATAAATAATACTTAATTTAGGAGTATTTCCTTGTCAGAGCCGCAGATATATGGCAACCACCACTCGCACAAGAGGTAACTATATATTTGAACTTTGACCGGGAAGTACAAGCTCAGGAAGGATAAAGAGTAATATGGGACAAACAATCAACCCAGCAGGAAAAGACATAATATCAGTAGAGACCGAATTTTGCGGTCGAACACTTAGTCTTGAAGTTAACAGAGTCGGATTTCGAACAAATGGATCAGTTCTTGTTAGATATGGAGACACAGTAGTTCTTGGTTCGGCTATGGTTAGCCCGAAAAGACTTCAGGGCTTCGATTATTTCCCTTTAAGTATTGAATACGAAGAGCGTTTTTACGCCTCAGGGAAAATAAGCGGATCTCGCTTTATTAAAAGAGAAGGACGGCCGTCAGACGATGCCATTCTTATTGGAAGGCTCATTGATCGACCTATTCGACCCCTATGGCCAAAAGGATATCGTCACGAAGTACAGGGAGTTGCAACAATTCTTAGCATGGATCCAAGCTTCCGACCCGATATGATTGCCATGATTGCCATGAGCACGGCATTTTGCCTGACCGGAGCGCCGTTTGACGGCCCTGTTGCAGGACTTAGGGTAGGATACGACACGGATAAGAAACTGGCAGCATTTCTGCCCATGGAGCAGTTAGACGAGGGCGGTCTTGATCTAGTAGTAGCTGGTACAAAAGACGCAATAATGATGGTAGAAGCTGGAGCCGACGAAGTAACTGAAGATGAGATTGCAAAGGCGCTAGCATTTGCCCAAGAAACCATGCAGCCAGCTATAGCCTTGCAGGAAGAGCTAGTCAAAAAGCTAGGCGTTAAGAAGCAGGAATATGAACTAGACCTACCAGACGAATCAATCCAAAAGACAGTGGATTCATGGGTAGAGGGGAAGCTTGGTGAAGATTTAAGACTTCCATACCCAGAGCGAAATGTTATTGTCCAGAATATACGAGATGAGTTACACGCCTTTTTTAAAGACAAAATAGGCGAAGATGAGTACCCAGCGGTATGGCAGGATTATGACGATGCGTTTACCATTGCTGTACACAGTGATGTCCGCAAAGGAATTATTAACGATGGTGTACGACCCGATGGAAGAAAGTTTGATGAAGTACGTACGTTAAGCTCAGAGGTTGGAATTTTACCTAGAGCTCACGGATCTTCACTTTTCACTCGTGGCGTGACCCAGGGAATGAATATCGTTACGCTGGCTCCACTTAGTTACGCACAGATGATAGACGGAATGGAGCGTTCTGGCGACAGACGTTATATGCACCATTACAACGCTCCAGGCTATACCGTAGGTGAAATTAAGAGACTTGGAAGTCCTGGACGCCGGGAAATTGGGCATGGATACCTTGCTGAGCGAGCACTTATACCGGTTCTACCAGCAGAAAATGACTTTCCCTACACCATTCGATCCGTAACAGAAATAATGTCCCAAAACGGTTCAACAAGTATGGCTGCAACATGTTCAAGCTGCTTGGCCCTGCTTGATGCTGGAGTTCCGCTAAAAGCACCTGTAAGTGGTATAGCTATGGGACTCATTATGGATAAAGACCGAGCCATTATTCTTACGGACATTGCTGATGCCGAAGATTTCGCAGGTGATATGGACTTCAAGGTCGCTGGTACGGACAAAGGTATAACAGCACTTCAGATGGATATGAAAGTTCATGGACTGCCCGTAGAGGTATTGAAACAGGCGTTAGACGAAGGGAATAAAGGGCGTACACATATTCTGGCTCACATGAAAGAAACTATTTCTGAACCAAGATCTGATATGAGCCCTTATGCTCCTAGAGTGGAAACTATGCAGATAAACCCGGATAAAATCAGGGAGATTATAGGAAAGGGCGGAGAAACTATACAAAAAATTACCGCCGAAACTGGTACTGAGATTGATATTAAAGACGACGGAACAATTATGATTGCCAGTCCGGATAAGGCTAGTATTTCTTCTGCAAAGCAATGGATTGCAAGCATAGTTGAAGAGCCGGAAGTCGGCAAGATCTATACTGATGTTCCAGTAGTTAGCGTCCTGGACTTTGGAGCTTTTGTTCAGGTTCTTCCGGGTAAGGATGGTCTAGTCCACGTTAGCGAACTTTCTGAAGAGAGAGTTGCCAAGCCAAGCGACGTAGTTAAAGAGGGTGACAAAGTGACTGTAAAGCTTGTAGCTATAGATGACCGAGGACGCCTGCAACTAAGCATAAAGGCAGCAACCAGAGAACTTAAAGATAAGAAGTAGATATATATGAACGTTATTAAAGCAATTCAGTCCCAGCATCATACCCATAAAGGTTTTCTAATATTTGCGATTATAGAATTTATACTTGCGTACTTATTCTCAAGCCTAGCTATAGATAGAGGAAACCTGCTTTGGTATTTCTTAGGAATTGTTTCCTTAATAGGCGGGGTTAAGAACACCGTAAATTTAATAAGGTCTTTGATTAGCGGACATATAACACTAAAAGCCAAATAGATTTGGTCAATTGGAGATATGAATTAAGGATATGAGTAAACCACAGACAAAAGAAGAACAACTGGATGCCATAAGGCAAAGTGTCATAGACAGAAAAGTGACACCTGAGCTAGCTGATGGCGCAACTCAGATTGTCTTTGGAGATGGTAATCCAAACGCAGATATAGTATTTGTAGGCGAAGCTCCCGGCAAGAATGAAGACCTTCAAGGAAAACCCTTCGTTGGAGCAGCAGGTAAGTTTCTTAACGATATGTTAGAAATGATCGGTTTGAAACGTGGTGACGTGTATATAACGAATATAGTAAAATACAGGCCTCCAAATAATCGCGATCCTTTGCCTGAAGAAAAGCAGGAATTCTTGCCGTATTTAGAGTCCCAACTAGAGGTAATTCAGCCTCTGCTAGTCGTTACACTTGGCAGACACAGTCTTAATTGCTTCTTGCCGGATTTACAAATATCTAAAGTGCATGGTCAACCGAAACGATACAAAGGTAGAGTCTATTTACCATTGTTTCACCCTGCCGCAGCTTTATATAACGGCGGAATGCGTCAAACATTGATTGATGATTTCAACTTAATCCCGGCCATTTTAAAGAAAATTCAACTTACTAAACAGAATTTGCAGAAAGGAATTTATGCAACCTCAAAATAATACTAATAAACCAAAGAGACCTTCGAAACCAAAATCGAAAGGCAACTCCGAGCCAAAGGCTCAAATTAATAGCAACCTTAATACCTCCAGGGGACAAGCGGTTCGCGCCCAGCGACGCTCCCAGGCAGATGCGCAGAGGATAGCAAACCAGTACGTCGCCGCCGACTCGGCTAATCGACCAAAGCGAGCCAATGTCATAGATGACCAGCCTAGACTTAAGATTATAGGTCTTGGTGGCATGGACGGCGGTGGCTCAAAGAATATGATACTTGTCGAGTACCAAAACGATGCAATCATATTGGATTGCGGAAACGACCTTGGCGTAGACCTGCCAGGAATAAACTATGGAATAGCTGATACTGCATATCTAGAGGAGATTCGTCATAAGCTAAAAGCTTATGTTATTACGCATGGACACCTAGATCATATTGGAGGGTTACCACATATAGTACCCAAATTCCCAGCGCCTATATACGGAAGTAAATTTAGCATAGGTCGAGTAGAAGAAATTTTTGAAAACTTTGGCTTGCCAATGCCCGAGGGCTTTGAACTTAAGACCGTGACTATGAACGAAAACACTCACGAACGACTAAAAATAGGGGAGTTCTTTGTAGAGCTTGTTCGTATTACTCACTCAATCCCGGGAAGTACCTGCATTGTTGTCGATACGCCTGTAGGAAGGATAATAAATACTGGAGATTTCCGTTTTGATCCAAATCCTCTTGACCATGAGCGTAGTGATATAGAGCGACTTACCGAGCTTGGAAAAGAAGGCGTGTTAGCTCTTCTTAGTGAATCAACTACAACCGAGCGACCCGGTCGAACCCCTAGCGAATCAACCATTGAACAAAGTTTTAAAGACATCATGGATAATGCCCCTGGTCGAATATTTGTCGGTTTGTTCTCGACGAATATGAACCGTGTTCAAATGATAATTAACGCAGCCGTCCACCATAATAAAAAAGTTGCCATGGACGGAAGAAGTATGGTTAGTACGCTCGAAATGGCAGTACGACACGGATTTGTTCGAATACCTAAAGGTACTTTTGTGCCTATTGCTTCAGCATCAACAATGAAGGACACCGATCTGGTCGTTGTCTGTACGGGATCTCAAGGTGAGCCAAGTTCTGCTCTGCAGCGTATGAGTAATGGTGAGCATCGCCATGTAAAGTTGAAGGAACAGGACACTGTTATTTTATCCAGTACGCCAATTCCATATTCAGGCAATGATGCAGCAATACGAACTATGGTTGATGAGTTGTTCAAAAAAGGGGTCCACGTCTTTCGTCATGAAACGCGCGAAGTTGATAATATCGGACCACTTCATGTTTCAGGACATGCATCTCGCGATGAATATGCAGACATGATAAACATGGTTAAGCCAAAGTTTTTCATTCCTATATATGGAGACTTTACTGCAAAGCGCTATCATATCGACCTGGCTATTGAAAATGGTATACCCAGGGCCAACACCCTAAACGTTGGAAACGGTGAAATAATCTCCTTGACCCCAGATAAAATGGAAGTTGCAGGAGAGGTTCCGAGCGGAACAATTCTTGTTGATCAAACAGGAGCGATAGTAAGTAATGTTGTTGTTAAAGACCGAGTCCTATTAAGTGAAGAAGGTTTAGTCGCAATCGTTTTAACAGTAGATAAGAAAACAGGATCTCTACTTACCAGCCCAGATATTATTAGCCGCGGTTTCATTTACATGCGTGACAACGAAGAAATCATGAACGGGCTAAGAACTGAACTCAAGAGAGCAGTAGGCCAGCGATTCAAACGTATAGACTTAGATAGGTTTAAGGCAGAACTAAAAGACCATGTTACTCATTACTTGTTCGAGCATACTCAAAGAAGCCCAATTGTTATTCCGGTGATTAATGTAATAAGCGGAAACGTAAAGACTACTCAAAGTGAGGCAAAAAAGCCAGGACAGAAACAGACCGTAGAACTCGTACGGACACCAGAACAGATTGCAGCAGAACAGCAGCAAAGGTTTCAGGAAATGAGAGCCAGGCTCTTGACCCAAGACCCTCGCGTTGATTAGCCTGTAGCATCAGTCTCCTGTAGGTTTGCTTTTCGTGGTATTTTATGCTACAATTAAGATTGATGCAACTAGTCTTTCACTAGAGAAGTTGTTACAATAATGTCAATAATTTACTCCTATGGCAAAGAAGAAAAAAACTGGATCAAAACCAAAAAAGAAAATTGAAGCGGTAGCGCCTGAGCGATCGCCCTTATGGGCTATGGCCGGAGCAGTTGTATTAATGCTTATAGCATTTTTATTGCTCCTTGGCGGATTTGGAACCGGAGGCAGGCTACCAACCACGATGTTTAACGGTGTATATTGGACGCTCGGATGGGCGGCATATCTAGCGCCGATTGCGCTGGTATACTGGGGAGTTTTCAAATTTATTTCAGAAGACCGTAGAATTCCTCTCGCAAAACTCGTTAGTATGACAATGCTTCTTATATTCGCATCTAGTCTATTCTGTACGATATTTGCATCCAAAAGTAGGTTTGGAGTTTGGCACGGTGGCCATGGAGGGGTGGTCGGTAACAATGTAGGAATTGCGGTTCTTTCAGCTGTCGATTCTATACCAGCTTCCATTTTATTCTTTGTATTTGCACTCCTGTCCGCAAGTTTTGCCTTTGGAATTGATCTTAAAGTACTTCTTAAACTTCGTGACCTACTCAAAAAGAAACCTGGTGATGAAGAATCTGAACTGGCAGCATTAAAAAGTAAGGCCGAGCAATCTAACTTCAAACTCAACGAAGGTGTACCTGTCGTGCATCATACTCCTGGGGAGGCGCCAACTCGATTATCTACCATGAAAAACAGCGCTCAAAAGCTCACTTCTTCGGAGAGTCACGATGCGCTAACAACTACAAGGGATCCTGACTGGCAATTTCCGAGTATAGACTTACTAAACCAAAAACAGGATAAGGCAGATGCTGGTGATGTCAGTACAAACGCCCAAATTATTCACGATACATTTGAAAACTTCAATATTGAAGTCGAAATGGAGGGAGCAAATATTGGTCCTCGGGTTACTCAATATACGCTAAAACCGCCCACTGGAGTCAAGCTTACAAAGATTACAGCGTTAGAAAACAATTTGGCTCTAGATTTAGCAGCTCACTCGATCCGAATGGAAGCTCCTATACCAGGCAAAAGGGCCGTAGGAATCGAAGTGCCAAATGTGAAATCTGCCACAGTAAGAGTAAGTTCAATTCTGCTTTCACAGCAATGGCAGGAAATGCAGGGTCCTTTGGGCATAGCTATCGGCAAGGATATATCTGGTAATGCCATAGTTGCTGACTTAGACACCATGCCGCATTTGCTTGTGGCGGGACAAACCGGATCCGGAAAATCTGTCATGATTAACACGATACTAACGAGCTTGCTATATAAGAACTCTCCTGCAGACCTAAAATTGATTCTTGTTGATCCAAAACGTGTTGAGTTAAAGCCGTATGACGAAATGCCACATCTTCTTACCCCTGTAATCACTGAGCCTGAGAAGTGCATAAGTGCACTTAAATGGGCAGTAGCCGAGATGGAGAGGCGTTATAGCGCTTTAGCCGAAGTCGGTAAAAGAAATATTGGCGAATATAACAGTCTTAAAAAAGAAGAGGGAATGCCATACATAGTTATAGTCATTGACGAACTTGCTGATCTTATGATGATGGCTGCGCGCGATGTTGAAGCACTGATTGTAAGAATTGCCCAGAAAGCTCGTGCAGTCGGTATCCACCTAGTCCTTGCTACACAGAGGCCTTCTGTTGACGTAATTACCGGTCTTATTAAAGCCAATGTCCCGGCACGAATCGCATTCACTACTGCGTCACAGGTAGATTCAAGAACTATTATTGACCAAGTTGGTGCTGAAAAACTGCTTGGCTCGGGAGATATGCTCTTTTCTACAGCCAATATGCCCAAACCAAAGCGTATACAGGGCGCACTAATTGGAGAGGATGAAACATCAAAGGTAACGGATTTTATACGAATGCAGCGTCCTCCACAATACGATGATGAAGTTGTTTCTCAACCAGTCCAACTTAACGGCAAGGGCGGTGTGGTAGCAGACTATGGTGCACAAGATGCGGACGATGATATGTGGCGAGATGCAGTGCAGGTGGTTATAGACAACCGTAAAGCAAGTACAAGTCTACTTCAAAGAAGATTGCGCATAGGCTATGGACGTGCAGCTCGTCTGATTGAGACCATGGAAGAACAGGGAATAGTTGGTCAGGCTGATGGTTCCAGGCCACGAGAAGTACTCGTACACTCTCTTGATGATGTTTTCGGCGGCGGCGTATCAACAGCTGACGATGAAATGCTTGCCGAGAATTTCCCAGAAGAATAACTACACTCATGATTTGACTAACAGGGGTGACTAAGCTATAATAGTTATTACTATCAACTTCGGCTCTCGACTCCTAAATGTGCGAGGGCTTTAACCAGAAGGAAGGAGTACATTTTGTACCAATACGAAATTGCGGTTTTGTATCACCCTGATCTCGAAGTCGACCTAACCAAGGCCGAGGATCGAGTCAAGAAGATCATTACCGATAACGGTGGAGAGATTAAAACAACCGATAACTGGGGAAAGCGGAAGCTTGCCTACTCAATTAAGGGAAATGATTACGCGATATATGTATTTTACGGTGTAGAAATGCCGGGAGCTAACGTTGCTAAGGCAGAGAGTACCCTAAATATTACTGACGAGGTCATCCGTTTCTTAATTACCCGCCCAGATCTAAAAGCAATAGCCAAGGCGGAAGCGCAGAAAGCTGAAAAAGCTGAGCAGGCTGCTAAGCGCGGTGAGCGTGCTGACGAAGATAAAGAAGACTCGGATATTAAATAGATATTAAATATGGCAATTTTCTATGAAATTTCCCTTGACGAACATGCGCACTCAGGCGTAGGGTCGACAGTACATAGAAGTGAACAAGACATAGGTCTTATAAAGAAGGAGGAACAGTAAATGGCACGAAGTCTTAACCAGGTAACACTTATGGGCAATCTTACGAGGGACCCGGAACTTAGACAGACACCTAATGGTCAGAACGTAACGAGTTTTAGCCTGGCTCTTAACAGGAGCTATAAAGATGCGAGCGGTGATTGGCAAGAAGTAACTGATTATATAGACATTGTTTGTTGGGGTCCGTTGGCAGAACGAGTAGCTCAGTACTTGAGTAAAGGAAGAAGATGCTTAGTACAAGGTCGTTTGCAATCAAGATCATGGGAGCAAGATGGACAAAAGAGAAGCAAAGTTGAAGTTCTTGCGAGTGATGTAACATTTCTAGACAGCCGTGGTGCCGATAGCGAAAGCGAATCCGCTCCAAAAGCATCAAACAATGCCGAAGAAGCAGGGGCTGAAAAACCTAAGCCTAGTAAAAAAGCTAAAAAAGAAGCCGATGATGTAGTTATTGAAGACATCGGTGACGAACCAATTAATTTAGACGACATACCATTTTAAGGAGTTAGAAGTATATGGCAAAGATATTTAAATCACGAACAGACGTAGCGTTTTTTGACTACAAGGACTTTAAGACACTACAGCGCTACGTTAATGTCTATGGGCAAATTGAATCAAGAAAAAAGACGGGACTCACCGAAAGTCAGCAAAGAAGGCTCGCTAGAGCCATAAAGCAAGCACGTCACATAGCACTACTACCATTCGTAGCTAATAACTAAGGCTTTAGCAGATGTCCCTTAGCATCACAGAACTTAAAAAAGGTACTTTGTTTCAGTGGGAAGGAAAGCCCTATAGAGTAGTTAACTATAACCAAAAAGTTATGGGTAGGGGTGGCTCTATCGTTAATGTGCGTATAAAAGGCCTTGTTGATGGAAAAGTGCTGGACAAAACTTTTAAAGGTAACGAGCAGCTCGATAGCGCCGATGTTACTAATCAGACAGTTCAATATCTGTACAATGACAGCAGTACTTTCTACTTCATGAATGAAGAAACATTTGAGCAGTTCGAAGTTCCAGCTGATTTACTTTCAGAAGGGCAGGGATACTTAAAGGAGAGCGACCGTGTTCAGCTGCAATTTTTTAACGACTTACCAATAAATGTTGAACTACCAAAAAATGTCCCGCTTCTGGTAACTTACACTGAGGATGCCGTTAAGGGTGACACAAGCTCATCAATAACAAAGGATGCTACTTTGGAGACAGGTATTAGCGTAAAAGTACCGGCCTTTATTAAGCAAGGTGACGTGATATCCGTAGATACATCAACCGGTGCATACCGCGAACGCGTAAAAGGATAGAGCTGTATGAGTAAGATCAGGCTTGATCAGGCTTTGGTAGCTAGGGGAATCATGCGATCGCGTAGCCAAGCTGAAAGTTACATTAAGCTCGGCTATATTCAAGTTAATAGTAAATTAATTTTAAAACCAGGTTATGAAGTATCTGAATTAGATGATATTAAGATGCTAAGTGAAGATCGGTATGTTAGTCGCGCAGCTCTTAAGCTTGCTTCCGTAAGTGATGTCTTACAAATTGAATATCGTGGGAAAGTGGTTCTAGACGTAGGCAGCAGCACTGGTGGATTTACAGATTATAGTCTCCAGCACGGAGCAAGAAAAGTTATTGCAGTAGATGTTGGAACCGACCAACTTCATCCGTCACTGCGTAATAATCCGTCAATTGAATTACATGAGCAAACAGATATAAGGGATATTAATCCACTTAGTGAGACTCCAGATATTGTGCTTATTGATGTGTCATTCATTAGTATTAGAGAAATATTGCCGCACTTAATGACCATAATTGGTCCAAAAACAACAATAATTGCCATGATAAAACCCCAATTTGAGTCACGCTCAAGCGATATTAAGCATAAAGGTGTCATTAAAAATGACGCCATGAGACGAAAAATATTGAAGGATTTTGAAATATGGGTCCAGAAATATTTTGTGGTTCTCGATAAAGCCGATTCCAAAGTACATGGCTCAAAAGGCAACCAAGAACGATTCTATAAGCTTAAAAAAACAGCCTGATTCTTAAACAAGGTGCTTTTTAAGAGCTTCGATATCTTTTAGCAAAGTAAATGACTGCTTATTTTCAAGTAAGCCCTTTCGCTCTAGTGCTGAAATCTCTCTACTGGTGGTTTCCCTAGTAGCGTTAACGGAGCTAGCAATATCCTGATGACGCAAAGGAACCTCGATTAGGGTTCCTTCATTTGTTTCTTTACCAAATCGCTGGCTCATATTAAGCAAGAATGAAATAATGCGCTCGCGTACTGTACGATATTCCAGGGTCAATATTCTATCACCGTGTAATCTATACATCTCCATAGTCAGATCCAAAAGGGGAATAAGGGCATCTGAACTTCCTGTTATAAACTCTACAAACTTCTCTCTGTCTATTCTGTAGGTAATCGTTGGTGCTAGAGCCTGATAAATAATGTGATGCTCAAAACCGGTAACTGCCCATATAAGAGGGAATATCTCGTCCTGTTTTCTTATTATAAGTAGGTTTTCTTCGTTGTACTTGGTGATGTCATAAGCTTTTACTAAGCCCTGATAGATGTAATTAACCCCTTTGGGAGCTTCTCCGGGGCGGATTATGTAGTCACCTTTCTTGTATGTTTGTTTTACCCCGTGCAGTCTGAAAAATTCCACCAGTTCCGCCGTCTGCTTCAGCGTGGCCAACATAATTATTTATTATGATAAAGATATGTAATATTGTCAATTTGTGATTGACTGAATCTCAAAACATACCATATCATCTGCAGCAAACGATTCACTTTTCGTCCTCATCCAGGACTCATCAGTATGAGTACGTACTCATAGAAGTGAGAAAGGGGATATGAGAAGAAAGCGTGTAAAAGGTGGAAATGAACTTATATAAGCTCAACATCATCTTTTTTGATACTTGTCTTTCATACCGCCTTTCCCCCTCAGGGTTTTATGCCTATTCAATTAAGAACAGACACTGGTTCCCTGAGGGGGTGATGCGTTGTCATTTATCCAGTTCTACTTAGCCAAGTCGCACAGCGATCTTGGATCCAGCGGGTAGTGTCTTGCCAGCATTTGGCTTTTGGGTGACGATGACCTCCTTGTGTTTGGTGGGATGCTTGGGCTTGGCTATTTTGCCGAGCTTGCAGTGTGCTTTAGCCAGTTGTTTCTTGGCTTGGGCCAGGGTCTTGCCTTTGAGCTTTGGGACATGGCACTTGAGTACAGCAGGCGGCGGTGGTTTATTGATCACCACTGGAGGCGGTTGAGAGCCAGTACTGCCACTACTTGAACTGCTGCCTGCTGGGTGTTCGGGTTCTTTTTCTTTGACGACTGGTTCTGAGTAGACCAGAGCATTACCAGCCAGGCCCACAGCTACGCAGAACGACGCCGACGAACATGAAACTGAGCTGAGCCCACTACCACTGTCGATCGAGCTAGGCGCGCTCCACGAACTGCCGTTGTAGACCAGGGCGTTGCCTGCAAATCCGACCACGTTACAGAACGACGTCGATACGCACGACACCGCTAGTTCGTCACCACTGTCGATCGAGCTAGGCGCGCTCCACGAACTGCCGTTGTAGATTGTTGCGTTTCCTGCTAGGTCCACAGCTACGCAGAACGACACCGACGAGCATGAAACCGAGCTAAGACCATTTCCACTACCGATTGCTGCTGGCCCACTCCACGAGCTGCCGTTGTAGATCAGGGCGCTACCTTGACCATCCACAGCTACGCAGAACGACGTCGATACGCACGACACCGAGTTCAGTGAGTAAGCACTGTCAATGTCGGTAGACGCACTCCACGAACTGCCGTTGTATGTCACCGTATGACCGCTTAGATCTACGGCTACGCAGAACGACGTCGATACGCACGACACCGACTTAATATTTGCACCACTGTCGATTGCTACAGGAGCGCTCCACGAACTGCCGTTGTATGTCAACGCCTCGCCCATAAGGCCCACGTCAACACAGAACGACGTTGACACGCACGACACCGACTTAGAGATATTGTGACTGCCGATGTAGGTAGGCGCGCTCCACGTACTGCCGTTGTAGATCACCGCGTTATCGGATTGGTCCACAGCTACACAGAACGACGTTGATGGCGCACAAGACACGGAACTGAGACCTCCAGTGGTGTCTATTTCGACTGGTGCTGACCATGTTGCAGCTGCAGATGAGGCGGTTGATACAGAACAGCAACTGAGCATGAACACGGCAACAAGCACGACGAAGGTGTGCCGGAGATTAAAAATCCCGCAGCTACTCCTTTTTCTCTGACTTTGCATGATACCGTCCTTTGAGGGTCGGGAACTACTTGTCTGGATAGAATTGTAAATGTACAACTTGATATATTATAACACTAAATGCGCTAAAATCAATTTACCACCGAAGTAAATAGGCGTTGAAAATACCGGTTATTACAGGGGGGCTTATAGGTTTGAGATTCAGTGTGATTAAAATCTCACGAAATCTATATATTTTTTTACCGCAAAACAAACGTAAGAGGTCTAGTATGATAACTGCGTGATCAGAATGGGGCGGAGGTGCCTAAAATGGTTAGTCAAGAATCTGTAGATGAACAAATTAATAAGATTGGCTTTAATCTAAATGGATGGGGAAGAGCCGAACTGAAAGAGTTACCGCATATTTTACTTCCTGGTGAAGAGATCTTTGAGGTTGTTAACGGATATTACGAGGGAGGCTTCGCTCTAGCCGTTGCAACTGATGTCAGATTGCTATTAATAGATAAAAAACCCATGAAGTATCTAACGGTGGAAGATATTAGGTTCGATATGATTAGCGAAATAGACTACAGCCATCGTTTAGTAGGGGCAGAGATACACATATCTACGGGATTAAAGGATTTGAATTTCCGAAGCTTTAACCAGCCTAGACTTAGAAAGCTTATTGGGCATGTTCAGCACTGTATGGCTGCATCAAAAAAACAGCTAACTCAGACTCAAACTGGTCAGAGCCAGCACTTAGAGAGCATAAATGAGCAGTTGCGTGAGTATTTGAAGGCCCAGGCCGAATACCAAGCCCAGATCGCAAAGCTGCAGATTGGACAAAAGGATACAGCTGTTCCTTCGGATATCCCGAAGCCTGAACTCAGCCATGAGCTGTCAGACTACCTATTTGCTAGGAGCTTGCTTAATCAATATCAGACTCAGACCGGCGTAAAAGTTGACGATGAATTCGGCGCAGGTAATCTAGATGTTGTACCAAATATGAGCCAAACGTCTGCAGTAACAACTAGTGACATGAATGATCTATGGAAGGCCGGCGTTGAAGAAGTATTTAAGAAGAAACCGACTACACAGTTTCCTAAAGTGTCGTCAAGCGATTCTGGATCCAAGCACTATTCATTTGAAATCCATCCGGTTAGTGTAGTATTTTCTAAGCTACCTATGCTAATCAGAAACAGAAAGCTAGCTAGGCTGAGCACAGAATTTAACTCAGGCACAATAGTTTCATAATCTACTTACTGACGCTAAACCGAAATTCAACTACATCATCAGGCTGCATAGTATACGTTTTACCTTCGGAACGTATTTTGCCCGCAGCTCGAGCTGCATGCCTTGATCCCGCTTCCACCAAGTCTGCATAACTTACTACTTCAGCCGCAATAAATCCTCGCTCAAAGTCTCCATGGATTACACCGGCGGCTTGTGGCGCTGTAGAGTTCTTTGGGATAGTCCATGCCCTAACTTCTTTATCTCCTGCTGTGTAGTAACTTTGAAGCCCAAGCAACTCATAGGCTGCATGTATAAGTTGAATTAGACCAGACTCCTTTTGACCATAACTTAAAAGCAGCTCTTCGGAATCTTGCTTATCAAGATCTTTTAATTCGTCTTCTAGTTTTGCGCATACAAATAAAGATTGAGCAGGCGCTACTAATTGTTTGAGTTCGTTTTTTCTTTCTTCGTTTTGAAGAGTATTCTCATCTACATTAAAGACAAATATGACTGGCTTAGCACTTAGTAATTGCAAATCGGAGATTAGTTCAAGATTAATAGAGGGGTCTTTCCATACGGGCTCGTCGTTATTAAGTAGTTTCTGTACCTTTAAATACTCATCCAAAGTTGGTTTTAATTTTGGATTAGCCCTGGCTTCTTTTTCAAATTTTGTCAATCGACGGTTTAGGGTCTGAAGATCGGACAATATAAGCTCTGTTGAAATAATTTCTATATCGCGTTTTGGATCAAAAGTTTCACTTACATGAGTGACATTACTGTCTTCAAAAGCTCGTACGACCTGAATGATAGCGTTACATGATCTTATGTGTCCTAGAAACTGGTTGCCAAGTCCTTCACCCTCACTTGCCCCTTCAACTAAACCAGCGATGTCAACAAAAGTAATTGTTGCTGGAACAATTTTGGTATCATTGTACATTTTTGATAGCGTTTCAAGACGAATGTCAGGAACAGGTACAGTTCCCGTATTAGGCTCAATTGTTGCAAAAGGGTAATTTGCAGCCAGGATATTATTATTCGTCAGTGCATTAAATAAAGTCGATTTGCCAACATTGGGCAAACCTACAATTCCGCAAGAAATAGAACTCATCACATCATTTTAACAGAGTACAATTTATTTCTTGTCTTTTGGAACGGGCCATTTTGCTATGAAGTCTTGAAGAGTCTTTATTATAACGTCATGATCAGGGACATCATTCTTTTCATAGTAGTGATCCGTACTTATATAGTCGTCAATAACGTCCAAACAATATAGCTCGTCGGCAGCGACATGCATCCTGTCTATTACAGGCACTGTTGCCAGAGGAGTAGCAATGATTAATTTTTTTAAATCAACTACTTTTAAATAGGCGAGGGCGACATCAATTGAGAAATTACTCTTAAGTCCATCGGATACTAATATTATTGTTTTGCCCTTTAGTAATTTTTTATTTAGAACGCTACCGCTTTTTACTAGTCTGTTTAATGCATGTAAACCAGTTAGTTTTTCCTGCTCTATAAGCCCTCTGTATTCACCAGTAAACTCCTCAATTTCTCCAGGTGAATAGCGAGTGTTATAAGCAAAATCCCCGTCTGAAGAAATACCAGCCAGTGCATCTGGTTCAAGTGGCAATTTTATCTCCTCGCTAAGAAGAAGCATCAGAGCACTTTTAAGCCTTACTCCAATTTGAGCACCGACTATTACCCCCCCATCATCGAGGGCTATTACGACACATTCGGTGTTATGGTGTTTCTTTAGAATTCTATCAGCTAACATTTCTCCGGCTGCGACTCTTGAAGCAAAGTACATTATCTAAAGTTTACCTTAATAGTCTACGAATTACTTCCGCATCCATTTTAAGAGGTTTTTCCTTTCTAATAGAATACAGTCGTTGCTTTTTGCCAGTTTACGAGCTGCTCTTGTAAAACTGTTATTTGTTATTACCATACCTTGATCGCAATCATAATACTTAAGTGCTGTGACAACTTGCCTAACTGCATGAGTGCTCACGGGACTTTTAGACCTTTTAACTTGAATTCCCCAGACCTGTTTATCTTTTTGAGCTAATATATCTACACCCAAGTCATATCTTTCAGTGTAGGCAATATAACTGTAATCTTGTTTTTTTAGGAGATCTCCAACAAATTGCTCAAACTCAATGCCGCTCATTTTGTCTATTTGAGCAATATTCTGACTAACCTGAGAATTACGAAATACGAATTTTATTGCTAAAAAAAGAGCTATAGAGGAGATAATAAGTATAGAAGCATAAGCTATAAGCGAATAAAAATGTGAATTAAAACGAGGATATAGCGTGTTGTAAAAGCTATATATTGAAGATGCTATCAAAATGACCAATAAAAATAGCATATGGTCACGTGTGGATGAAACAGGTCCGTAACGACGAGCGTTTCGATAGTTCATATATGGATGCAATATATCAGTTTATTCGACTCGACGATAGAGGTCTGATGGCCACCAATTCCAGCGACCTAGAAGAGCAACAATTGAGGGGACTAATAGGGTACGGACGAAAAACGTGTCGAGAAGTATACCGAAGGCAATCGAGTAGCCTATTTGTTCTATCTGACTATTTCCTCCAACCAGTCCCAATACACCAAATGTGCCAGCAAGAATAAGGCCGGCGGAGGTTACAGTAGTTCCGGTAATTCCAATTGCTTTGGTAACGGCATAATCCATTTTTTTCTCAGTATGCGACTCTTCTCGTATCCGGCTCATGACTAAAATGTTGTAGTCTTCTCCAAGGGCCATGACGAAGATAAACATCATGAATGGCAGAATGAAATTAAGCCCATCTTGGTTGCCAATATGCACAAATAAGATCATTGCAAAACCAAGCGAAGCCAAGTAAGAAAACACAACGGTAAGAATCAGATACCACGGTGCAACAAGGCTCCTTAGTAATATTGCAAGTAACACGGCAATAACTATCAGCACAACTGGAATAATTTTTTCCAAATCGCTTGTGGCTATATGCTCTATATCATAGGCAATTGAGTCGCTACTAAACACTGCTCCAGAGGATGCGCCTACCTCAGTCGAAACCTTGTTAATAAGATTGCGATTAGAAGGAGTAGCGCTCACTGAAGAAGCCGATCCAGAAGTTCCAGCTTTGCTTATTACATAAAACTGGACTGTTTTACCGTCAGGACTAATAAACTGAGATACTGCCTGAAGGACAGGACTTGAGGGATTATTTTCATGAAGGGCTTTAAGTTTATCAGGTGTGATGTTAAAACCGTTTGCACTAAATGGTCCACTTACCGCCTTAAAACTGCCTGAACTTGCGAGTTTTTCCTGAGCGGTCTGAACGGTCGATAGATTATTCCAAACTGAATTATTGAAAGAAAGTAAGAAAAGTTGCGGGTTATTATTTGCAGCAGGGAAATGTGCCGAAATTGCTTGTTCGCCCTTAGCTGAATCACTTCCGCTCGGCGCACCATTACTGCTAAATCCAGTAGTTTTATATCCTATGATGCCAAGTGATAGACCGCCCAAAATAGCTACACCTAAGAGAAGCATGGTTACAGGACGTTTAATAACGGTGTCCGCCAGCTTGCCCCATAGACCAATTTTCAGTTTGGACTTTTGAGTTTTAGAGGGCCAGAAAACTGCTCTTCCTAAAATTGCGAGGACGGCGGGCAGAAAAGTAAGTGCGATAAGCAACATGATGCCTAACCCAATTGCTAGTGCGGGACCAAGTCCCTTATATATACCGAACGAAGCAAGGAGCAGGCTCATAAGAGCTGCAGCTACAGTTAGTGCAGAGAAAGTAATTGATTCGCCGACTTTAGTTAGAGCTCTAACTACTGCCTCCTTAGGATCATAGCCTTTTCTAAGTTCTTCTCTGACTCTGAAAACTAGGAATAGCCCATAATCCGTACCAGCGCCAAGTACTAGAACAATTAGTAGAATCTGAGTTATAAACGAAACCTGTACGCCCCATTTTGTTGACTCAGCAATAATAGGTTGGGATACGGCAAGTGCCAAACCTGCCGGGATAAGCGTAACAATAGGTGCAAGCAGCGCACGAAAAACAAGCAATAGCAGAGCTATTATAAAGATAACTGTGTAGAGCTCGGTGTTGTTTCTGCCGTGTGTATTTGCGTTGTCAGTATCAACTGAATCTGCTAGAGATCCTGAGAGATGCATTGTGAGTCCACTAGGCAGATTTTTGGATAAATCAGCCCGAATATCTTTAACAATAGTAATGGCTCCGTTTCCAAAGCTCGCTCCGTTTAGTTCCACTAACATCTGCCGAGCTGCTCCATCTGCTGAAACACCTTGATTCTTAACTGTAGTGACACCATTTATTTTTTTGACGGAGACTATTGCGCTGTCGATTGCCGCATTATCCGCCTGTGTAAGCGGACCCGAGTCCCGGACCGCAACTATAGTCGCAGTTGCTGAAGTATTCTTGGATTGGAAATTTGCCTCCATATTAATTGCTTTAGTGCTTTCGCTATTCTTGGGCAAAAAGGAGGAGTTGTCATTTTTAGACACATTGGTAATACTTGGAAGATTTGCCGTAAGAATTGGAACGGCTGCTATCCAGAAAACTATAATAAACCATCGGAATCTTACTGAAAATCGTGCTATAGCTTCAAACATATTTGCATCTCCTTATTTAGTAATAGTACTTGCGCCAGTGATTTTTTGCACTAATGCTATAAAATTCTTGGCTTCACTATCAGATAACTTGGAGAGTATATATTGATCGTCACTGGTAAGCTTATGCAGCAAGGTTTTGCGTACACTAATACCACGCGCCAGCAGACGAACCATCTTTATTCTCCTGTCCGAATTAATTTCATAGCGTTTTACCAATTTTTTTTGCTCGAGACCGTCAATAATTCCGGTTACATTTGACGCATCGCAGTTATATATATGGCGAAAACTACCAATAGGTCGGGGGTTCTCAAGCAGTAGAAGTGTAGTGGTCTGCATTGCTGTTAAATGGTGTTCAGCACCAATTTCATGCAGCCGTTTTTTAGATAACAGAAGGAATTCTATAAAGGCGAGATAAGATTGTTCTAGTGTTAACGATTCAGGCATATTGTCCGCCGTAAAGATTAATTACAGTAACTCTATTATTAAAAAAATAGTTGACAAAGTCAATTATTGACGATTACAATGAACAAAGTCAAATAAAAAGGAGTGACTTTATATGGCTAAATCTAAACAGTCGGGGGAACAGACAAGCCACTGGTTTATTCTTATTCTCCTAGCGCTCGCACAATTTATGGTCGTATTGGACATTTCCATCGTAAATGTTGCGCTTCCTTCAATTGCAACCACGTTCAATATGACAAATACAACCTTGCAATGGATTGTCACTGCTTATACCCTAACATTTGGTGGATTCTTACTTCTTGGCGGGCGAACCGCTGATCTTTATGGAAGAAGAAGAACTTTTCTTATTGGGGTTACTGTTTTTACGATTGCTTCGCTTATAGATGGGCTAACTCAGTCTGGGGGAATGCTAATAGTGTTTAGGGCTATACAGGGCCTCGCTGCAGCGTTTATGTCACCGGCCGCACTATCTATTATCTTGGTTACATATAAAGAGGGACATGAAAGAAACGTTGCACTTTCGGTATGGGGTTCAGTTGCTGCCGGTGGTGCTGCCGTAGGAGTTTTACTTGGTGGAATTCTGACGCAGTATCTGTCTTGGCGCTGGAACTTCTTTATTAACGTGCCAGTTGGAATTTTAGTCATCATTACTGCACTACGAATATTACCCCTACATGAATCGGAATCTGAGCATAAAAGTCTAGATTTACCAGGAGCGGTTATGGTAACAAGTGGTTTAATGCTTCTCGTATATGCATTAGTGAAAGCTCCGACTCTCGGCTGGACACAGCACACGACTTTGTTATCTTTTGGCATCAGCTTCCTACTTTTGGCAGGATTCATAATTAACGAAGGCAGGGTAGAGTTTCCACTTATGCCGCTAAGGATTTTTAAGATTCGGAATTTAAGTGGTGCGAATATTCTCCAGCTATTAATGGCTGCAGGTATGTTTTCTATTTTCTTCTTCACAACTTTATATATGCAGAAAATACTTCACTATTCACCTGTAAAGACAGGTTTCAGCTTCCTTATAATTCCAATTGTAATTGGCATAGCAGCTACAAATGTTCCTAGACTCGTGCAAAGAATTGGCTACAGACCGATACTTATTGTGGCTCCACTATTTGTCTCAGCAGGACTATTTTGGCTATCACATATCCCTGTAAATGGATCTTACTGGGGAGATGTAGCGCCAGGAATGATTCTCCTTGCTATTGGTATGGGTTCAACATTTGTATCAGTAACTATTGCGGCTACATCAGGAGTGCCGCCACATGAAGCTGGTCTTGCTTCAGGCATACTTAATACCTCACAGCAGGTAGGTGGTTCATTAGGTCTAGCTGTACTTACAGGAATTTCTACGTCTACTGCGGCAAGGTATATAACCAATATGCATCAATCTGTGAGCGCAAATTTTGCAAGCTTTCATCTTACAGCAGCTCAGCAAGAAAAAATTCTTAGTCTCATCAATACACAGGAAATAGGTAAATACTTGTCTAGCATTAGCCTACCGCCTCAACAGAAAGAGAATCTTGCTCATTATGTTCAGCTTTTGGGTGCAAAAGCGACAGTACATGGATTCCACACCGGATACCTAATAGCCTCTACGTTTGGGATAGGAGCTTCATTAGTAGCGATATTTGTTATCCAAAAGCAAAAAGCAAAATCTGATCCTAGCCACGGTGAAGCCGTAGCTGCCCTGTAGCTTCAGATAAGAATTAAATCAGCTGAGTATTTGGACTGCTTATGCTTATTGTATATAATTACGTCATAAATACGTGGGACCCCATGAGCAGCTATATTAGATGAGTAAAAATAATAAACCACACGAATCAAGAGCTGATGAGGCTAGCAGCGAAGTTAGAAATGCTCGGCCAAGCAAAAAAATTAAAATTTTTGGATTATTATTTCTATTAATTTTAGTGGTTATAGGTACTACATCTTTATATAAAAAACATAACACCGTAAATCAGTTTAAAATACCTACAAGTAACATAGTAATTGGCTCGACAACAATAACACCTTCAGAAATAAGAAGTCTGAGCTCCCAGCTTAGTAGTTACGGCAAGTCACTGAAGACAAGTTTTGGAAGTAATTTGGATGAAACTGCTACTAGGGACTTGATATTAAACGCAGCATTAATAGACCAAGCACACAAGCTTGGGGTGAATATATCCCAGGATGAATATAACTCTGTATTGTCACAGTACACACCAGTGGATACAAGCAGTGCCAATTATAAGAATTACGTAAACTCAAACCACATAGCACTAGCAACAAAAATCCTCAATGATAACAGGGTTTATGAATCAATTTTGAATGACAAACTTATTAAAAGTAAGAACCTATTCATTGTAGGAATAAACTATGACTCACCATACTTTAATCAGTCCAAGAATCCTTCCTACCTAAGATCAGAAGCAGTAAAGATACTTAAAGATCAGTATCTACCACTATTTCAAAAGGGTGAGTCTCCTGATCAGATAGCCAGTCAGGTTACTTTGAACTATACGCTTCCTAACAAGCCCCAATACAATATAGATATATTTTTCAAAAGTGCTCCTACGTACGCATACAATCAGACAAACTGTACAGATGCTGCTCCTTGTTTTAATGACGCACAAGTCGGGAAGTTTGCTAGTATCCCGGGGATAGTTTCAGCTCAATCGCAGGTCGATAGCCTAAATAAAGTCGGACAGCATACAGGGGTATTTATATCAAAGGCAGGTTTTATAGGCATTATGCAGCTTACTTCTCAAACCTCTGGCTCATATAAATCCTGGGATGATATGACTAACTCGTATACCAAGAAATATGTAGCTAGTCTGGAGACTCATCCTAATTTTGGTCTGTATGTGCTAAGTTCTGTCATTAATTATTCAAAAGTTCTAGGGCTGGATGTGCTTCGTGGCCTTGGGTCATTAGTAATTCCGGTACAAGCCGCAGCGCTCTCGTGTAGCAGTCACGACATAACAGTATATGTTCACGCACATTTTATAGACGATACTACGGGTGTAGTAACGGCTGCACCCGGTGCTTGGGTGCAGGAAAGTCGAGGTGATTCGATTTGCCCGACTTCAGGCGGTTATTATGTGGATGATTCAGGTCAGTCAGGACATCGACCTAATCGTTTTACAACGGATGGAAGTGGTAATGCTTCTCAGGCTGACAACTGTTTCACCCCTGATCCCTATTTGCTACAACGGGCACCTTCGACATTACCCAGCGGAGCGTATTACGATGCTAATCCCGTGGACGGTCAGAAGCTGGACCATGCAACAGTGTATTCTGGTTCGACGTCATATACTGTCAATAGCGGCGCTGAATTTGGTAATCAATTTGGACCTGCGGCCGAGAATAGGCCGGGAAGCTATATTGATAACCTATGGGGTGGCGGAATAATTAATGCCAATGGTGGAATGACCATAGAACTTTACTATAAGATACATCGAACTACACATACTCCACCTACGCCTAATGGGAGTGCAGATGTTAGATGTAATGATGTCACGGTTGAGCCACCATCACCGGCGCTGTATGATAATTCCTCAGCGGGCACAGCATTAGTTTTACTAATATATGACACGGGACGCGACAACGGTAACGGAACACCAACCTCACCTGGGGCTAATTTACAGGATGATTATTTACCGTCGTCGACAACCTTCCCGTGGACGTCCTCGCAACTCGTTCCGTATGGGAGCAATGTCTATGCAAAACTTTATCTAAAGACTCATGACAAGGTGCACAACACTATCACCTACTCGTTACTAAGCACCACCAGCTCCGCAGCTTGTTATTCGGCCGATTGTCAGATTAATAGTGTCACAGGAGATTTACCGGGCGGTCTAATAGGATCGGACGGTAAAATATCTGTAAATGCGACAATTTACAGCGATAGCCCGAGTGGTCTTGACTTGCCTGGTAATGACTCCATTGCTGCGCACGTTCTTAATCTTGAGGACGCGGGTGGCGGGGTCAACGGTGCGTTAAGCGGCATTACTAACACGGCAACAGGACTACCATATGCAGGGCCGATCTCATACAACGGCACTGTTAACGAAAACTTTAATGCAACAATATCAGGTGATGGAAATATACAAATTGAAGCCAATTATGTCGGTAGTTCATATATTACGACAGTGCCGCCTGGTTCGTCTTGCTCTTTCCCTGTAACTGAATATATCGGTCCAACAATTTCAGTCACTGGTGGACCCACATGTGATGGAAACTTGTCAGTCCATGTATCAGATACAGACCCGGATGTTCCACAGCCATTTCCATATTCAATTTATGTCATCGTGGATGGATCAGCAAGATATGGTAACTTTACGGCTGATTCCAGCGGAAACTACTCATGGACGATTCCGTCGAACTACTTTGACGGTGCTAATCACAACTTTGCTGCATATGTAGTCGATCCTCTGGGCGTTCAAGACGGAGGCCCGGCAAACGGGACCATGATCGGATGCGAAGCGTTCCATATTGATCCTGGCGCAAATGGCGCACATCTTATGCCGAATCCCGAAAGTCCCACGAGTTTTGGTAGTCTAGGCAATGACGCCAGTATTACGGTTACATATTCTTATCCAGGATTTAGTTCTTCAGTATACGGTCCATCAAGTTCACCAAACCCAGGTTTTATAGGGGTACCGGCGAATGCAACCTACTCTTACACAAAGAACGGTGCGGCTATCGGACCTTCTGGAACCGTCGGGACAGGCAGATATATCAATACTAATGTTCCAACTCCAATAATTCCTGTTCCAGTAATTACTGCTGGTGACAAGTATTGCTTAATTGTAGGCGTTACGCCTAGCGACGGCTATGTACAAAACGACGGTACAATAATTCCAGGCACGGCATCAACAACACCGAATCCGGACCAGAAGAAGTCGTGCGATACGGTAGTAAATCGGCCGTATTACAAGGTATATAATAATGGCGCAATTGGTGGGGCCAATTTCCCAAGTTCAGTTCCGTCTATAGGTTCGGTTGAGACTAGCCCAATTCTTGCAGGGTTTAATGTAAACAAATTCTTGGGCCAGCAGTACGACTACGGTTCAGGCTCAGAATTGTCTAATATAGCGACTTGTTACAATGCTTCGTGTCCTAATTCCGATGGAGGGATTTTTGGGCTAGCAAGCACACAACAAGGCTCTAAAGATACACGCAGAGCCTATGATACGAATTTTGCTAACATAACTGCGAACGGGACATACGTTCAACAGGAATTACCGAAGTTCGGCGGAAAGTTCGGCGGATCCATTTCTTTGTCAGATCAAGAGCCCACAACTCCTACAGTTGACTGGACAACATACGGATCACAATCCAGTCCGGCGTCCGGTAGCTACGTAGTGGGAACCAATACAACTCGAACGCCAACTATATTAAATAGCATGACTATTAATCCCGGAAACGATGTAAGCTTATTCGTTAACGGTGATGTGTTTATAAATGGAGACATTACTTTCGGTGGTGCATATGGTGGATGGGGAATCACGAGTAATACAATTACTACTCCGTCATTTGTTTTGAAAGCATCAGGAAATATATACATTGCAAACGGTGTAGGCGAACTAGATGGTGCTTATGAGGCGGCACCGGATGGAATCGGACCCGTTCATCATGGAGGCACTATATATACTTGCGGAGTTGAAGTTAGTCCTACTCAATTTGCGCCAGAAGCCACAACAAGCATGTACTACAATTGTAATAAGCAGCTAACGGTAGTCGGTAGCTTTAGCGCGTATTCTGTTCACCTAATGAGGTCTTATGGTTCAGTGCGAGATGAGCAACCCGTGGGATCACCGCTTTCACCACCAGCTCTTCACTGTGATAACAACGGAGGAACAACTTCTCCACGTCCAACGTGTGCTGCAGAGGTCTTCGATTTCAGCCCCGAATACTTCTTATCGTATCCAAACACTACGGGTGGAACGGGCGGGGCTATAAACGCAATTAACGTTTACGATCTGCCGCCAGTACTCTAGGTTAGTTTACTTACAGATCGGGGAAGCTTTACCATAGAATGGTTTTGTAGATGAAGCACTTCCATCACTGGGTGTCCATGTAATTATAGCTGTAGCTCTTCCCAGAGTGTGACCAACCTTGTCGCTGTTCGATAATCCGGGACCTTCGTTTACGCAAAAATGGGGTGACCTAAAGTTGTTATCAACGGTCTTAGCTTTATTAGTTCTTAAGTAAAAATCGTATCCATCTATGTTTGGAGTGTCCACAACAGTTATTACGTGAGCACTATTTTCTGTTCGTACATGGGCAATCCAGCCACCGTCGCTATTTACTTCTTGAAAGTAGTGTACTGTTCTTTTTCCCAAAGCCGTACAGTTGGCAACCGATGGAACGCTAAACTGTTCTCTGTACCAGTGATTGTTGGCTTGAGTGTAAGTGTCGTATCTTCCTCTCAAGTTTTTGGGTCGCTGTAATGCTTCTTCTGCGCATGATGCGTCAGTCAAAGCCGCTGAAGCGTGGCCTAAACCGTCAGGATAAGATTCTGCTGAAGTTTGAGCCACACCGCCTACCAAGCTCAGTGCTGCTATTCCGGTGGAAAAGGCAACAGCTGCTACGTTTCTAGATACGTTGGTAGCACTTTCGTAAAGTCCATATACTCTTTCAGTAGCAGTTTGTCCTAATGATCGTAATCTTGAAAATAAGTTACCACTCGTTTCACCTAGAGCATCGAGACCCAAAGGTGCTTCGCCTGGGGTTACTTGTGGTTGCTCTAATTGTGCATAGGTGTCCATAATCTTCCTCCCAAGCCTTATATTAAAGTAACTTAAATATAACATATAACAAATATATTAGTGTGTCAAATATCACACTGAAATAATTTTAATAGTAGTAAAAAACATAAGGGGCTTTTTTTATATTTAAATATCACGTACAATTCTAGGGAAGTTGTCCCTAAATAAATTATGGTGAGTATTTGTGAGCGAGACTAAAAAACATTCGCATAAACATGGAGAATCCCCCAAGAAGAAGAAACTAGCTTTCAGCTTAAGGGGAGTTAAGAGCGACAACATAATGTTTATTGGTGTTTTTATTCTGTTAGTCGCCACCGCTTTTGTATTAAGCCAGACATCGCTTTTCCAAAATAAACAGGTGATTATTATTGGAAAAACAAAAATTACTAAAGCTGACCTTAATCAATATTCAACTGACGTATCTACTTACCTAAAGAAACACCCCTCTGTGGATTTCGGTGAAACTACCAGCCAACTGGCAACGGACGATTTAGTTATGAATGCTGCATTTAAGCTAGAGGCATCAAAGCTGAATAAACCGTTAACCACAAATGATATGCTTGCACCGGTCAGTACAATTTATCCAACCAAACAGGCTCAACAACAATACTTGCAGAAGATCAATTCGGGACCAAACTTTCTTAAAATAAGAGATGAGAATATTGCTTATGAAACAAAGTTCAATGGCAAGCTTTTAACACAAAAAAAGCTACTTATTGCAGAGGCATCATTCGATACACCGTATTTCAATAAGGCTCCAAGCTCTAAAGTGGGTCAGTTGTATACAAATGAACTGAATCAAATGAACAATAATGTGCTGCCAATGTTTCAAAAAAATGTATCTGAAACTAACATGGCGAAATCTAGCGCGTTTGATGTAGTGGCTTTTGGTAAATACATTAGAAATACTGATAATTATCAGCAATATTTCGATAAGCCTGTTTATAGCGTCAGTACTCTAAGTAACTATATTCAGGGTGAAACAAACTTCAATGACATTAGTTACACCGGATACATAAGAGGTAAAGTCGGTAAGCTCTATGGTACGGACTCTAAAATCGCAACACTAAAAAACGTTGGCGATCATACGAACGTTTTTGCATCTAAAACAGGATCATTCATGATCATTAGATTGGAAGGTAAGACGGGCGGGCCTTATCTTTCATGGAACGATTTTCTCAATAACTACAAACATAAATACGCACAGTCAATTGTTAATTTGCACGTAAGCCTGAGCACAAACGCAATTGTCGATCCATTAAATGCCTTTGTTGCCTCCATAACTTCAATCGGTCAGGCTAAAGCCTATGCATATTTATCCGACTGTTCTCAGCATGTTGTGACCTTTTCCGGCATATCTTGGGATGTTGATGCTAATACAAAAATAAGTGGCACAGGAACGTCATTCCAGGAGTACAGAGCTTCTTCTAATGGATTATGTCCTGGAGAAGTTACGGGCACAGCGTACGGAAACGCCGGTGACGGTTACACTATTGTAGACAATTGCTACGGTGACGAACCTACATGGGCAGTAAATGGTTTCGCAAATCCGGCATCATTCTACCCTGTGTATGGCGGACCATACTACAGCTATAATACGGGAGCAAATGAAGACAATTCTGTCGGAGGGGTCAGGATAGCTATTAGAAGTGATTCTAAAAGCACACCGTCCAACGGACCTTTAGGCGATCCCAATGTGTATTCAGGATGGCCAAGGTGGAATCCGGCATTTATAAATGACGTTGGACATGTGCATATATATTTCTTGTATCACGATATTTGCACAGCTTGTAATTGTCCGGGCCAGTCTGCTTGTCCACAACCTCCAAAGCCACCTACAGATAACAGAATGTCTCCAACTTGTGGCGGAGTGACAGGATTTATTTGGGCGCCGGATGGTAGTTGGAAAGCAGGAGATCCTCCTACTGGTGCCAATAACAAGCTGGCAGGAGATGACTACGATGTAATTTGGGACACTGGTGGTGGTTCAGGGCCGGTTGTTCAATCTGGGAATATTAGTACTTCAAGCACTTCAAATTATGGGGGAGGGTATACGGGAGGATATAGCGGTTCGAGTATATATGGCGATGCGTCGACTGCTCAGACACTATTCGTAGAAGCGTATCATTATTTCTTTCAGTCTGGAAAACCACCCACAAAGGTGTATGACCTTATAGGTCCCTCGCCGTCCGTACAACCCCCAGGGTTTCCAGTTACTTCGGCAGGCTACACACAATATCTCAATTGTAGAGATGATCAGCCAACTGCAAGCATGACTGTGTATTGCGGCTACGTAAGTATAACTGGATTAGGGGATGGAAATGCACCAGGGGCACCAGTGAATTTCAGTCTAAGTATAACCAGTGGGTCAGCATCTGAGACTATAAGTGATACTGCAAATGGAAATATAAATGAGGCTTACGATACAAATAGTCTTAACGGAGCACCGCCTGGTATGAACGGTTTTGACGTTACGCTGACGGTTTACGATATAGCGGCATCCGATTCGGGTGATGCATCCGCAGGAAACCTCACTGTCAGTGGTAGTGCCAGTCCCTGTTTTACTGCTACTTGTAGTGTCAAGATCGCCTCCAATATTCCAAATACTTCGTCGGGAGGTGTAGCCCCGGATGGCGACGTGATTGCTGGTGCGCCCTTTGTTGCAACCGTGAGTATAACAAATACAGGACTGTATCTGGATAGTAATCTAGGCGGAAATCCCTTAGGTGTTACAAACCAAATAATTCCAGGTAATGACTTCCCGTTATATAACGCAACGGCGGCGAATCCGAGTATAAATACTAGTTTGGCAAGCGCAGCAAACAGTTATGCATCCGATTTTCCAGCGCAATCTGATGTACCGCCTGGCTATACTCTACCGTTAAGTATTAACTATACTGCTCCGGCGTTTGGGCTAGGTACGTCATATAATATGAATTTCTACACTGATTACTACGGTAGGTTCGCTGTAGATACCACGGGATGTAGTGGGACAGTGAAGACATATGTACCGTTTACGCTTAAGGGTATACCAACAGCCACACCTCAAGATAGTACAGGAGCAAAAACTTCGGATGAGGATCCAAGTCAGTACGGATTTACAACTGGCGTTCAAAGTACTGCTCCAGTACCGGTGGATGGTAACAGTGTAAGTACTGCATACCACGTACTTTATCCAACAGTGGTTCAAAATGTTGACTCCGGACCGCAAACTTATAACGGACCGTATACGGCTGCACCTGCACCTCCAACCCTGCCCTCACCGGTGACGACGCCCATAATGAATGGAGCAGTTCCTGTAGTTTTGCCTGTTCACGCAGGAGATAAGTACGAAACCACAATATATCTAGCATACACAACTGCTTATGTCGGCCCTGGAGGTCCGGACGATATAGTGAATGCAGACTCTCCACATACTTTCAAAGACAATTTCTTCGTAGTAAACAAACCGTTCTATAAGATTTATGGAAATGGGGCGCTTGGAGGAGGGAATATAGCTAATAATCCTATGGGGGCAGCTAATGTTGAACCTGTACCAATTTTAGCTACATGGAATAATAACTATTTCGCTGCGACACCTTATGACTTCGGAGGAGGGTCAGAATTTGCTAATATTTCGACTTGTTATGATACCGTATGCCCAAGTTCAACTAACCCCCGCGACGGTGGAATATTTGGATTAGCTAGTTATCAGCATACGATTGGTGATGTGTCTAGTCCTATAGCGACGAACTTTTCAAACACGACCAATAATTCTGGCACTGTGCAATTTGATCAACCAAAGCTCGGAGGTAAACTTGGCGGAACACTAACAATACCGGATGAACAGGGCACATTGCCAACGACTGGATGGAGCACTCTTACTCCTGCTCAACAAGCTAATCAAACAACATCAGCTAGTTATACGGCGAGCGGAAATACTGTAGTTGGGCCTATGCATTTTGCTCTTGGTACGAGCGTGTCACTGGTTGTTACCGGGGATGTATATATAAACGGTGATATTACTTATGATGGTTCACGGACTGGTGCTGGATCTTGGACATATGACAGTACTAATAAACTTTTCACAGTGCCATCTTTCGTATTGAAAGCAACCGGCAATATATACATTGCACCGAATGTTGGAGAATTAGACGGTGTATATGAAGCAGCACCATCGTCTTCAAATGCGAATGGGGGAGGCACCATATATACTTGCGGAAAGAGTAACGGCGGTAGCTTTATACCTGTGCCGGAGGTGAATTTGTATAACAGTTGTAATAAACAGCTTTCTATACTTGGTAGTTTTAGTGCATACTCAGTGCATTTAATGAGAACTTATGGTACTTTGAGAGACGAAAAGCCAACTCCTGGTTCCCCTGGTACACCTGGTACACCAGGAACACCGGCTGTACCAGCAGTCAATGTTACAAATAACGGATCAAGTTATACTGCTTGTGGACCTATTTCCCCAGGTACTACTCCGTGTAGTATTGACAAGAAGTCAGTATACAGTTACCAAGAGTACGGTGCTGATTACTCGTTTGCGAGCGTGCCTGCCAGAAGCGGTTACAGTTTGACGATTAATTACCAAAACTATCAAGCTAGTGGAAGTAATTGGCCTCCTCCTCCTGGCCTAAAACCACCTTACACTTATTCAATCGAGATTGATGTTAACGGTAGCAGCGTAGCGACCCCCTCCTTACCCGCTAATGGCAGCTCCTATAATCTTAGTCTTGGTTCGTTACCGGCTAATCCCACAATTACCATTAAGTGGCTTAATAATTACTGGATTGCTTGGAATGGCAACCCTAATGCCTTTGACCCGAATTTCGAGATAAATTCTCTAAAACTCGACGCACCAGCTATACCAGCCACACCAGGAACACCAGGAACCCCGGGCACCCCTCCAATCCCACCCGCGTCGTTTAACTGTACTAATAACGGCGGTACAACCTCACCGCGATCTACTTGTGCTGCAGAAGTCTTTGACTTCAGTCCAGAAAACTACCTTTCATATCCAAATACACAGGGCGGTACTCAGGGAGCTATCAATGCCGTTAATGTATATAACTTGCCTCCCATTTTATAGATGAGTACAATATATAAATAAGGAACGATATAAAAATAAGGTGGGTTATGCTACACAAGACCAAAAAATTTACCGGAAACACAGTCAAAAATCTGCATATCTTATTTTCCTTTATACATTTGGGAGTGAAAAATAATAATAACGCTTATGGTATAATCGGGTCGATCCTATGAGTTCATTCTTCAGCACGAGTACAGATTTCTTTGGTCTTGATATAGGGACCACTGCCGTACGCTTAGTCCAGCTTCATAATAACGGTGGGCAGCAGAGCCTGATTAAGTATGCTTATGTTCCAGTTCCAGCCAAGTTGGGTATGAGTGACTCAAAAACCGACCAAAAGAAATTAGCAGATATTGTTAAACAACTAGTTTCTCAAGCGAATGTCAGTACTAAAGATGTGGCAGTTGGCATACCGTCAAGCAGAGTATTCACCACCGTTGCAGATGTTGACAGACTTCCGACAAACGAACTAGCCAAGGCGATAAAATTTCAGGCCGATTCGCTCATTCCAACTCCTTTAAATGAATCAAAGATAGACTGGTCTTTGTTGGGCGATTCTCCTATAGATAAGACCAAACAAGAGATAATTTTAAGTAGTGTGACTAATAAATTTGTTGAAGAACGTCTAGACATGCTTGAAGCTATTGGTTTAAACGTAGTTGCATTTGAACCTGATAACTTGGCAATGGCTCGTGCTTTAACATCTGGTGATAACGTTGCTCAATTAGTTTTGGATGTCGGCAGCCGATCGACTGATTTAGTGATTGTATACAATAGCAAGCCCTACTTAACTAGAAATATACCAACTGGAGTAGAGGCTATCGAGCGATCCGCAGCTCAGAACTTAAGCGTGGCGGATAAACAGGCTCATGAATTTGTATTTAAATTTGGTTTGAGTACCGAAAAACTTGAGGGTCAGGTATACCAGGCAATTAGCGCTACCGTAGATTTATTGATAGTCGAAATAGAAAAATCCATTAAATTCTTCCAGACTCGTTATAAGGGGGTCAATATTCAGCGAATAATAGTAACTGGTGGAGCCTCAGTAATTCCAGAATTTCCGCTTTATCTAGCAAATAAATTTGGCATAGAGGTAGAAATTGGTAATGCTTGGAGAAACGTAGTCTTTAACCAGGACCGTCAGAATGAGCTGGGATCCATTTCCAATCAGTTTGGTGTAGCCGTAGGACTAGCGGAGAGAAAATCATGATTGAACTCAATCTACTTCCAGAAGTTAAACAAGAATACATAAAGGCGCAACGAATTAAGCGACTTGTTTTCTCGGTATGTGTATTAATAAGCATTGCTTCTGTCACAGTATTTGTTCTTTTGTTCTTGGTGGAATCCTGGCAGAAGCATACATTATCCAATGTAAATAGCGATGTTACTAGTAAGACCAGTGAACTAAAAGGCAAACCTCACCTTAATGAAGTTCTTACTGTTCAGAATCAATTGAGCAGTTTGAATACACTGCACAGAGGCGAACCTATTACTACCAGACTGTTTGATTACTTGAATCAAGTTACACCTTCAAATCTAACAATATCCAACCTATCAGTGGACTTTACCGCAAATACATTGAATTTATCTGGATCTGCAACGAACACTACATCGATAAACCAATTTGTAGATACTCTGAATTTTACGAAATATTATATTGGTAGTGATAAAACTACCCTAACAAACGCGTTTTCATCCGTTGTGCTACAGGCTGATTCCCAATCTAATCAGTCGGATAGTCCTTTCCCGGCGTCTTATAGCATAACAACAAGTATTGATCCAGCGCTGTTTGATAGTTCAAAACAGATCTCGTTGTACATTCCAAATCAGGTTACAACTCGCTCTACTCTAGAAAATCCCGGTCCCTTATTTACTCAAAGTCCAACTAAGCCTTCAAAAAGCGGGGGAGGTCAGTAATGGATAAGTTCAACTTTTCGTCAAAACATGTTGCAATCGACAAATCAATGGCGCAAACATTGATTGCGGTCAGCGTCACGGTGTTTATCCTCGTCTTCTGTTTAATAGCATCCAAGGCTATTCTTACTAATTATCGTTATCAATCCAAAGTATTGAATGCAGCAAAGGATGCAAGAGCCAAGTTGAACGACGACATAACAGCATATAATGGCTTGGCTCAAGCTTACGTCGATTTCAATAACCATAATCCGAATGTGTTGGGACAGCAGGTGACGGGCAATAATAATAACAATACCCAGGTAGTCTTAAATGCATTACCTGCCGAATATGACTACGCAGCCTTAACTACTTCACTTTATTACATTTTAAGCTCAAATAACCTAAGTACGGACGGAACGGTAAGCGTAGATAACTCGCAAGTAACTAATTCAACAAGTTCCGGCTCACAGCCCGTTAGTATCCCAGTAGGTTTTGACATATCCAGTATTGACGTGAACGGTGCAAGAAGCTTCCTTCAATACCTATCACAAGTTACAAGACCAATTTCTGTAGATTCAATGACTATTTCCGGAGATGGCAGTAATATTAGTCTTAACATTCAGGCACACACATATTACCAGCCTGCTACTTCGCTAGATATAACTCAGAAGGCGGTAAACTAGAATGAAACAAAAAGATATCGTAGTAGTAGCTTTTGTGATTGTACTATCCCTAATCGTTTCAATTTTGTTAACAAAGCAGATCTTTGGATCTCCTGCCAAAAATCCTCAAAGTGAACCAGATGTTCCACCCATTTCCTCGAGTTTTGAAACTCCTGATCCATTATTTGTAAACAGTAGTTCCAAGGATATTACACAGCTTATTACTATTGGTCCAGGCAATAATACTAATCCGTTTTGATGGTCATTAAGCATTATAATAAAAATGCCATAATGATATTGATAAAACAAAATGACATCTAAGCAAAAAATGTAATGAGTGTACTATCGTCAGATAACAAATCAAAACTAGAGGATGTGCTAATCAAGAACAACATGATTAGCGCTGCCAAGCTTGAAGAAGCAAAAGTTGCATCCGAAAAGGCCAAAACACCGCTGGTGACTTACTTGGTTAAGAATAATTTTATCTCCGATGAACAGCTCACTAAAGTTAATGCCACAATAACAAAATTGCCCTATGTTAATTTAACTTCAGCGAAAATTAATCCGGAAATATTAACTTTAGTACCTAAAGATATAGCCGAAAGATACATGGCAGTGCCATTAGGCGAAATGCAGCATAGATTGGTTGTTGCTATGCTCGATGCCGATAATGTGCAAGCGGTTGACTTCCTTAGTAATAGAATAGGACGACCACTAAAAGTATATGTAGCGAGCGAAAAGGGGATTCGTCAGGTACTGGGTCAGTACAAAAATAGGCTAGATACGGAAATGAAAGCCGCTTTAGGTGCAGATAAGAGCAATCTTAGTGGTAAAGAAGTGGGAGAAGACGGCAAAAAAGGCGGTGATTCAGGCAAAGTCAAATCCATTAAGGACTTAGTCGAAGACTCGCCTATAAGTAAGGCGCTAACTGCCATACTAGAATTTGCTGGAAGAAATAGAGCAAGTGATATACACATAGAACCTCAGGAGAAGGAACTTAAAGTTAGGTGCAGAATTGATGGTGTTCTCCGGGAGATTATGCGTCTGCCTAAAAGTACAGAGCCGGCTTTAGTTTCGAGAATTAAAATTTTGTCTAATTTAAAAATTGACGAACATAGAATTCCGCAGGACGGTCAATTTAGTTTTATGTTAGATGGAAAGGCAATCGACTTACGTATAGCAATTGCTCCGATTGTTTGGGGTGAACAGATTGTTATTAGGCTTTTAGACAAATCGGGAACATCGCTGAAGCTGGAGGCCATGGGCTATACCGGTAGAGCATTACGTACCATAAGAAAAGGCATACAGAATCCAAATGGGATGATTTTAACCAGTGGGCCTACCGGATCGGGTAAATCAACCTCTCTATACGCCTTAATTCAAGAGATTAAAGACGATTCTATAAATATTGTTACTCTCGAAGATCCTGTTGAGTATAAAATGGACGGAATCAACCAGATTCAGGTAAATCCTGAAGTGGGATTAACATTTGCAAGCGGACTACGAAGTATACTGCGTCAAGACCCTGATGTTGTAATGGTCGGAGAAATTCGTGATAGCGAAACAGCCCAGCTAGCTGTACAAGCAGCCTTAACCGGTCACTTGGTATTTAGTACCCTACACACAAACAGCGCAGCCGGAATCCTACCGCGTCTGTTGGACATGGGAATCGAACCATTTCTAATTGCCAGCACAGTACACGTTGTTATTGGACAGCGGTTAGTGAGAAGAATTGAAGATCAAAATAAACAAACTTATCAAGCTTCAGCAGTTGAAATTGAGGCAATAAAGACTACTCTGGGCAACATACTTCCTAAAAGCCAAGATCAAGTTGAGGCTACAGCTAAGGATATTGGCTATAAAAGCTTGCCCTTATCTAACCAAAACGCTTATACTTTATTTAAAGGTACAGACAGTGCCGAAGCGCCTGGTGGATACAAGGGGCGTATGGGTCTGTACGAAGTGTTCGATGTATCAGAAGCTATACAAAGTATGATAATGAAAAGAGCAACAAGCAACGAAATAGAAAAACTGGCCCAAGCGGAAGGCATGATTACTATGCGGCAAGATGGATATCTCAAGGCTTTGGACGGACGGACAACATTAAATGAAATTAACAGAGTAGCGGCAGAAGGTAATGCTTAAAATGAGGTGGGAAATATGCAAGTAGCAGCAAGAATTGAAATTTTACTTGATGAGGTAGTTAGAAAAAAGGCTTCGGACTTACACTTGCAGGTTGGACTTCCTCCAATGCTAAGGGTAGACGGTGCCTTAGTTGCCGTTAATGGGGCAGATCCTCTAGACGAAGAAACGTTAGAGTCATTGCTTTTTTCAATACTTGATGAAGATCAAAAACAAATCCTAATAAAAGATAAAGAATTTGATTTTAGCTTTGCGTATGGTGACTTAGGAAGGTTTCGTGTCAATGCATTCCACGAAAGAGGCAATCTAGCCGCCGCTCTTAGACTTATCCCTAATGAAATATTATCTATCGAGCAACTTGGTTTGCCGGCTATAGTAAATAAATTTGCTGAACATCCAAGAGGTCTGGTGCTAGTTACAGGTCCTACAGGGTCAGGAAAGTCTACGTCTCTAGCCGCAATGATTCATGAGATAAATATGAACAAGGGCAGACACATAATTACTATTGAAGATCCGATTGAGTACACTCACAAATCGCACAAATCTATAATCGTTCAGAGGGAAGTTCACTACGATACTTATTCATTCAGTGCCGCACTAAGAAGCGTACTTAGAGAAGACCCAGATGTTGTTCTGATTGGAGAGATGCGAGATCTTGAGACAATTGCCAGTGCTATTACCATTGCAGAAACAGGACACCTTGTACTTGCAACACTACACACGAACGGGGCAGCACAGAGTATCGATCGTATGATAGATGTATTTCCTCCTCACCAACAGCCTCAAATACGTTCCCAGTTATCTAACATATTAATGTCTATAGTCTCTCAAAGATTAATACCGACTATTGGCGGAGGCAGAATCGCTGCCGCTGAGATATTGGTTGCAACTCCGGCAGTTAGAAATATTATTCGAGAAGGTAAGACTCACCAGCTTGAGGCAGTCATACAAACGGGCGCCGAGTTTGGTATGCAGTCAATGGATAAAACCCTAGTAAGCTTGATTCACGCCGGAACGATAACCTATGAAGAAGCACGCAATGTATGTGTAGATATAGATGAATTAGATAGGCTCATGAGAGGCTAAAATGCAAACCTTCACGTATAAAGCAAAAGATTCAAAAACCGGTAAAAACATTAAAGCTAAGGTCCAGGCTGATAATGAACAGTCCGCCTCCAAACTTATATCTAGTCAGGGTCTAACACCTATAGAGATAAAGGTTGATAAACAAAGATCATTTGGACTTAATCGGATAAAAGCTAAAGACAAGGTGCTATTTAGCCGACAATTGTCAACGTTAATCAATGCCGGTCTACCACTTGTACAGGCTTTACGCAGTGTTGCGGGACAGACAACCAATAAAGCTTTAGCGTCCGTAATAAACCAGGTTATCGTTAGTGTTGAAGCTGGAACTGCACTAAGTAAAGCTTTAGCTGAGCATCCTAAAGTATTTAACAGGGTATACATAAGTCTTGTGGAAGCTAGTGAAACGTCAGGAACTCTTGATAAGGGTCTAGAAAGACTTGCAGATCAGCAAGAGAAAGACGCCGATATTGTAAGCAAGGTTCGAGGAGCGTTAATATACCCTCTAATCGTTCTTTTGGTGATGGTTGCAGTCGTTGTGTTCATGTTAGTAAAGGTGTTGCCACAGGTGCAAAGTATTTATAGCACACTGCCGGGCGTGTCATTACCTTTCGTTACAAGATTGTTGCTGGGAACATCTCACGTATTAATAAAGTATTGGTTTATCCTGGTTATAATTTTGGGAATCCTTGCGTTTGTTGGTTCCAGGTGGATAAGAACAATGGGAGGAAGAAGGGTCGTCGACAAAGTTAAAATGCGTGCATGGCCCCTTGGCAAGCTTTACATGAAGCTTTACATGGCTCGTTTTTCACGTACTGGGACAACCCTGGTTGCAGCAGGCGTACCGGTACTTAAAGTATTGGAGATTACGGCAGAGGCAGTCGACAATGTTTACATCGGCGACTCAATTCACAGGGCAATAGAAGAGGTCAAGGGTGGTAAGGCGCTAAGTGATGCCTTAGACAATGATCCAAACTTTCTTGTGCTGGTCCCTAATATGCTTCGAATCGGTGAACAGTCGGGTGCGATGGAGACTATGCTGGCTAAAATAGCTGATTATTATGAAAAAGAAGTAGATAATGAGATAAAAGCAATAAGTACAATAATAGAGCCAGTCATGATGATACTAATGGGTGTGGTAGCGTTAACAATAGTAGCAGCCATATTATTGCCTATTTACGGTCTTGTAAATCAATCAGGCTTTAGCGGCGGCTAGAGACTGTAAATCTTATGTGGAATCTAAATAAAAACACTATCAATAGAAATATCTCCAAAAACGCAGGATTTACCATCATAGAGCTTTTAGTAGTACTAGCTATTGCGGGGTTTATATTACTGGTTGTTCTTGAAGCCATTCCAGCACTTTCCAGATCATCTAGAAACACGCAGAGAAAGCATGATGTTAGTGTCATCTTAGGAGAAATATCCAACTATGAACTAAGAGATTCCGATAATTTTCCTCAAACATGCGGCGGGGCACCAAATCCGGACTGTTTTCACCCTTTAATAGATGCAAAGACTGGAAAACCCTCAATTACATATCCCAATGATTTCTTTCTTCAATACTCAGCCAGCGATCTCACGTACTATAAAAATACTGGTAACAATAACTTAGCCGTTCAGATAATTCCAGACTACCCTCAAAATAATATATCAGGCGGTGTTCTGGGTAACCCTAACCCCAATAAGAACCTGGACCAAGTTCTTATATATGACTATGAAAAATGCAGTTCAGCCGGGGGCGGTCAAACAGATAATACGGGCGCCGATTATAATAATGTGGTCGCACTTTTTGCGATAGAGGGAGGAAACGGAACCACTAAGCCTCAATGCCAGCAGTTATAATTGTGGAAAACTTTTATAATACTGCTTGCTTTTTAGAGACGTAATCTATATGATCTAGACATAAGCATAATAAAACAGCCACAAGGGGGGCATACACATGTTTAAGCAAAAGAAATCAGACATTAACGCAAAAGGCTTTACAATCATCGAAGTTTTGATCGTTCTAGCTATTGCCGGTCTAATATTGTTGATCGTATTGCTAGCTATTCCAGCTTTGCAGAGATCACAGAGGAACAACGCAAGGAAGAGCGATGCAGGTCACGTCGTATCGGCTATTAACAGTTATGTAGCAGATAACAACGGAGTATTACCCGGAAACCAGGGTGGCGCACCAAATGGAGCTAACCCATACACAACATGGCAGCCAAATGTTAAGGGTACGCCAAATGACTGTACAACGCTTCTTAACGACGCAGGTACACTAGGTCAGTACAACACATCAAATGGTTTTGGTTGTAACACTAAGCAGGCAGCATCACCTGCTAAGAACGGTGTGGTTAATTCATTCATCGAGCTTATTGGTACCGGTACAATGGTATCCGCAGGTACTACATTAAAAGGAAATGCAATGGTACTTGACGAGAGTGCACAGTGTCCAGCACAAAATCTACAAGATACACCAACAACACAAGCTGCTACAGCAGTAGAACAAGCAGCTCTACTATTCACTCAAGAGAATGGTGGAACATGGGTATGGAACTGTCAGACAGTCCAGTAGAGTAGAACAAAAGTAAGAGTTAATAGACCCCTTGAGGGGTCTATTTTCTTGTCTATGCTACTATATAAAACATATGCTTTTTGCAGTATTCATTTTGGGACTTATTATAGGGAGCTTTATCAACGCATTAGTCTGGCGAATACATGCCCAAAGTACTGCAAAGAAAGGCTCTTCTAAGAAGGATCTTTCTATATTAAAAGGCCGATCTATGTGCCCAAACTGCAAGCATGTACTGCAGTCTTACGATCTTATACCGATTTTTAGCTGGCTCTTTCTAAGAGGTAAATGTCGGTATTGTAGTAAACCAATATCGGTTCAGTACCCATTAGTAGAACTAATTACGGGTATAGCTTTTGTATTTTCATATATATACTGGCCAAAACACTTAGTAGGTACGGAGATAATAATATTTTCGCTGTGGCTGTGTATTACATCGGGTTTAATTGCGCTTACAGTCTACGACATTAAATGGATGCTGCTTCCATCACGGTTAATCTATCCTCTATATGTATTTGCAATAGCACTTGTTTTACTTACAGTGCATATTTCGAATGATCCAACCAAAGTTATATTGAATTACTTGCTATCATCCTTGATTGGTGGAGGTATATTCTATGTGTTGTATCAAGTCTCTGACGGCAGATGGATAGGAGGCGGTGATGTCAGGTTAGGATGGTTGTTAGGGCTAATTGTAGCCACCCCTTCCAATAGTGTTCTTATGCTGTCACTGGCTTCATTCATTGGTTTATTTATCACTATTCCATTACTACTAACTAAGAGGATCGACAGAAAAGCGGTAATTCCTTTCGGCCCATTCCTTATAACGGGTTGTTTCATAGTAGTATTGTTTGGGACCAGTATTATTACCTGGTATCAGAATCTGATTATTCAACCAAAATAGTGTTTTACAGATGTCGCTTATGGTATAATTATGCCAGTATGAAAGGTGAAAAAACACCTGCCGGATACACTATTCTTGAAATAATGATTGTCTTGGCAGTATCTGGAGTGATGTTTCTAATAGCCGCCAATTTTATTAATGGTAAGCAAGAAAAAACTCAATTCCCAGGGGCAGTTAATTCTCTGGCTACAATAGTTCAAAAAACAATAAAAGACGTTGTTAACGGTAAGTATGCGGACATAAACTTAAAGTGCACAATTTCTGCTGGTTCGCCTCCTACGGTAAGTGTTACGCAAAGCTCAACATATACCACGACAAACAATCCCGCCAACGACCTGCAAGGTTCCAACAACGGTTGTATATTTCTAGGTAAAGTTATGCAATTTCAAGAAAAGGTTCCAAATCAAGATCCACCATCCGAGTATGCTGTTTATCCTATTGCCGCTGCTCAGCTGAACTCTAAAGGTGTGCCAATTGGTGCAGATGGGGCAAATCCCACTACGCCGTATGATTTGGCAGGCCCAACACCTATTGACGTTTTAAGTACAGACAATGTAACCCCTTATCACCTAAACATCGTCAATATGGGCTTAGAGGACGTAGCAAATGAACCAGGGGCAGGACAAGCGTTTAAAACCCCAATAAATACTTTCTACGCAATTGGTTTGCTTCAGAATTTAGGTACTACCAATACCCCAACACTGAATGGTGCACAACCCGTTGCTCTGTATTATATAAATTCTATAACAGCTGTACAGACTAGAGCTACTGCAGAATCGTTTATTTCGGGTACAACTATAAACCCTGTCCCTCTGGGAAAAGAAATAGTCATGTGCGTATCCGATGGAACACAGTATGCTTATATTGAACTAGGAAGCGCTGCCAGCCAGCTTCAAGTAAACGTAAAAATTCTAGGAGTAACACCGTGTACTTGAGAAATTATAGATCTAAGAAATACCCACAAAGGGGTGATACGATCATCGAAGTGCTTGTAGCATTAGCTATACTATCTTTTGCGATCATACTTTCTTACACATCCGCAAATAGAAGCCTAGCTTATTCAAGACAAGCGCTTAATAACAGTGTGGGAGCAGAGTATGCACAGACACAGATTGAAGCGATTAGATCGGACGTTGTTACATCAACGGCCTCAAATAACGATACTATATCCAAGCTGGCAACAATAACTTCAAGTTCGGTACAGTTTTGTATTATGCAAGGTGTTTTATACCTTTTTTCTGTTACACCTGCTTCATGCCAAATTACCAACGGCGGGACAACGTATACAGTTATAGACACTCTAGATAAACAACCCATTACAGCTGGTGCTGATCTTACTAACGTTAATCTGTTTAAGGCGCAAGTTATATGGCCTGATGAATTTGGTCACGGCAGTAACGTTTCGGGCTCAATAGGCGGCTATGGATCAGATACAGTTACATTATTTTATAGGGCATATCCACCGGTACAACCGACATGATAAAGATGCATAAACACTCCCAGCGCGGCTTTACAATCATTGAGTTAATGATAGCTACCGTAGTAGTGTCTACCTTGCTGATTACGGTTACATACGTAATGATCGGAATGCAGAATCTCTATGATAAAGGGTTGAATGAGCAGCGCGCGCAAGACAATACCCGCACTATAATCGATCAAATGGCTCTTGAGATACAGTCAACTGGCCAGGCTATCGTTGCACCAGCTTCTGTTTTGACGGATACAGTTAATATTGGCGGCACAAATTATAACTATAATATCAACGCCGTTTGTATAGGATCTGTAAGATATCTATATGTTATAAATCTTGAAGTGGGCGTGCAAACAAAGCAGGCATTATGGCGTGATTCGGCGGATTCCGGCAATAGTTGTGTCCTATCGCCGATAAACCATGCAGTAGTAGACATTATCAACAATACTCCTAACGATAATGGCGAAGAACTTATACCGTCAAACGCAAGATTAACGGATCTCGAAATATTATCACCCACTGCAACCGACCCGAACTATACTATCAAGGCTTCAGTGGCCTACGGTAGTGACGATCTATTTAATCCTGTATTTCCTTCGACAACGGCGAACTACGACGTAACTTGCAAGGGTGGTACAGGGGATCAATTCTGTGCTACTGCCAAGTTGACTACCGAAGTTGGACAAAGAGATACAGCATCGGGACCATAATGTAGTAAAATGTTTATGTATATGAAAAATATCATGCGAAATAATGACAAAAATGAAAAAGGATTCGCCTCTTTAATTATCTCTATGATACTAATTGTAATACTGGCATTAGTCACTCTTGGATTCGCTGAGAACGCAAGAAAAAATGAACAAGCTGCTTTAGACAAATCTCTTGCTAATCAGGCTTACTATGCTGCAGAGAGTGGAGTTAATGAATTACAAGCACAACTTCCTAAGATGGTAAGTACAGTACCAGCAATAAAAAATAATACGTGTCTGAGCAGTCCGTGGGTACAAAAAACTAATTCAGGTACAAACTCAGGTGCTATTGACCCCACAAATAATGTGACAATTACTTGTGCAAGCGTTAATTTAAACCCCACGGCCGATATTGGTAATAGTAACCAGGTTCCTGGATCAAATAATTTTATATTTTCTACTACTTCTGGGCTTCCTGGAAATACAATAACATTTGCCTGGGGAAGTAAAGACAACCACAACGCACCTGCTCCTATTACTAGCCCTCTTCAATTACCAGATCTTGGCACCTGGTCAACTGGAGGAACACCCCCAGGATTGCCGCCAGTAGTCCAACTGAGCATAACTCCCTTGAGTTCACTTTCACGCAAAGACATGATAAGTAATACTTTTACAATCTTTGCTTACCCAGGTAATTCGGCGGGGAGCCCAGTTAATTACCCGGGACCAAACCCCGACGGTTATTCCGGTGCTGGGTGTACGATTCCTTCCGGATCACCTCAAATAGCTTGCGATGATTCAGCAAACAACGATCCAATAGTTCAGGCAAAATATACTGCTAAGGATCCAAATAATCCCGGACAACCAAATTCCTATCCATATAGCGTAACCATAAACAATTTACCTGCAGATACCGGAGGTACTTCTGGTTCGGATAATTGGTGGTTAGTGCACTGGGTTAATTTTTACGACGGAGCAGTAGCCTGTCTAGAGGGTCAAGTCTCATACGATTGCAACTCGAATGTTGCTTCAGGTGGCGGTACTCCCGTTACGTTCAACAACAGTCAAGCAGATATAGACGTAACAGGTAAAGCAAAGAATGTAGTAAAAAGAATTTTTGCAATCGTACCAATATCTGGAAAATCCTCTACCCAACAGGGCGCTGATAGTCTTCCTGGTTTTGCGATTAACTCAAATAACTCATGCAAGCTATTTGATATTTATCCAACTCTTCCTGTTCCATCGTCTAATGCCGTATTCCATAAGGGACAATCAAAATCCTGCGATCTTGAGAAATAGATTAAACTCGACAGATTAACTAGTTATTTCTATGGTACTTCTCGTGTATAGCGCGTAGATGAGGGTCGGTTACGTGAGTATATATCTGTGTAGTTGCTATATTGCTATGCCCAAGCATAGCCTGTACTGATCTTAGATCGGCACCGTTCATAAGAAGATCAGTGGCAAATGAATGTCTTAATGTGTGTGGACTTACGTGTTTTGTTATTCCGGCGAGTAGTGCGTATCTTGAAACTATTCTTTGTACGCTCCTCGCTGTTAATCGGTGGTAGTTACCACTCAAATCTACTTTTTTGCTCCCACTATAGCGTACAAATAAGGGTCTAGCGGTATCCTGTCTTTTATCTAGGTATTTTAATATCCATCCTGCAGCCTCTTCGCTAATAAAAATAGGGCGATCTTTTTGACCCTTACCTCTTACCATGAACTCACGTCTCTTTAAGTTAATATGATCTTTATCTAGTCCAACTAGCTCACTTACACGCAGTCCGGAGCTGAAAAGGAGTTCTAATATTGCACGATCACGAAGGCCGGCTATGGTTTCAAGATCCGGCTCCAGAAATATTCGCTCTAACTCATCTTCACTTAAAAATGTAACCTGTTTTCTACTCGTACGTGACAGCTCTATTTTATCGGCAGTCAGGGCGGGTATATTACGCTTAGCACAGTACTTTAGAAAGCTTCTAAGAGCTATAAGGTGATAGTTCTGTGTTGTTTTGCCCAATTCGTCGCTAGTATTCGTGCCAAGCCTATTAAGCCAGAGACGCCATTTACGTACTAGCTCAGCATCAATATCTTTGACTGATATATCACCAGCAAAATCAATGAGCCTTGTTAAGTAATGGTCATAGTTAGAGATCGTTTTTTGAGACCTATTTTGTTCAATTTCCATATATTCAAGGAAATCTGTTTTGGCTTTTGCAAATAGCATAACCCTAATTGTAACAAACGTGTAATTTGGAACATGGTAGAACACTCAGACATCTGTTAGAATTAGGTAAATTAAATAGGAACTTTTACTACATGGAACAAACCCTCATTATTTTAAAGCCTGACACGGTAATGCGAGGAATTGTCGGGGAAGTCATTACTAGATTTGAAAGAGTTGGTTTTAAAATAGTTGGAATGAAAATGCTCGAACCGGGCTACGATCACTATTATGAGCATTACGAGGGAATCGGAACCTTAAAAACTAGAAAAGGTGATGAGATATTTGAAAGCACACTGGCCAGTATGCAAGATGGACCAGTTATAGCTATGGTGCTAGAGGGAGTTGAGGCAGTTGATGCAGTTAGAAAAATGGTTGGAGATACTCAACCAAAAACAGCTCTACCAGGCACTATAAGAGGAGACTATGCTCATGTAACCTATGGCCAAGCTTCTGAAGTAGGAAAAGGGGTAGCTAATGTTTTGCATGCATCTGCAGATGTTAGTGAGGCGAAAAAAGAAATAAAACACTGGTTTACGCCCGAAGAACTGTTTAAATACACTGTAGTTCACGAAGAATTTACACAGCCTCGTAAGAAATAGAATAGTTTTTAAAGTACAATATAGCCTGAATCTACGTTTACCTGAGTCCCCGTAGTTCAATGGATAGAATAACTCCGTCCTAAGGAGCAGATCTGCGTTCGAGTCGCGGCGGGGATACCAAGCACTAGGGGTTTATTGGTACAATACATATTATGGCTGAGCCGAAACAAAAACCAGTTAAATACTTTGCAGACCAATTCGACAATGAAGAGGTGTTATATGTTTTCCATAAACACCCGATAGTTATGCGTAAAGGGCTCGTTTTTGGTATGCTTGGACCTCTTTTGGGCATAATACCGGCAGCGATTCATCCACAACTTGGATTTGGTGCATTTTTCTTGGGACTTGCTATCGGAATCATTGCCGGACTAATATTCTTTGCACCGTATTGGATTAGCTGGCATTTTAGCGTTTTTATCGTAACTGACCAGAGGTTCATACAGATAACGCAGAAGGGGCTATTCCATAGAGCCGTAGCAGATTTAGGTCTTGCACAGATCCAGTCTGTAAATTATGAAGTATCTGGGTTGGAGGAAACTATGCTGGGATTTGGTACAATAAAGATGCAAACATATGTGGGCGATTTAATAATACATGATGTTCATCATCCATCACGTGTACATAAGCGACTCCTGAGTATTTTGCGAGACGAAGGCGTACCAGCCACCCAATATCCAGCTGCTGCACATGATCAGCTGGTAAAATCCAGCAATGAAGAAACCGAAGCGAACCAAGAAGCCTAAATTACCTAAGGTCACCAAGCGACCTTTTAATTTATTGCGAAAGAAAACCGTTGAAGAAAAGGTCAGTGATGCAATTAGTAATGTACCTAGAATTACTAACGAGACGGTAAGTGATCATCGTGAGGAAGTTCTTTCTAGCGCACGAAAATTTATATATCCGCTAGAACAGTCCAAACATCGTATTGTAAGACTATCAATCAGCATTCTTATTGTAGTTCTTATTCTATTTATATCTGTTGTTCTCCTTGCACTGTATAAGTTTCAATCGACTTCTACTTTTTTCTACGACGTAACTCAAGTTTTACCTCTACCCGTCGCAAAAGAGGGAAATTCATGGATAAGTTATGAGTCTTATCTTTTCGAGCTTAGGCACGATATACATTACTACCACGATAAACAACACGTGGATTTCTCAACACCTAGTGGAAAAGCACAGCTTGTGCACTTAAAACAGCAAGCCCTTAACCAAGTAGTGCTAGATGCCGAAGTCAAGCAGCTAGCTGCCAAAAATCATGTTAGCGTGAGTAATAGTGCAGTTAATAATCAGATAGCTTTGGTCAGAGCCCAAAACCGTTTGGGAAGTAATGACGAAGTATTCAAAGAAGTACTAAATAATGTATATGGTTGGAGTGAAGATGACTTTAAGAGAGAACTTAAGCAGCAATTGCTACAACAAGCAGTTGTAGCCAAGCTTGATACCGGTACTGCTCTACAAGCTCAAACCGCATTGAATCAGATAGTAAAGGGTGCTAGCTTTGAATCTGTAGCAACGCAATATACAAATGATGCAACCACTAAGGCAAATGGCGGTCACTATGCTAACCCCATATCACCCGCTGACAGTAATATTTCACCAGTAGTTACAGCACAGCTTTTCAAGCTTAAGCCGGGACAGGTATCAAATGTAATAAATACAGGGTATACGTTAGAAATTCTAAAAGTTATAGCAGTTGCGCCAGGGTCAGTTACGGCTGCACATATTCAATTTAACCTACAGCCAATAAGTAAATATATAGCACCGATTTCGGCTTCTAACCCTGTTCATAAATACATAACTATTTAAAAAAACTTAGCCAGAAAAACAATAAGTTTGATTTTTCACACCCTAATTGGTATGATTACCCCTGTTACTTTGAAAATATTTTCATCGTAAAATGCGGGCTCGTAGTGAAGCTGGCCTATCACGCCTCCCTGTCACGGAGGAGATCGCCGGTTCGAATCCGGTCGGGCCCGCCAAGCATAAGCACTTTGCTATAATGCTTTATGACATGAAATTGCTTAACAAAGTCATCTCATTACTTGTAGTTACAATATTGATAGTTACAGTGGGTTTGATAGTTCATTTTCGAGCTACCAGTCACAAAGGTTTAGTCCTCGAAAGCGGTTATAATTACGTCTCAGCAAACGGAGGGACATGTGAGGCATTAACACCAGGTTGTGGTTTCTGCGACGGTAAAGTTATTAATCAACAATGTTATGTCAAACCAACATCTCAATTTGCAACGCACTAAAATAATTCCATACCTCCTCCGCTAAGATCCTCCAAGATGCTTATGCTTGCAACTAACATTATTAAGTGTTACTTTTAGCTTCACATGAGAATAACTTGGAATCAAATACCTGAAGCTACTGAGGAGACGGATATATTTAGTAGATTGGGAGAAGGTCATTTTAGTGTTGGTGATTTCATGGCGGGAGTTGCCCAAATTATTAGAGAAACGGGAAGCTTAACCGTAACACAAGAACTTCAAAGAAGTGGCTCACTACCAATGAGATATATGTTAGATGAAGTAGAGTCAAGCTTTCGATTCGGACCAAGAACTCAAAGCGATCAAGCTATATATGAAAGAATTGATCTCTTACAAACCCTAGCAAGTATTAGAGATAGTAGAATAGGTGGGGGGCTTAAGGAAATAGAAATTGCAACTCAGGAAGACGGGTCATTAGCCTGGGCATATTTCAAATAATTCCATACCTGCAACGCTACGTCTTGCCATTGGACAAAACGTCATTTATATGATAAGATACAATTATAAAAAGAAAATAAAAATGCCAACCACTCATAATACTATTAATCACTCACCTGAATCTGGGGCAGACTTTGTTCTAACCCGTGAGTTACTAGAGGGAGCCGTTGATACAAAGCAGGGTCCCACCAGTGCCAAGCTGGCTCACCCAGAGTTCCCCGCGGTTATTGTGAGACAACTACAACTCAAGAGAGTTGCTGACCTAAACATGTTTATACCTGGTCGCGTCGGTATTCGAACCCAAGAAGGTTTTATTGAGGGTTTAAGGGATAAATACCGCACTCATTATCAAGAATTACGCAACCATGGGATTGAAGTTCCTGAGTTTGCCGTTATGGCAGATGAGAATGGTGAGACAAAGATTATAACTCACAAAGTCATCGGTATGCCGTTAGAGGATGCTGTGAAAATGGAACTTCCAGGTGCAATAGAAGGGTTGCACCAGAGTATATTCCATCAAGTTAGCTACCTGAAGGCTATGCAAGATAAAGGAGAAGATGGCGAATATCTTGCAGACATAATAGGGGCAAAGCAGCGCATGTTTGGACACTACACTGGTGAAACAGAAGCCGAAGATCGTGTCATTCTAGTAGATATTAATCCTGATGATGAAGAAGATTTTCAACCAGCAAATACATTGAAAGACCTTGGAATGTACTTGGCTTGGCTGATTTCTATGGCTGTAGATGTAGTAAAAGCTGAAGCTGCATCTAAAGTAAGGCCTGAGAACTCAGCAAGAGGGCTACTGAGAGCAGAAATGTCACAAATTGCCGATGATCAAACCTATAGTGATTCAACCAGGAAATTTGCCCTCGACACAATTAATGCATTTGATGCTAATGACATAGCTAAACTCTCGGACTTTGAAGAGTATTAATGTTTCAAAATTCTGATCCGAGAAAATAGTTCCAAGTCTCTAAAGCTACGGCACGCCATAGTTTGTTATCATATAGTAATGCAAGATAAAAAAGGTGAGTCCAAAAGTCGATTTGAGCCGGATATTAGATTTTTGCTTGCCAATGAGAGAACTCTACTTGCTTGGATTAGAACTTCAATTGCGTTACAGGCTGGTGGTTTAGTCCTAGCACATTTTAGTTCAAATGCTATCATTCAGCGCGTAGCAAGCGTACTTATAGTAGGACTTGGAGGCTGGACTGCATATATAGGATATAGTCGATTTAAGGCTGCTGACAATGCAATAAGATCCGAGCAACTTCCTTCAATCGGCTACGCACCACCGATACAGGCAGGCAGCGTAATCATAGTAGCTATAGTTTTGATTCTTGGTATTTTGTTAGGTGTTAGATAAAAGTTTATATACTTAAGTACACCGTTCATGTATGAATAAGGGCTTATAATAGGTTACATATATGTTAAGCGATAAAGAAAAAATAAAATGCAAACAAAAAACCCGTTATGCAACTGATTTCGAGGCCAGGCAATCTGTCGGCAGAATTAGGAAACGCGGAGCCAAAAAATCATTACGAGTTTATCGTTGTCCCGTTTGCTTTGGATACCATATAACATCTAACCCCGCCAGGTAGTACTCTCTTTTTGCACACTCTTGAAGGTGTTGACAATCTTACTTTACTTTGATAAAGTGACTTCATGTTTATAGATAAGACTAGAGTTTGGAAGAGAGACGGCACTCTGCAGTTAGCTGAAGTACTATTTGCTATTCAGGACATACAGACAATGCGTAATTTCTTACGAGATGTTATGACCGAAAAGGAAATTATTGAAATTAGTTCAAGATTAGAAGCTGCTCGCATGCTTCAGGCAGGTGATACATACACCAACATTATTGCCAAGACAAAGCTGAGCAGTCGCACTGTTGCTCGAATTAGTGAGTGGCTGCAAAATGGTTGCAGCGGTTACCAGGCAGCATTAAAAGTGATTAATTCCCATCATAACCATATATCGCCAGCCCGTGCTGAGTAGTTAGTTATTCCTTATATAAGACCAGACGCCAGCGGCAAGCTGGCTTTTTTTAATAGATATTTAATTGGAGATTATATGACAGATACTTTAGAGAGATTACAAACAGCAGAAAATATATTTCTACCCAAAGGAGAAGATAGGGAGCCCAGTATTTTGGCCCTCCAGGAGTTTAGCGGTATAGAAGTACCAACATTTCGCGGTGAAAGACTTAAGTCGCTATCAGAGGGTCGCATGTTCTGGCTTTTTAAGGGCGTGGACATACCAAGTCTGGTTGCACGTTATAGGGCTGTAGGAGTTACAGGGACTGACTCGGTGGTGGAAAATCGCTATCAGGGTCCGACCAGTCCCTTAATAGCTAAAAAAATTGGGGAACCAATGTGTCGTTTTTCGATACTCGCAGAGCAAGACAAAGTTCCTGTAGTTGAGGCCATGTGTGATGCAGACAGTAGATATGCAACTAGCCTATCCATACCAACAAGTCTACCAGGTCTATTAAGTGAAATATGCTCCTGGCGTGATCTTGGATTTGTGCCACTAAGAGATCCTATTGTGCACGGAAGCATGGAAGCTATGGCTAGTTTAACTGGCATAGGTATTGTAGCCGATCTTGTAAAAACCGGTAAAACAGCGAGCGATATGGACTTACAAGAGGTATTTTCGCTATGTGATATCTACCCAGAGATTGTGCTAGGTTCAGATGAAAATTTATAAAAACCCTGCAATCAATCAATGGAAAGATATTTGTCTGCGGCCACAGGTTAATAATGCTCGGCTTGAAATACTGGTTAAGAAAATCTTTACCCAGGTTAAAAGCAGAGGAGATAATGCACTAAAAGATTACACTTTGCAGTTTGATGATCTGGCTTTGACTGACCTAGTAATTAACGAAGCAGTAATTCAACAAACAGCGGCACAGATTTCGGATAAACTTAGAGAGTCGATAGATGCAGCTTACGAAAATATACTCTCATTTCACAGAGCTCAGCAACTGGATATGGGGAGCGAGTACGTAGAGACTATGCCTGGTGTTCTATGTTGGAGAGAGGCAAGACCTATAGAAAACGTAGGGCTATATATTCCAGGTGGTTCAGCTCCGCTCATATCCACTGTTTTAATGCTAGGCATACCTGCTAAGCTAGCGGGCTGCAAGCAAATAATACTTTGTACGCCTCCAACCAAGCGTGAAATAATCAATCCTGCTCTCTGTTATGCCTCGCAGAAAGTAGGGGCAACTTGTTTTGTTAGTGTTGGAGGTATCCAGGCCATAGCTGCCATGGCACTTGGGACTGAATCTGTGCCAAAAGTTGATAAAATTTTTGGCCCTGGCAACCAATATGTAACAGCTGCTAAACAATATGCAGCCAGAAACGTAGCAATTGACATGCCTGCTGGTCCTTCAGAATTGCTGGTTATAGCTGACAAAAATGCTAACCCGGCTTTTGTCGCTTCTGATCTATTGAGTCAAGCTGAGCATGGTCCGGATAGCCAAGTGGTGTTAGTTTCAAACAGTCAAAAATTAATTTCCTCAGTTCAAAATCAATTGGATAAGCAATTAGCAAGTTTGCCCAGAAAAAAAATTGCTGAGTCTGCTCTAATTAATTCTTTTGCAGTAGAACTTGGCACCATAAAACAGTGCATTGAGTTTGCAAATATTTACGCTCCTGAGCACCTAATATTAAATATTAAAACTCCCGAGTCTCTTAAGGACAAAGTCATAAATGCTGGTTCAGTATTTCTTGGCTCATACTCACCAGAAAGTGCCGGCGATTATGCGTCAGGCACTAATCACACGCTTCCAACTAATGGATGGTCTCGTAGCTACGGAGGGGTTTCATTAGATAGCTTTGTAAAAAAGGTGACCTTTCAGTCACTAACCCAAGAGGGTTTAACTAGCTTATCTGGTGTCATAGAGACATTAGCACGTGCGGAGGGGCTTGAAGCTCACGCTCGAGCTGTCTCGATTAGGAAAAGTGACTCAAGACTATGAGAAGTCCGGACATTCCAGTGCGCATTATTCCTTGTCTGGATGTTCACGATGGTAGGGTAGTGAAAGGTCAGCAGTTTTTAAACTTGCAGGATGCTGGTGATCCCGTAGAGCTTGCTGAGTATTATGAGTCTGGAGGTGCTGATGAAATCGTCTTCTTGGATATTAGTGCTACAAATGAAAGTCGTGGAACTGTTACAGATAGAGTTGAGGCGATAGCGCGCAATATTTTTATACCCTTTACTGTCGGTGGAGGTATCCGATCAGTTGCAGACGCCCAGGTAGTGCTTGATAATGGAGCTGATAAAGTCGCAGTCAATTCCGCTGCAATTGAGGATCCGTCATTATTGTCTGATTTAGCTCGACACGTTGGCAGACAGAGTGTCGTATTATCAATTGATGCCAAGCAATCTCCTGAAGGTACGACTTGGGAGGTCTACACTGCAGGAGGCTCAAAACCAACCGGAAAAGACGTCGTCACTTGGGCTGAACAGGGAGTAGGACTTGGAGCAGGCGAAATACTTATAACAAGTATTGACCAAGATGGGGAAAATAGCGGGTATAACTTAGAACTACTAGAAAAAATAGCAGCAGTAGTTAAGGTTCCGCTTATAGCCTCTGGCGGAGCTGGGGAGTATAGGCACTTTAGTGAAGCTGCACAAATAGAAGGAGTAGATGCTTTGCTATGTGCTTCAGCTCTTCACAGAGGTAATTTGAGCATAGCGACGATTAAAGACTACCTTAGCAACAATGGAATTAAAGTTCGTCCGCTTGACGAACGTATGTGGCAAGACTTTAAAGCAGGACAAGATCAGCAGCGACCTCGATTAGCAATTGTTGATTATGGAATGGGGAATCGTTATTCGATTTCGGCAGCACTTGAACGTGTCGGCGCGTCAGTAGTTGTGACTGAAGATCCTAAAGAAATCCTAATGTCTGACGGTATGATATTACCGGGTGTCGGGGCATTTCCTGCTGCTATGAATAATCTCGAGGAACAAGATCTTGTTGGCACTCTCAACCAATTTCGCAAGCTTGGCAAACCAATACTTGGTATATGTTTAGGCTACCAATTACTTTTTGATGGCTCTGAAGAACAAGAAGAAACAACAGGATTGGGCTGGGTATCAGGTAGGGTAGCAGAAGTTGACACTGTTGTTTCTCCAAATATAGGCTGGCGAACTGTGGACCTCGTCCGTTCAACTTTAACAAAGGGTTTAAATGAAGAAGAGTTGTTCTACCATGTGCATCAATTTGCACCTACATTAGTTGACGAGGAGTCTGTAAAGGGTGTTACGACTATGGGAAAAACTAATAATGGACGAGTGAGTTCAGCCACAAGTATTGTTAAGGATGGAAATGTTAGCGGCACTCAATTTCACCCCGAAAAGTCTTCCTACGCAGGGCTCGCATTACTGGCCAACTTTGTTGACAGTTGCCGCTAAATACAATGATTACCTTTTTGCATATGCTTGCGTGACAACAGATTGGATAGTACATTGAGATTCATGACACACGAGCTACCATTGCCCGCTGGGGAGATCCAAGAACTTACTGAACAATTTCCCACTCCTTTTCATCTGTATGATGAGGCGGGGATACGCGGGACTGCTCAAAAGCTAAATCAGATATTTGATTGGGTAAAAGGCGCAAATGGCGAAGGATATATGAACTACTATGCTGTTAAAGCTAATCCCAACCCATATGTGGTTGAGATTGTTGGGGAGGAGGGTATGGGTGCTGATGTTAGTTCTGGTCCGGAGATTCAAATAGCATCAGCTGTCGGGCTGCTTGGTAATGAAATAATGTTTAGTTCTAACCATACCCACCCTGGAGAATACAGAAGAGCACATGAAAGTGGTGCAATTCTCAACTTGGATGATATTTCCCAGATTGATAGAGTGCTCGTTGAACTTGATGATACATTTCCGACAACTATTAGCTTTCGTTATAATCCGGGTGCCAAAAAGACTACAGGAGTTAATGAGATGATCGGTAATCCCGAGAGTGCTAAGTTCGGCGTACCAGATGAATTAATGGAGAGTGCCTATCGTAGAGCAATAGACTTGGGGGTAGAACATTTTGGTATGCATACTATGGTAGCTTCTAATGAGCTTGATGCTGGGCAACATGTTGCTACGGCCAGATTAGTATTTGCAAAAATTGCTGAATTGAGCAAAAGCCTGGGTATAGCCTTCGAATTCGCAAATCTGGGAGGTGGTCTTGGCATCCCTTATCGCCCGGGTGAACAGCCCCTCAACTACGCCGTACTAAGAGAAGGAATTCAGCAAGCCTACGAGGAATTAATTATAGGGAATGGTTTGCCACCACTGCGTGTAGTTACAGAGAACGGTCGTCACGTTACTGGTCCGCATGGTTGGCTCATAACTAGAGTTACAGATATTAAACAAGGCTATCATACTGATGTCGGGGTTGATGCTACAACTGGATCTGACTTACCACGACCAGCTGTCTATGACGCATATCATGAGATTACTCCTGTAGGTGTACCGGGAGAAGATGAATACCTTCAACGCGTGGTGGGCAGTCTCTGTGAAGATAATGATTACTTCACCGGCGCCAAGACCAAGGAAAGACTTCTCCTACGTTTAATACAAGGTGATTTGTTGGCTATAGGCAATACAGGCGCCCATAGTCGGGCTATGGGATCTAACTACAATGGCAAGTTACGTTGTGGTGAGGTATTGTTGCGTATGGACGGTTCAGTGCAAATGATCCGACGTCCTGAAACAGAAGCAGATTTATTTGCGACTTTAGATTATCCTGACCTGAAACCAGCTACTCATTAACGAAAAATTCAGACACGCATCTTCACTTTGACTGCCAACTATACACAGTCAGAAGATGGGGATTTTTCGGCTGGCACTGGATGGAACAAGGACGAAGATGGTTTTAGAGAATATTTCACTATTGAACAGTAGACCTAGAACATAAATTGATTTGGTCTTAACCCTAACGCTTTTCGGCATCTCGAATTTGATGTAGAATACCTCAGGATTAATAAAATTATGATTCTGAATTTACTCTCACATATTGCAACACAATCTACATGTACTCTTAATGGTCAGGCAACGTCGTGTGGTAATGTTACAAAAGCTGTTGGAGGAATCTTCGGAATCTTCTTCTTAATATTCATATTCATAACAATATTTAGCATCATTCACTTAATTTTTTGGATAATTTCTCTAATACACGTAATACAGCATGAAGATATAAAAGATAGAACCGTCTGGATAATAGTCATTCTTCTTCTACCGCTTGGAGCAATAGTATATTTCTTTGCCGTCTATCTTCCTTATGGAAAAACTCACAAAGCTCAAGTGTATGCACAAGCCGGTAGTCCTCAGACTCCGCCTTATACAGCTCCTGCTCCGCCTGCAGTTCCACCTACTCCTCCACAACCTGAAGTAACACCGCCAAGCCAGCCTCATGACAATATTAACGGCGGTGGCCTAAACCCTCCCACTCTCTGATATATCGGGTAAAAGTTGTTTAAGATTTGATTAATAAAGGTGATATCATACTAACGTGACTTCCCAACAAAGACTTGTTTTGGTTATCAGTATTCTCGCATCCTTTGTTGCTTTTCTAGATAGTTCAGTAGTAAATGTTGCGCTTCCAGCAATAAGCAAAGAGCTTGGTGGAGGGTTGTTAATCCAGCAGTGGGTGGCTGATGCTTATTTAATTACTCTTGGATCCTTAATATTATTAGCTGGTTCGTTATCCGATTTATATGGCCGAAAGCGTATTTTAATATGGGGCTTAGTTGGATTTGGGATTACATCTATACTTTGTGCAATAGCACAAAATGGTGTTTTCCTAGTTATAGCTAGGGGTCTTCAAGGAATTGCCGGAGCGTTATTAGTACCTAGCTCTCTAGCTCTTATTATTTCGGCTTTCAAAGATGCTCCTCAAGCAAAAGCTATTGGTACCTGGACGGCCTGGACTGGGGTTGCTTTTATAATCGGTCCGTTGCTCGGCGGCTTCCTTATAGATAATCTATCCTGGAGATGGATATTCGGAATTAATATTATTCCAATCGCTGTCTGTTTATGGCTATTATCTAAATTGACTCAAAAATTTGAAACTAAAAAAGTTAAATTGGATATTTTTGGGGCAATACTTTGTAGCGTAGGACTTAGTGGTTTTGTTTTCGGTTTAATAGAGCAGCCTAGATATGGCTGGACCTCGCTTATTATTAGCTCGTTTGTAGGGGGGATTTTATGTTTAGTGGGCTTTATCTTGTATGAAAGAAGAGCAAGAGCGCCTATGCTGCCTCTTAGCTTGTTCACAATAAGAAATTTTTCAGTAGGGAACTTAGCTACGATTGCTATATACGGTGGCCTATCAATCGCTACTTTTTTAATAGTCATCTTCCTACAGCAAGATATTGGCTATTCGGCCTTTAGCTCCGGTTTGTCACTTCTGCCTATTACAATAATAATGTTTTTACTGTCTCCAAAATTTGGTGCTTTAGCAGGGAAGTATGGACCCCGCATCTTTATGGCACTAGGGCCTGTAATAGGGGGATTAGGGTTTATTATTATAGGAAGACATGTTGCACGAATGGACTACTGGACATGGCTTTTTCCCGGTGTAATAGTCTTTTCACTTGGTCTCTCAATGACCGTTGCTCCACTTACAGCCGCGGTTCTTGGAAGCATTAAACCCGAAGATGGCGGAATTGCTTCAGCAGTTAATAATGCAATTGCACGGGTAGCAGGGCTCATAACCATAGCTTTTATAGGTGTTGTAGTGGCTGGAAATCTCAATGTAGTAACTTTTAGGCGGTCGATTGTATTTACAGGGGGATTACTCATTTTAGGAGGTGTAATTTCTGCCATAGGTATTCAAGATAGCAAAAAGCAAAAGGATCAGAGCTCGCAGTTTATGAAGGCTAAGTAGAGTAGCCTTACTTCGAACGTTTCAAGTACTCGTTTCTAGTCATATATATTCCGAAGAAAATGAGCCAAATCGTTTGAGGGTAGGCTACTATACGCTCTATACCACCTATACCGAACGACCCATATAAGCTAGTCTTAAATAAAATAAGGAAAAACAGTGCAATAACTCCTGAAACAAACGTATAAATCTTAAAAGGGGAGGGCAGTAAAAGGTATAGGCTCATTATAATTAAGGCAATATTTCCAAGTATAAACGGCATACTTGCACCAAGTGTGTGAAGTAGGGATATGGTATTTTCAGGAAATATGCCTACGAATAAGGTTCCCAAACCGGCTATAGCCATTAAGCTAAATCCAACAAGTGTTCCCCGGTCTTTCCTAAACTCCTGATAGATTAATAGTGAACCTAAAGCCATTGTAAGGCCAAGCATAATAAACGATGCGTTCATTAAATTATGCAGCGGAGAACAGACATATCTGCCAGAGTATATACCGCAAGAAGTATTCCCAAGATCGCTTATTGTATTAAACCTAAGACTGTATGAATACTTGTAAGCTACGCCTACGATTATCTGGACAATAAAGTACTGAACGCTCAATATCCATATGATAGGGCCAAGGAATGGATACTTATCGGTAAATACTTTTATTTTTATAAACTGACCCATAATTAAAGACTACCATGAACCATTTAAATAATATCGTTTATATAAGATGCTTTCAAAAAAGTAAAAACTTTACCGGAAGTTCTGTATACTAGCTTATATAAAGAAGGGGAGTTGTTATGAAGAAGCTAGGAGTTATTGGACTCGTAATTTTAGGTATAATATCGGGAATTGTTGCGGTTGTTTACATAACCCAAACTGCGGGCAATCTGCCTCACTTTTACCCAGGTTACCAGGCAGGATCGTCTCACATTCACTACAAGCACGGCTTTGCTTTTATAGCGTTAGCAATTCTACTTTTCCTAGGTGCGTGGATGTTTAGCGGCCAAAAAGAAAAAACACCTAAACAGTCTGAAAAAAAAGAACCAGAAGAAGAGTAATCTATAGACTCAATTTGTTGAATATTGGTACTTTTCAAAGCACGCTAAATAAATATGTATGCATTAATCAAATATGTAGTTAATATTAGTATTAGCGTAATAACTTGAAGGAGAGGTGTTATGCCAGAACAACAAAATAATATACATGCGGATTATGAGCGTCATAAGCCTGTAGACATAAATCAAAGACATAAAGACACACTAAATCCATTAGATAAAGCAGGACTTGTTATTACTCGTGCCGTCGGTACGATGATCACGGCCATTCTATTTACGATACTTGCTTGCGTGAGTTTACCAGCAGCGATCAAAAGTCATAACGCGATAATTATAGTTGCTTGGATTGCACAAACATTCCTGCAGCTGGTCTTACTACCAATCATAATGGTTGGGCAGAACATACAGAGTAAGCACGCTGAAGTATTGGCTGATGAAGAGTTTAAAACTACTAAGACCACCTACAAGGATCTTGAGAATTTAATTTTAGTAAACAAAAAGCAACTCGATCTATTAATTGATATGTCCGAAAAACGGTCATAACAATAATATAATCCTAATCGTTTTCACGGGCTGATATAATTGTTCGGTATTATTGCCACCTTAGCTCAGTTGGCTAGAGCGCCGCTTTCGTAAAGCGGAGGTCTGGGGTTCAAATCCCCAAGGTGGCTCCAGCGGATGTCGTATAACGGCTATTATGTGGCCTTCCCAAGGCCAAGACGCGGGTTCGACTCCCGCTATCCGCACCAAAAACTTAGACTGTTGATTCAGGCCTTGCAATAAGCCTATTTATATGGCATCATTTTAATCTATGTCTGAAAGATTTGTTGGAATCGAACAAGCCCAAACTTATGATGCTCCGGGAGTGAGAGAAAACTCTTGTCTCGCTGTGGATCTAGCTATGCTAGGTGTGGGCGGAATAGATGAAATCAACGAACTACTTGTTAGTCTAGGGATATCTACACCAGACGGGATTTCTGAAGTCGTAGAAGATACAGAACTAGATATTAATGAGCATAAAGTAATTATTGGCGCTCCAAGACCTAAATTTTCAGTAGAGGCAGCAATTACAGATACAAAAGAACAATTTGAGCAGGGAAATGGAGCTATAATAACCCTTCCTCTACATCCAGAAAACACTGAAAGCTTTGATGGACATATGGTTCTGGCAGCAGGTATGTACGTCAAAGACCTAGAGGTAACAGGAGTATTGCTAGGCGATTCCTTGCTGGATGGTATGCAACGAATTAGTCCATCAGATGCAGTGGACAAGTTGGAACAAACTGTAGAGCGTTTTGGTGCGATATACTCTAGCCATGTTAAGCTAGCAAATTAATAATATTCATTTTTGCAGATTATAAATTAGTCGCCTCTAATTGATTAACAAAATGATACAATAATTGCTAACACCATGGCGAATCCAAAGAAGTATTTTAACGATCATTTTGTTCTGTTGCTGCTAAGTGTAAATATTTTTCTAGCTATTGCAGGCAGCATATTTATCATTATTAATCTTGGAACAAGTCATGGTAATAGCTACATTGTTCAATATAGGCCCAGTCTAGGGGTTGGAGCATATCAGGCTGGAAGCATTTTAGAATTGTATAGCTTTGTAGCCTTTGCTCTAATAGTACTAATAACACATACGGTTTTAAGTATGAGAGCATACAGGATTCACAGGCAGTTGGCCATTGCTATTTTAAGCCTCGGAATTTTACTACTCGTTTTAACAATAATTGTTGCTAATGCACTAATAGTTTTGCATTAGGGTGATAGTTAAGTGACCGACCTTGAAATACCTCTAGAAAAAGATCGTCACGGTCACTATCGTTTTTTTGAAATATTACCTGGAGCGATGAGCTATACGCTTATTCTGCTCCCGTTCCTACTGGGCTTAATAAACGCTACTTTTGCCGTGTCCTTCATAATATTTTATCTGTTAGTGTTCTTCGTTAAGGCTTTGGCATTTTCTACTAGAGCGATAGTTGGCTATGTGACTATGAAAAGCCATCTCAAATTAAACTGGACTGAGTTATGCAAGGATATAGACGCGGGAGAAGTAACAAGCGAGGATATTGTTAGGCCGAAATGGCACAAAAAAAATCTTAAACTTCTCGGTAACCGCAAACTACCCTTAAAGCCGTCAGAACTCCTTCATGTGGTCATCATTGCAACTGTAAATGAGAGCAGAGAAATACTTGAGCCTACAATTCAGGCAGTACTGAATGCTGAATACGAAGCTAAAAATATTATTTTAGTAATTGCATATGAGGGTAGAACCGGCAAGCCTACAGAGGAGAGAGTGAAACAGTTAATCGATTTATACGGGGACAAATTCAGGTACGCTACAGCGATTAAGCATCCTGCTAACTTACCTGGGGAAATAATCGGAAAAGGAGCGAATATCTCTTATGCTGCTCGCAAACTGCTTAAGTATGTAAAACAAGAAAAGTTAGACCCTACAAAAATGCTTGTTACTACCCTCGACTCGGATAATAGACCGGATAAAAGATACTTTGCAGCCTTAAGCTATCTTTATTGTGTAGTTCCTAACCCCCTAAGAGCCTCATATCAGCCACTGGCTATGTATACCAATAATATCTGGGATGCTCCAACAATGATGCGTGTTATTGCCACGGGTAATAACCTATTCTACATAGTTGGAACGCAGAGGCCTCACTTAAGTAGAAATTTTTCAGCTCACGCGCAGCCATTACAGTCCCTTATAGAGACAGACTTCTGGAGTACTAGGACAATTGTTGAGGATGGTCACCAATTTTGGCGCTCATACTTTAGATATGACGGAGATTATAGGGTGTATCCCTTTAGCATCCCAATATATCAAGATGCAGTTCTTGTAGACGGATATGTTAGGACTCTTAAGGCCCAATTTATACAGTTAAGACGCTGGACTTATGGTGCGTCAGACGTGGCTTATATAGCAGATAAGGGCTTATGGCATAAGAATAAAGCGTCTAAGCTTGATGTAGTCGCCAAATTATTAAGAACCCTATGGGATCATGTTACGTGGGCCAGCGGAACTATACTCGTATATTTTGCTGCTTTTATACCTCCACTCCTAAATCCGCAAAATTTAGCAGCTAATCAGCTACCTCTTATAGTGAGTCGCGTACAGATGCTCGGTATAATAGGACTACTTGTCAGTATTTACATATGCTTGATTACACTTCCACCTCGTCCAGCACGACATAAACGCTACAGATCTGTCTTTATGCTTGCCCAATGGGCGTTATTACCGGTAACAAGCATCCTTTATGGCTCATTGGCGGCGTTTAATTCACAGACTCGATTGATGTTTAAGAGATACTTGAGTAAATTTGATGTAACCGAGAAGGCATCAATAACATCCTCCGGTAAAACTATCACTACCAAGGCTGACCCAAGCCAAAACTAGCAATCCATCTTATATTGAATGACGGGCAGCATAATAGCTGCTAGATACGCTATCGAATCTGTTCAGAGCTACAATAGTAGTTTGAGCTATGGTTTTTGCCTCTAGGCGGCTATTTAACGTTTTTGTCTGCAACTTCCTAATCACTGTATCGGTTAATTGTCTTGCATCCGTTAAAGCGGTCTTTCTATGAAGACAGCTTGAGTAGATGCTAATAAGTAATTTATCCTCCAGGAAGGGTGCATGACTACCAGACTTATTCATAACAATCCAAGAAGACCCTAAATTTGCTCGTTCCAAGGTAGTAAAGATCGAATGACAAGATAAACACTTTCTACGTCTCCAAACATTGTTATTTCGATGTTGCAAACGAGAGTTAATAACACTCGTTTTGTTACCACATTGTATGCAAACCATGACTACATATTGTCATAACGCTATAAAATTATCCAGTGGATAAGACCTTAATAACGTGGATAACATAAAAAAGACGGGCTATTAGCCCGTTAAGTAGTGATCAGACTGTTTCTTAGCTGTCTGTGGCCTCTATTTTGAGGAGGTGGCACGTATCCTGCGAATACGGTTTTTGGCTGGGTTTGAGGAAATAAGTTCCTCATAGAAAAGTTGGAATGCGTCTAAAGCGCTAGGGTTACGAATATCTTAATGCCTCTTTTACAAGCTACCATCGTATCAGATAAAAACATATCAGTCAATAATATGGGCAAAAGCGCTAGTGCTAAAAAAGCTATAAATGGTGGGCGATATAGGATTCGAACCTATCACCTCCGCAACGTCAATGCGGCGCTCTAGCCAAATGAGCTAATCGCCCTAAAAAGGGCTGGTAATGTATAACGTACCGTAAATTAGTCCGATAAGCAACAAATGTAGGTGTTATATTCACAAAACTTTATTCAACACCATGCAGGGTGTTGAAGATAAATTATTATCCACATGAGTAATGTAGGTATTACATCGAATAAGGCTAGCCAAATAATACTAACCTTGCTATGATACTCTTCACAGGTGAAGTTTTGACGAGATTGTTTTAATCTCTCAAGACGAACTGAAAGGGATTGAATGCATTGCGAGATCATTCAATCCTTTTTTGTTGGTTAAAATAACTGTTATACTTTTAATGAGTGTTGAAGGTACCTAACCAGTCCGGAGCTCCGTAGGTGTGGCAACGACGTACGATAACGAAGTTGCAAGAGTATAACGTCGAGGTGGAACCTCCCATACTGGGACCGAGACATCAGCAGCATGCAATTATGCATTAGAAGCTGATGTTTTTTATTTATCATCTAATTGATTAAGGAGTTAAAAGTGGCAAATTCAGAAGAAAATGATCAGCTTTATGCTATGAGGCACTCTTTGGCTCATATTATGGCATCGGCAATCAAGAGCTTGTGGCCGGAGGTAAAGTTTGGAGTCGGACCTGTAGTAGAAAATGGCTTTTATTATGATATTGATCTTGGTGAAACAAAGCTGTCAGAAGATGATTTTGGCAAAATTGAAGATAAAATGAAAGAAGTTATTTCCAGAGATGAAGTTTTTGAGCGATTTGAGAAGCCAATAGATGAAGCCATTACATGGGCCGAAGAGAGTAAGCAACCTTATAAGATCGAATTATTAAATGATCTGAAACGTGTTGGTACTACGGAGGCACGTAAACTTTCCTTGGAAGAGATGGGAACAATTGCAGACGGTGAATCACGAGTTACTAATGTATCTTTCTATAAAAACGGTGATTTTACAGATCTTTGCAGGGGTCCGCATGTAGAATCAACCAAGAAAGTTGGTGCATTTAAGTTGAGTAGGGTTTCAGGGGTGTACTGGCGTGGAAATGAAAAGAACGCCCAGCTCCAACGTGTCTACGGCTACGCATTCGCTACGGATGAAGAACTGAGAGATTACCTTAATGTACTTGAAGAAGCCAAAAAGCGTGACCATCGGAAGATTGGCCAGGAACTAGATCTATTTATTTTTTCGGATATGGTGGGGTCGGGGCTGCCAATGTTTACCCCCAGGGGTACCATTATTAGGGAACAGTTGGCGCAATTCTCAAATCAGCTTAGGGAGAGGAATGGGTTTCAGAAAGTACACATACCTCACATAACAAAGAAAGAACTATATGAAGCATCTGGTCACTGGGAAAAATTTGGAGACGAGCTTTTCCTAGTCAAGAGTCAGGAAACAAGCGATGAGCTGGTTATGAAGCCAATGAATTGCCCACATCACACGAGAATTTATGCCTCACATCAACGAAGCTACCGTGACCTTCCGATTCGTTATCTCGAGACTACCACTGTCTATAGGGATGAAAAAACAGGCGAGCTAGCAGGACTAAGCAGGGTAAGATCACTTACGCAAGACGATAGCCACGTATTTTGTCGCAATGACCAGATTGAAAACGAGATAAACAACCTTCTTGAAGCGGCTAATGAGTTTTATGCAACAGTAGGGCTGAGACTAAGAGTCAGACTTAGCTATAGAGATGAAAGTGAAGCCTATCTTGGGAGTCCGGAGTTATGGAAAACAGCTCAAGAACAACTTAAAAATGCTGTCATTACTAACAAGCTTGAATATTTTGAGGTTGAAGGCGAGGCGGCATTTTATGGTCCTAAGATAGATTTTATGGCAACAGATGCTATAGGCAGGGAACACCAAGTTGCAACAGTTCAACTGGATTTTGTGCAACCAGATAGATTTGGGCTTGAGTATACATCTGAGGACGGCACTGCTCAGGTACCTGTAATGATACATTGTGCACTCATGGGGTCGATTGAAAGATTTATGGCTGTATACATAGAACATACTGCTGGTAAATTTCCTGTATGGTTAGCACCGGAACAGATTAGAGTTATATCTGTGAATCAGGAAAAAGAAATAGTTGAGTACTCAAGAAAACTAGAAGTTGAAGCTAAAGAGCTGGGGCTGAGAATACACGTAGATCATTCAAATGAATCAGTTGGTAAAAAAATCCGTAATGCTGAGTTAAGTAAGATACCATATGTAATAGTTGTAGGTGAGAAAGAGGCTACATCTAAAGAAGTTGTTCCTAGAATTAGAAAGGACATGGCGGTCATGGATGTACCAATGACAGTAAGTGCCGATGAGTTTCTAAAAACTGTAGCTAATGAGGCCAAGTCTAAAGTGCTTAAGACCTCTCTGTAAATATGCATAATGTCAGAAAATAATTCGCTTCGTACCAGGGTCGAGTATTTAGTAAGTAAAATTCCTGAGGGAAGAGTAATGACATATGGGCAACTAGCAGCATTATGCGGAAACGCTAGGGCGGCACGCGTTGTTGGTGGTATTGCACACTTTGGAGACCCTAATCTACCTTGGCATAGAGTCGTTAATAGAAAAGGTGGCCTAGCTAGCGGATTCCCTGGAGGTAGGAAGTCACACAAGAAATTACTAGAGGACGAAGGATTATTAGTTTCAAAGGAAATGCTAGTAGACATTAAAACAGTTTTATGGAATCCGCCTAAATAAGAAATCTTGAAGTTGTATAAACCAACCTCCTCATATATGTTAAGTAAATGCCAGAGATACCAAATTTAATCTGTATCGTTGGACAAACTGCAAGCGGCAAATCTGATTTAGCAATCCGAATTGCCCTAAAGTGGGATGGTGAGCTGATATGCGCAGATAGCAATACTGTTAGAAGAGAGTTAAACATTGGAACGGCGAAACCTTCCTTAGCGGATCGAAAACTAGTGCCTCATCATATGATAGATATTATTCGGCCAAATGACACGTTCAATGCAGCTGAGTTTAAAAGATTAGCAAACGAAAAAATCGAAGAAATATATAGCAGAGGAAAGCTTCCTATACTAGTTGGTGGAACTGGACTTTATATCGATAGCGTCATATATGATTATGGATTTTTAAGTAAAGGTACAAGAGCACTTAGAGATGAGTTAAATGATCTTAGTACTAATGAACTACTTATGCGCATCAAAGCCATCGGTCTTAAAACTAATGAAATTGATAGTAATAATAGACATCGTCTAATTAGATATATTGAAACTAAAGGACAAAAACCTGAGAAAAAGAGTTTGCGGAAGAATACATTATTACTGGGCATAAAAATTGATAAAAAGGAGCTGTCCACAAGAATTACGAACAGGGTAGATATGATGCTAGAAAATGGTCTAGAACATGAAGTTGAATTGCTCGTAAAAAAATATGGATGGGATTGCGAGGGGCTTAAGGGTATCGGATATTCCCAATGGAAAGAATACTTTTTAGGTAACGAAAATAGTGAAACAGTGCGACAGAATATAATAGTAGCCACTACTAAATTAGCTAAAAGACAAATGACTTGGTTTCGGAGAAACAAAAGTATTCACTGGATGGATAACACCTTAAAATGGAACAATGTTGCTGAATTAATAACAACATTCTTGAACACAGATGTTCCTAATTGAATCAATCTTTGCTACACTTAAAACATGATTGAGCAACTCTTTGGGTCAAAAACTCGTGTCAAATTATTACAGCTTTTTTATAGTAACCCGAACCGATCATTCTATGTTCGCGAGATTACTAGGAAAATAGACGAGCAAATAAACTCGGTCAGACGTGAGCTCAGCAATCTATTGAGTATCGGAATCATAACCTCAGATAATACCAATAATAAGTTGTATTACGAGGTAAATCAGAAGTATAAATATTTTGAACCTCTCCACGAAATTTTTGGAGGTGGAGTGAAGAAGGTTTCTACGAGTAAGACCGGAGTAAATAATGATCAGGCAACTGCTGCAGAAACGGATCTAAAAGCTGTAGGTCATATTGATCTGGCTGTTTACACGGGACAATTTACTAGAGATGAAACGGCAGGCATAGATTTCTTAGTTGTAGGAGATGTAAACCCAAATGCCTTACAAAAGTATGTTGATGAACTAGAATCACAGGAAAATAAAACGTTACGATACACTGTAATGAGCTTACCTGATTTTCAGTATCGGCAACAGATAAGAGATAGGTTTGCTATAGCCATAGCACAATCTAAGAAACAAGTTTTGGTAGATATACATAATCTACTTACAGAAGCAGAAAAAGAAGAAGAGGAAGTATAAATGGATCTACAGTTTCATGGCGCTAATTGTTTAAGCATTTCTTACAAAGGTGCAAGGATTGTTGTTGACGATAACCTTGCAGAACTAGGCTCTAAAAGTATAACTAAGCCTGATGATGTTGCTCTCTATACTTCGGGGCATAAAGAATCAAGCGCTCGCTTAACTTTTGATGGTCCGGGTGAATACGAAGTCTCAGACATTTCGGTTATTGGTATTGCAGCGCAATCTCACCTTGAAGAATCAAAAAATATTCTTAATAACACCATGTTTAAATTAGTCGCTGGCGAACAAAGTATTCTAATAACTGGCCATATATTTCCAGATCTAAGCGATAGTCAACTGGAAGCTATAGGTCATGTCGACGTTTTAGTTGTTCCAGTTGGAGGAAAAGGATTTACTGTCGATCCTGTCGGGGCGTTACAGATTATAAAGTCAATTGAGCCAAAAATAGTTGTACCGACGCATTATGCCGATAAATCACTAAAATACGAAGTACCTCAGGAAGACTTGAGCCAGGCATTAAAAGAAATGGGATTTGAACCAAAAGAAACTGTTTCAAAGCTTAAACTAAAAAGCACCGAGCTTTCGGAAGTTACCCATATTATAGTTCTAGAAAGAGTCTAGGTTAAGGTATAGCTACTTCGTAGCAACAGTTTGCTTGGTTTTTTGGTCCGCTTTTTCAGATGTGCCAAGTAACCCTTTTTTCTTAAGAGTTCGAATTGCTTGGGTGCTGAGCTTCATTTGTACTTTTTTGCCATCAACAATTATTGTCTTAGTCTGAAGATTTGGCTTCCAAACTTTCTTAGTATGACGCTGTGAAAAACTCACATTACTGCCATATTGTTTTCCTTTACCGGTAAGTTCACATTTCTGCATGCCAAATCCTCTTCAGTTCGTATACTAATCTTAAGGTGTTATTCTACCTGAAATACTGCTTTTGGTCAACTACTTAAGTAAATTAATCTTCGTTATTTTCAATAAATCCAATAATTGATCTATTCTCTTCCTTAATATTTTCAAGTAACAATGATAAAGGTTCATTTGTAGTTGGATCCACTAGAGAGTTGTCCAGGTCGAGCAGCGGTTTAAGTACAAAGTCTCTTTCTGCAAATCTTGGGTGAGGAATTATTAAATCTTCAAGATTGATTGTTCTGTTTCCATAGAAAATTATGTCTATATCTATCTCTCTAGGACCCCAATGAAACCTTTTTACCCTACCAGTTTTTACCTCAACCTCTTTTGTGTACTCTAAGAGTTTACTAGGAGATAGCTCAGTCATTGCTTTTATTGCAGTGTTAATAAAGTTGGGCTGGTCTACATAGCCAACCGGCTTTGATTTATACAATTTTGCCGTCTGTATATCTTTTAGATGTGGTGCCAAATACTCAATTGCCAACCCTATGTTTTTAACTGAATCACCTACATTTGATCCAAGTGCGATATAAACAGTCTCCATTACAAGACAACGTCTAACTGTGATTGAAATATATTTCTTCGAGACATGGGTATAAGTATATTAATGTAAATCTACTGTAATATATAGGGGTAATGACGGAAATAGTTGGAATTTTAAATGTGACACCTGATAGTTTTAGTGACGGCAATTTGTATTTTAAGCCCGAATTTGCGGTTAAGCATGCTAAAAATCTGTTTAAGCAAGGAGCTAGCATTGTCGACATCGGTGCTGAAAGCACAAGACCGGGAGCTACTAAGTTAACATCCGAAGAAGAATGGCAAAGGCTTGAAGAAATACTTGCAGAACTGGCTAAATTTTTCCCGGCTTCGAAGTTTTCTATTGATACGCACAATCCAGATACTGCAGAAAAAGTTCTTATGAAAGGTAATTACATTATTAACGATGTAACGGGTATGAATAACCCAAATATGGTATCGGTTATTCTCAGGCATAAAGCAAAGTGCATTATTAGTCATCTTCCCGGATCGGATATACAAAGAGTACACGAAGAAGCTTTCGTAAATGATATTCAGCGGGTAGTTGATGACTTGCTTAAAAAGGCAAAAGAACTCGAGGCTGGAGGAATAAAAAAAGAAGATATAATTCTGGATCCCGGAATTGGTTTTGGTAAAACAACAGAGTTAAATATGAAACTATTATCCTTTGCTAAATATATATCCGGGTATAGGGTTATGATAGGTTTTTCTAGAAAAAGATTTCTAGGGGAAGATAGAATGCGGATAGAGCCTAATATTGAAGCAGCGAAAATAGCGATAAATTCAGGAGCTGCATATATACGCGTTCATGAAGTTGAACCTTATCTACCTCTATTAAAAAATTCTTAAGTTATTATGATCAAACATTAAGCCCGTATATACTTAGATACAATGTTTGCGAATCTATCTAGTACTGAAATAGTATTATTCCTAGCTTCCCTTTTAATTGCGATGGTATTTCACGAGGTGATGCATGGTTTTGTTGCACACATGCTCGGGGATACGACTGCCAAAGATGAAGGTAGATTAACACTAAACCCCCTTAAGCATATCGACCTGTACACCACCATTCTCTTGCCATTAGTGTTGCTAATGGTTGGTCTTCCTCCTCTCCTTGTGGCTAAACCTGTGCCTTTTAATCCTGAGCGTCTAAAGTATGAAGAATTTGGAACAGCGCTTGTAGGAATAGCAGGACCCCTCACTAATTTATTATTAGCTGTAATTGCATCGTTGATTTTCAGAGCAGTTCACCCGGTTTTGGGCAGTCTGACTTATGAAGCTTTGACTATTTTTGTATGGATAAATGTCGGATTATTTATATTTAATCTTATTCCAATACCACCATTAGACGGTTCTAGGGTTCTTTACGCAGTTGCTCCAGAGCCTGTCCAAGAAATCATGCAGCGTATTGAAGCGTTTGGGTTTATAACCGTGCTAGCCTTTGTTCTTATTGCATATCAGTTTTTCTCTGGGCCTCTTAGTAATATCATTTCAAATCTAGTTGGATTTTTACTCGGTTAGCAGATAATTGTATACTTACTGAGTCGGGTAGAGCTCTAAGCAAGCTTCTCGCTGAGTGAATGATTATCTGATACTAATCATTAGGGAGTTTAATATTCTTAGCAACCGTGGTTGCTAGGTGAAAACACCCACCTGGGATCCCTCAGGTGATCAAACTCAGTACCCGATACTTTTAAGATCGGGGTGTGGCGCAGCTTGGTAGCGCGTACGGCTGGGGGCCGTGAGGTCGCAGGTTCAAGTCCTGTCACCCCGACCAAAAATGTCTTCTTCACTGAGTACCATATCGACGTGTTAAGATAATATGCATGTGGCAAGAAACCAAACACGGACTTTATAAGCAGTTTAATTTCGAAAACTTTAAACAAGCTTGGGAGTTTATGACCAAAGTTGCGGAATTAGCTGAGGAATTTCAGCATCACCCCCGTTGGGAAAACGAATGGAGTGTAGTGCAAATTTGGCTTATTACCCACGAGGGAGAGAAGAAAATAACTGATAAAGATCATAAAATGGCTGTAGCAATTGATGAGTTGATCTCGAACGAGTCAGTAGAATCAATTTCGAAGTCCTTACCCTCACCAGATGAAGTGAAAGTATTTACAGACGGGGGATCCAGGGGTAATCCAGGCCCAAGTGCAAGTGGTTTTGTTATTTTGGATATGGAAGACAACATACTTGTAGACAAAGGTGTTTATCTAGGTGTTACAACTAATAATCAGGCTGAGTATATGGCCTTGAAGTTGGCAATGGAAGAATGTATTCACATGGGTGTTAAAGAAGCTCAGGTGTATTTAGATAGTCTGCTAGTGGTAAACCAGTTAAAAGGGATATTTAAAGTAAAGAACAGAGATCTATGGCCTATACACGATGCTATCAATCAGATGGCCAAAAAATTCAGAAAGATTAGCTACTCTCATGTACCTCGTGAGTTTAATAAGCTTGCTGACGCGGCCGTTAATAGGGCATTGGATGAACAGTTGGGTATTTTGCCGGAATCAACAGAGGAAGTATAATAGTAATTGCCAGATTATTGGCTGATCGCGTGTGTATTTATACGTACGAGGAAAGTCCGGGCAGCTTAGGGAATGACAGTCGCTAACGGCGACCGGAGGAAACTCTAGGGAAAGTGCCACAGAAACTATACCGCCAAGCTTTGCTTGGTAAGGGTGAAAAGAGTGGGGTAAAAGCCCACAGTTTGTATCGGTGACGATATGAAATGGTAAACCCTGTCTGCTGCAAGGAGATGGACCCTTTAGGCCTAAAGCCCAAAGTATCCCGCTAAGGATCCACCATAAGAACCGCTCGAATCTGTGAGCAATTGCAGATCTAGATAGATGATCAGTCTCGACAGAACCCGGCTTATAGATAATCTGGCATTAAAAAACTCTCCTTAAGCAGAGAGTTTTTTAATTTGACTAAGGGAAATTACTGATTAGCGGCTTTTACAATTTCAGTGAATGCTTTTGGCTCGTTTACTGCTAATTCGGACAAGATCTTCCGATCAATGGTAATATTTGCAGTCTTTAGTCCTGATATAAGCTTGCTGTATGTTGTGCCATTAAGTCGCGCACCAGCGTTAATTCGTGCATTCCATAATTCACGAAATGTCCTTTTGCGGTTCTTACGGTCCCTTGTAGCGTTTTGCAAAGACTTTGTAAGTGCCTGACGTCCTCGCTTTATGCTGACTCGGTTAGGATGGCTAAACCCCTTAGTAGCCTTACGTATCTTATTATGTCTCTTGTGGCTTGTAACACCGCGTTTAACTCTCATGATAACTCCTTACAATAGGTTCTAAACCTATGCGCCTAAATTCTTCTTAATATTCTTTGCTTGGGTTCCAGTTCTGGTAGTCAGACCTCTAAGCGCTCGCTTCCGGCTACCACTCTTTTTGCCCAAAAAATGGTTAAGATTTGCGCTTCCAACACGAACCTTTCCGTTCTTAGATAATCGGACTCGATCCTTTGTACCGCTGTGGGTTTTCAATTTAGGCATATTATTCTCCTTCTTCTGTAGTTGCAGATAAAACAGGTGTTTGAACTTGTTTCTTCCCACTGCTTCGTACGACAAAATTTAATTGTTTTCCGTTCAACTGAGGCTGTTGGTCGACTACAATTGTATCACCAAAGCTTTCAATTACATCTTGTGCAATCTTGAACCCGATCTCTTTATGGGCCTGTTCTCGTCCTCGATAGATAAGGGTTATCTTAACCTTATGCCCAGCTTCGAGAAACTTAGATACTTTCCTCATCTTTATTTCCAGATCGTGTGCCCCAATTTTAAGGCCGAATCTCATCTGCTTCATATCCAGTGTCTTAGCGACACGTCGATTTTTCTGCAGCTGCTTGGTGCGCTGATAGTTATATTTACCCCAGTCTACAATTTTGCATACTGGCGGATCAGCGTCGGGAGAAATTTCTACAAGATCGAGTTCTCGTTCTTGGGCAATAGACAAAGCTTCCTGCTTGCTTAAAATTCCGAGCTGTTTGCCATCACTGTCGATGACTCGCAGACGGGGTGCCCGAATTTGATCATTCAGGCGGGTGTATTTGGCTATGACCTAGTCTCCCACTTAAACATTAATAAAAGTTAATGTAGAAGCATTTTAACAGAGGGACTTTCAGAGGTCAACTACAAAAACAAAAAATTACTTTTTCTAAGGAGTTAAGACACTAACCTTATATGGCTACATAACCTATCAACACCTGTAAGACTCAGACACTAATGTTATTAAGGTTTTTCTACAAGCATTCTAAATAAGCGAACATGAAGAGAAGTTGCCTGAATTAGTAAAAAACGTGGATCAAGTACGTCTAATTGTTAGCTAGATATAGTTATTTATTAATACTGACAAAATAAAAACACCCCGTTTATGCCGACGAGGTGTTCTTATTAATTATGATTGTTTTTGTTTGGCTTTTTTGGATTTAAGGTTTTGGTCTTTTTTGGTGGGACAACGACTTGCGAGAAATCGTCGTCCCTTAAGTCGTTTTTGTTTTTGAGCACTTAATTTATTCAAGCGCTATACGTATCTTATAGAATAGGTCTAATGTCGTCAATAACAATTATGTTTATTATTCAGAAAGCTGTGCATAACTTTTTTGGTCTCACATTTTGAACGTGTAATTTTGGATAAATCTTGGAGCAATTTTATTATTAAAAACGAGTATTTTTAAGCATGAGAGGATTGACATTTTTGAACAATCGTGCTAGATTAGAAGCTGTAAGTCACAAAAACAAAAACGTTCGCACAATTCAAATAACGTAGCCCTCGCGGGGGCGGACTTACTAAAACGGAGGATTCCGTACAGCGCTCTGTTATAGCCCTAAAGGCTATCAGAGCGGTCAGTCTCGCCGTAGGGCGGTAAGCGCTTCAATAGTCTATATTTTAAGAGCGGATTTACCGTCCCGGCACCAAATCTCTTTCTTATCACCAAACATTATGAATATAACAAAAATTCTCACACATAGTCATGCATGGCAAGTAACGGTAGTTTTGATATTGGACTTAATTTTTTTTAGTTCAACAAACGCGAGCACAATAGCGCCAGTATTTTTAATCGTGGGCTTCTTACTATTCGGATTAACTGCGTATTTACTTATATATAGTCTAATCAGCTTCATCCAATTATATGGACTGCCAATACGGCATAAGAGTCGTTTATCTACATTCCTAAGCATCGTGGTGGGTCTAGTAGTGGCATTACAATCTATTGGAGAGCTTAGTATGCGAGACATACTCGTAATTGTACCTCTATCATTTGTGGGATATATGTATGCCATGTTTGTCGGTACTCGCACGCGCAAAATAGATGCTTAAGCTGTATAATATCTACTATGAATCCATCGGATAGTGATCAAGTTGGAGCCAATGTTCCAGATGTGAACCAAAACCCGCTTACAGTTAATCCTGTAATGCCAACTATTCCTTTGCCTCTGGCGGGCGACAATACTAATGCTGTAATAGCTCAACAGATCCAATCTAATCTTCAAGTGGCTGACGATAAGGATATTATTGAGCCAGAGTGGGTAAATCGTGCAAAATCTATTATTAATGCCAATAGGGAAGATCCATATAAACAAAGTGAAGAGTTAACAGCTTTTAAAGCGGATTACATGCGAAAACGATACAACAAGAATATTAAGCTGAAATAGAGGACTGATGACTACCTTATTAATCATATTCATCATTATTCTATTAATAGGAGTTATTGTAGCGCCTATTTTGTTTATGCAGTTCCGTAAAAACCATAGAGAACAGAAAAACATCGAGCGCGGTCTTAAGATGGTGCCAATGTTAATACATTTGCCGCCTCCTAGCGATGATACTGAAGTAGGATCTAGGGATGTAAGGGATGTAACCGATGAAACTATAAGTAGGGCGACAATTATCTATGACATTATTGCCAGTACCTTTCAAAAAAGCTTTAAAAGATCATATTTTGGGCAGCGTCACCTAGCATTTGAGATTATCGGCACACAAGGTTTTGTAAGTTATTACGCCTCTGTGCCAGTAACTTTAGTAGAGGTAATCAAACAAGCCATAAATAGCGCATACCCGACTGCTCGTCTAGAAGAAGTTGCGGAACATAATATTTTTAGCCCAGTAGGCAAGATTAGCGGTAGTGTAGGAGGTGAACTCGAGCTTAAAGAGCATTACGCCTATCCAATAGCGACTTATCAAGATCTCAAGAGAGATACGATGCAATCACTACTAAATGCTCTTTCCACTATTGGAAAAGAGGATGGTGTTGGTGTGCAGATCTTGTTGAGACCGGCACACCCTTCCTGGAGAAAGACTGCAACTGATCTTGCGGATAAAAAAAGAAAAGGCGATAAAGGACTAGCTGTAGGAAGTTTTGCAAAAGATGTCGCCGTGGCCTTTGCCAAGCCTCCAGAGGGAGATAAAGGGGGAGAATCATCAAAACCAGACTTATCTCACCTGGACCAGACCACTCTGGATGCAATAGATGAGAAAACACGTCACGCAGGATTCGAAACAGCTATACGGGTGGTGGTTTCATCCAACATTAACCAAAGAGCAGTGGCTATTCTGAATAATATAGTTGCAAGCTTTAATCTCTACGACGCGCCAGGTAGAAACGGCTTTAAGTACGAGCCGGCGAAAGATATTGAGGATTTAGTCACTTCCTACATAATGCGCTACTTCCCCCAGCACAAAAACTCCACTATTCTAAACTCTGTTGAGCTGGCCTCCTTGTTTCATTTTCCAGACGAGAGAGACATTCCAACTTCACAACTATCTAGACAAGCATCAAAGCAGGTGGACGGTCCTAGAAATATACCTGAAGAAGGACTTTTGCTTGGATATAACCTATTTAGAGGTGCCAAGAAGCCAATAAGACTTTCCTTGAATGATCGTCAAAGACACATGTATGTAGTAGGACAGACCGGAACGGGTAAATCTACTTTCTTAGAAAATCTTGCTTTGCAAGACATGTTGAATGGTAATGGATTTGCGTTTGTGGATCCGCATGGGGACGTGGTTGAAAGACTAATGGCTATGGTTCCAAAAGAACGGACGGAGGACATAATATATTTTAGTCCAGCCGATATGGATCATCCTATGGGTCTAAATTTGTTCGAATTTCAACACGAAGATCAGAAGGATTTTCTGATTCAGGAAGCTTTGAACATGTTACAAAAGTTGTATGACCCACAACATCAAGGGATAATGGGACCTAGATACGAGCATATATTTAGAAATGCGGCTCAGGCCATTATGGCTGATCCGGAAGGGGGTACTTTCGTTGATATACCAAAATTATTTAGAGATCCAGCATTCCTGAAACAGAAATTACAACACGTAAAAGATCCAAACGTACTAGATTTCTGGCAAAAGGAATATCCTGCTAGTCAGCGATCAAATGACGCGGGTGAAATTAATAGTTGGTTTGTGAGTAAATTCGGTGCGTTCCTTAGCAACGAGATGATGCGTAATGTAATAGGACAAACAAAAAGCGCCTTTGACCTAAGAGATATTATGGATAACAAAAAGATACTATTAGTAAACTTAAGTAAGGGAAGAACAGGTGATTTGAATTCAAAGTTACTTGGAATGGTGTTCGTTATGAAATTCCAGGCTGCGGCTATGAGCCGTTCAGATATTCCAGAGGATGAACGAATAGACTTTAGCTTGTATGTAGATGAGTTTCAAAATTTTTCAACCGATAGCTTTGCAACCATAATGTCCGAAGCTCGAAAATACCACCTAAACTTAATAGTGGCCAACCAATTTACGACACAGCTTACACAAGAAATTCGTGATGCAGTATTCGGAAATATGGGTACAATTATATCCTTTAGAATTGGTCAAAATGATGTTGAATCATTAGGAAAATACTTTCACCCAACATTTGATAGTGATGACTTGCTGAGAGTTCCTAACCATAACACCATAGTCAGGACTCTTATAGGAGGCATACCTACTCAACCTTTCAGTATGGTAACATTGCCCCCTCTTGGAACACCTAGACCACGACTGGCTATTGCACTAAAGCAGCTTTCTGCAGCAAAATATGGAAAACCGAGGTCCGTCGTTGAAGCAGATATTCTGAAGCGCATGGCAACAAAGACGTTGCCATCAGGTACTCCCACAGGGGCATACAGAGCTCCAGGTGCGGCTCAAACATTACCTGCTACAAATGCTAATGCTAGAGCGGCTCAGCCAAAGCCTGCTAATAGTGCTTCTTTTCTTGACGATTGGCTGAATAAGCGTCAAGGGTTTGGTACTGCACAAGCGCCACGTACTGTAGCCGCTCGACCAATGTCCCAGCCCACTAAACCGTTGCCTTCACAACCACCTGTATCCGTGTCCACCGTGCCAAAGCAAGCCCAGGCTGTCCAGCAACCAGCATTGCCAAAATCAAGCACTAAAGCCGCCGCTTCTAGTGCACCTGTAAAAAAGGAACAAAAAGCTCCAGAGAAGACAGTGACGGCGGAGCAAACTAATGGAGAAAAGCCGCCAAAGGAAAATGCACCACAGAACATTTCAAGCAACGAGTTGGAAAAGAACGAAATACAAGAAATTGCTGCGGAACTCAAGGAAGAGCTAAATGAATCAGAGAATACTGAAAAGGGTAAAACTGAAGTACATCCTTCAGAGGGAGATACAATTCTTATCGATCAAGATGGAACTTTCCATATTGCAGAAGAATAAGCAAATAGGAAAACTAGCAATATAAATTAGAAGAGAAGTGGTCTTTGCCCGAACGAACTGATTACGATATAATAGTATTAGTGGGAAAAAAATTGTAACATTGTTTGAATAGAATAATTGAGGTGTATTTGTAGTGGCTGAGGGTAAGACAAAAAAGAACTCGTATTCATCCGAGCAAATTACTGTGCTCGAAGGGCTTGAACCTGTACGTAAGCGACCCGGTATGTATATCGGCGGTACAGGTATCGAAGGTTTGCACCACCTAGTATGGGAAATTGTAGATAACGGTATTGATGAAGCACTGGCTGGTCATGCAACTAAGATCAGCGTAAAGATGCTTTCAGACGGCGGTATCACAGTAACAGACGATGGTCGTGGAATACCTACAGATATTCACCCTAAAACGGGCAAAAGTACGGTTGAAACCGTTCTTACGGTGCTCCATGCAGGTGGAAAATTTGGTGGAGGCGGATATAAAGTATCGGGTGGTCTACACGGTGTTGGCGTGAGTGTTGTAAACGGTCTTTCTGAACGTTTGAAAGTAAATGTATACCTTGATGGAAAAATTTATGAGCAAGATTATGCTAAAGGTGCACCATTAAGTGATTTAAAGGTCGTTGGCAAGACTGATAAATCTGGTACAGAAATAACCTTCTATCCAGATACAACCATATTCGAAAGCACTAAGTTTAACTATGATACGATTCTTGATCGGTTGCGACATGCCGCCTATCTAACTAAAGGAATTCATACATCACTTGAAGAAGAAGCTACTGGTAAACGCTATAACTTCTATTTTGAAGGCGGTATCCAAAGCTATGTAAAGCATCTAAATGTTGGTCGTGAAGTAGTTGACGATGACATATTCTATGTAGATAAAACAGTTAAAGATATTCAAGTGGAAATCTCACTCCAATATACTGACGCCTATACAGAAACTATTAAGTCGTTTGCAAATAATGTTCTAAACCCCGACGGAGGCACACATTTAACTGGATTTCGTGCTGCTCTTACTCGAGTAATCAATGACTATGCCCGAAAGCAGGGTCTCCTAAAAGAAAAAGAAGAAAACTTATCCGGCGAAGATACACGAGAAGGACTAACGGCGATCATACTGGTTAAATTGCCGGATCCTCAGTTTGAGGGACAGACGAAAAATAAACTTGGTAACCCAGAGGTGCGTGGAATAGTGGAACAAGTTCTTGGCGAGTATTTAAATTATTATCTAGAAGAACATCCTGGCGTTGCTCGAAAAATAGTCGGTAAGGCTCTTCTGGCTGCCCGAGCGCGTAAAGCTGCGAGGGCTGCAAGAGACAATATTCTTCGAAAGGGAATACTGGATGGTGCAAGCATGCCTGGAAAGCTTGCAGATTGCTCTAATAAAGATCCCAAAGACTCAGAGCTTTATCTTGTAGAAGGAGATTCTGCTGGTGGTTCGGCAAAATCTGGAAGAGATAGTAAAAGCCAAGCAATCCTTCCACTTAGGGGCAAGGTATTAAATGTTGAACGGGCACGACTAGATAAAATGCTTGCCAACAACGAGATTGTTAGTCTCATTAAGGCTCTGGGAGTTGGTATTGAGGAATCCTTCGACCTTTCTGGTCTTCGATATGATCGGATTATAATAATGACTGATGCGGATGTAGACGGAAGCCATATTAGCACTCTGCTCATGACCTTCTTCTTCCGATATATGAAACCTGTTATAGATGGTGGGCACATTTATTTAGCAAAGCCACCTCTTTTTGAGCTAATACGTAACGGCCGAAAATCTAGCATATTTATATATGACGAAGATCAATTGGACGTAGTACTTGATGCAGAAATTGAAAAACGCAAAAAAGAGGGCGCTAAAATTACTGGTGATAGCGAAAGATATAAGCAGGCTGGTTTTGTTGAGCAGAAGAGGTATAAGGGACTTGGTGAAATGGACGCGGATCAGCTTTTTGAGACTACCATGAATCCGGATAAGAGGGTCCTAGTTAAGATAAGAGTTTCTGATGCTGAAAAAGCGGACGCTATATTTAACAAGCTTATGGGCAGTGAAGTCGAACCTCGCAAGAGCTTCATCCAAACGAACGCCAAGTTTGTAAAGGACTTAGACATTTAAGATGGACGAAGAAGAGATAGTAAATCAACCCGACGGCGATGAGATCATCAATGAAGATGAGAAATTTGAACCAGAAGTTGAAGAATCAATGGAAGAACGCCGCAAAGGCGTTGCCATGCTACCAGATGATATTGACTCGGGTCATTCCCGCACAGTAGAGCTTAGAACGGTAGAAAACGTCATGGAAGATAGTTATCTTCGATATAGCATGAGCGTTATCATTGATCGTGCACTTCCTGACGTCAGAGATGGTTTAAAACCTGTACACCGGCGTATTCTATACGCCATGAACCGTGACGGACTTAGATCCGGTGCACGACATCGTAAAAGCGCGAATGTTGTGGGTGCGGTTATGGGAGATTATCACCCTCATGGTGACGCTGCTATCTATGATTCGATGGTTCGTATGGCGCAGCCCTGGGCAATGCGTTACATGTTGGTAAACGGTCAAGGAAACTTTGGATCTATGGATGGTGACCCTCCAGCTGCCATGCGTTACACAGAAGCAAAAATGGAACGACTTGCTGACGAACTACTAGAAGATATAGACAAAGAAACGGTTGACTTCAGGGATAACTACGATGGTCGATTACAGGAACCGACGGTACTACCTTCGAAACTACCGAACTTATTATTGAACGGCCAGCTTGGTATTGCTGTAGGTATGGCAACTAACATTCCTCCTCACAACTTGAGCGAACTTGTAGACGCCGAGATTACCTTGATTGATAACCCAAAAGCTACTCTGGATGATCTTTTAGAGCATGTTAAGGGGCCAGATTTTCCTACTGGCGGTGTAATTTACGGCAAGGAGTCTATACGAACTGCCTATGCAACAGGAAGAGGAGGTGTAGTTACGAGAGGTGTAGCCGAGATTGTTGAAGGAGCAAAAGGTCGACATCAAATTGTCATTACCGAGATCCCATATGCTCTAAATAAGGAGACACTAGTTCTCAAGATAGCGGATCTTGTAAGGGATAAAAAATTGACCGGCATATCCGATCTACGCGACGAGACTGCTAGAGGAAACGTACGAATTGTCATAGACCTAAAAAGGGATGCCTATCCAAAGAAGTTGTTAAATCAGCTTTATAAGCTAACCCCCTTACAGACAAGCTTCCACTTCAACATGATGGCTCTTATAGACGGTATACAACCTCGAGTACTGGGCTTAGAGGATATTCTAAATGAGCATATTAAGCACCGTAAGGCAGTTGTAAGGCGAAGGACAGAATTTGAGCTTAAGAAGGCTAAAGAGCGAGCTCACATTCTTGAGGGGTTAAAGACTGCGCTTGATCATATAGACGAAGTTATTAAAGTTATTCGAGCAAGTGATACTACCGAAGAAGCACAAGAGAACCTTGTTAAGAGGTTTAAGCTAAGCGAAATTCAGGCCAAAGCCATATTGGCAATGCAGCTTAGGACTCTTGCTGGTCTAGAGCGCAAAAAGATTGAAGATGAGCTAGCGGAACTTATGAAGTTAATTGCCAACTTGGAATCGATTCTCGCAGATGAAAAGAAAGTTTTAAAAATTATTAAAGAAGAATTAACTGCACTAAAAAAACAATATGGCGACGAACGAAGAACCAAGGTTATTAATGGTGAGTTAGGCAAGATGAGCGATGAAGATCTTATTGCCGATGAACAAGTTGCCGTCACGCTTACGGCCGCAAACTATATTAAAAGAAGTCCGATTGCAGAGTATAAAAAACAAGGAAGAGGCGGTAAGGGCCGTCGAGGCATGGCAACACGTGAAGAAGATGTAATCGAGCACGTTGTAAACGCATCAACTCATGACTTCCTTCTGTTCTTTACCAATAAGGGAAGAGTATTCCGAATGAAGACCTATGAAGTTCCTGCGGTTGGTCTAAACGCTAAAGGCATTGCGCTTGTTAATCTATTGCAGCTGCAACCCGAAGAAACCGTTAGCAGTATCCTAAATGTCTCAAAGAGCCATAATGCAGCAAACCTTATCATGTGCACGGTACGTGGAGTGGTGAAGAAAACTCCGTTTGAGCAGTATCAGAATGTGCGTACAAGCGGCCTAATTGCAATAAATCTAGATAGTGGCGACGAGTTAAAATGGATCCGTATGACTACTGGTGAAAATGAAGTAATCATTAGTACATCCCAAGGACAGGCAATTAGGTTTCAGGAAAAAGATGCGCGTCCTATGGGTCGTGTATCCAGAGGAGTACGCGGTATTCGTTTACGACCTGGCGATAAGGTCATAGGTATGGATATTGTAGAAGAAGGTTCGGACATATTTGTAATTAGTAAATTCGGATACGGTAAGAGAACAAAGATAGCTCAGTTTACGCCTCACGCTCGTGGAGGTGTCGGCATTCGATCGGCTGTTGTTAACACTAAAACCGGAGAGTTAGTCGGCGTAAAGACACTAGTTAATGCCGAGCAAGAAGTAATAATAATTAGTCAGCAAGGTCAGACAATAAGATTGGGCCTAAAAAATATTCCTGCTCTAGGAAGAGCTACACAGGGTGTCCGAATCATGCGTCTTAATGACGGAGATGAAGTGGTGTCGCTAGCACTTGTAGACAAAGTAGATGAACTTGAAGAGCTATCAGAAGACGAACCCTCGACCGATAATCCTAAAGAATAAGCATTAGCGTTGTAAGTATAACTATATTTAGTGTTCATTTACCCCTTGACCAATGGGGTTACGATAGGGTATGATCATATGAATGACTTGACGGTGGCTCTCTATGAGTGTCCCTTAAAAAGTCGTCATTGTTCGTTAAAAATTGAGTAGTGCAAATCAACGTCAGTTCATTTGAACTGTTTTAGAATAAGTAAGTCAGATAATTCCTTCGGGAATTAGATGTTCGACCTTAAGTCAATGAGCAGATTCTTTTTTTGAAGAGTTTGATCCTGGCTCAGGATGAACGCTGGCGGCGTGCCTAATACATGCAAGTCGAGCGGTAAGGCCCCTTCGGGGGTACACGAGCGGCGGACGGCTGAGTAACACGTAGGAACGTACCCCAAACTGAGGGATAAGCACCAGAAATGGTGTCTAATACCGCATGTGGTCTTCGGATTAAAGCTTCGGCGGTTTGGGAACGGCCTGCGCATGATTAGCTTGTTGGTGAGGTAATAGCTCACCAAGGCGACGATCATTAGCTGGTCTGAGAGGATGATCAGCCAGACTGGGACTGAGAACGGCCCAGACTCCTACGGGAGGCAGCAGTAGGGAATTTTCCACAATGGGCGAAAGCCTGATGGAGCAACGCCGCGTGCAGGATGAA
>JBIOIO010000004.1:0-73102 GCA_044449925.1 Saccharimonadales bacterium (SeqCode)
ATCCCTACCTCTTTTAGATGTTCTACAACTTGAGATGTCGATGTAATACGAACGTCCGGAAACTTATTAACGAGCCTCTTAACAAAGTTTATATCCAAGTGATCGGCATGAATGTGAGTTATAAAAATATCGTCTAGTTTAGATATCGAATCAATATTAAGTGCATCGCTACTCATTACTCCAGGATCAAATAATGCTATTCGATCTCCTGATTCTACTAGTAGACATGAGTGAACGTACTTTGTTATTTTCATACCTCTTCCTCCTTTACCTATACTCTGGGTTAGCAAAATCGAACCTGCTGCCTGCATCCCACTTTGATCGTTGATTCCCCTGTACAGGTATACCTCCATTATCCTTGAGCAGCTTTGCTTCATGCATAAGATTCCAAGTCATAAAAGTTGTATTTCGGTTGGTAAAATCGTTATCAAAACCAAGCCTTGTTCCGTCCTTCTGCAAATCACCATAACTATCACCAGGCCCAGCCTCTCCAATCCATCCGGCATCAGCTTGCGGCGGTATTGTATATCCTAGGTGTTGAAGGCTATACAAAATATTCATTGCGCAGTGCTTGATCCCATCTTCATTACCAGTAATTAAGCAGCCGCCTACTTTTCCATAAAACGCGTACTGGCCATCGTCGTTCAATATGCTGCTACAAGCGTATAATCGCTCGATAACTTTCTTTGTTTCACTGCTATTATCACCAAGCCAGATTGGCCCGGCGAGCACCAAAATATCTGCATCCATCACTCTCTTAATTATTTCCGGCCACTCGTCAGTCTTATAACCATGTTCTCGCATATCCGGCCACACACCGACAGCAATGTCCCGATCGATAGTCCGTATTACTTCCACATTAACGCCATGCTTTTCCATAATACCTTTAGAAATATTTATAAGTCGTTCAGTGTGACTCTCCTCAGGCGATTTTGATAAAGTACCATTAAAAAACACTGCTTTTAGTCCGCTAAAATCCCAGTTCTTGTCTGTCATAAAACCCCCAATTAGTCGTAATAGATCCAGTATAAACTAAGGGGGAAAATTATATATCTAAAAATTTAACAATGAAAATTTAGGCACTAGTTTTTTTGTTTTTACGACTATGATATGACAAACTTCTTCTAAGTTGATCGAGCCTTACGATTTTTGATTCAAACGGTTTTAACAAGCTTGAATATTGCCAGTTTGGCGCCAAGATATTTGCTAGTTTACCTTGTTCATCGAGATATTCTGCCAGGCTGAAGAAATCACCGTCTCCCGAAACAATTATGGCTTTCTCGTAGTTCGGTAATTCTTTCATGGCATACAGTACTAGCTCGGCATCAACGTTTCCTTTGACGGGTGCTCGATCCTTTTCTTCTTTTACTTCCGTAGGGTTGCCGCTAGCATTTGCCTCTTCTTTTACCTTAGCGTCAATTTGGATATTCATATCGATTGTAGGTTTTAACACTATAAGGTACCCGAGTTCGTGCATATATTCATATAGGGCTTCATTTTCACTCATATATCCAATGAACATGTAGGCTTTGGTAACGCCGTACTCTTTAGCAAGATACTGACGGAATTTTCGCCAATCTAATTTCCAGCCCATTCTCTGTGTACCAAGATTTAGATTTTGACTATCAATAAATGCATAGGTATTAGGTTTATATTGTCCACTTGGCATGAGTATAGTCTATCACCTTAACTTTAAAATAAATTGGTTAGACAGAAAAATGCTCGGTAAGAATTCCTATAATATCGTCGCCGTATTTTTCAATCTTCTTAGTACTTATTCCTTGTATACCAAGCAATTGCTTTTCATTTAATAATTTATGCGCACTAGCCAAAGTTTCCAGAGTTACATTATGAAAAATTATATAAGGCGGAACCTTATCTTTTTTCGATCTCTTAAGTCGCCAGTCCTTAAGTTTGGAGAATAGCTGTGCATCAAGATTATCTTTGGGTTCACTACTGTCTTCTTCTATTTCTTCATTGATGTCTTCCGTTACATGAGCAAGTTGGGCCGAGAGTTGTTTGAGACTTGCATCAAGATCGAATATATCCGGGTGAAGCTGAAAAGCCATTCTGTTTGCACCGTTAATATATAGGCCGCCTATACTTTTCACTCGCGACAGAGCTACATAACCCATCCCATATGTAAAAGTTTTAGAAAGATCTATTTGAGCCGAATCCAGACTCATCCCTTGACTCTTATGAATAGTAATCGCCCAAGCAAGTCGAATAGGTAGTTGAGTAATTTGAGCTCTCACGAGACCATCTTCATTTAAGCTCCATGTATTTTGAGTTACGGTAACTTTTTTACCATTCATCAGCTCCACTATTGGAAATTGCTGATCAAATCCAATTACCCTGCCCCTGGTACCATTTACATATCCTTCGGAAAAGTTGTTCACGACAAACATTACCTCGGCGTCTATCTTTAGATTTAAAATCTCTGGTGAAAGAATGGAATTTGAGAGTTGGGCTATCTTTGACTTATTGCCTTTACTTTCCATTTCATAGGAGTGGATTCTGCCTGGTAGCTCGTTCAAGTGTTTGTTATTGATCGAATCTACATCAACATTATGAGAATAAAGTTTGGTCACAGATGATTTGTTTTCATCTTCAATATTCATCCTCTCAACTATGGTTTCAAACGAATCGTCAGTAAGGGTTTGGTCTCTCATTGACTCTAAAAAGATCAATAACGAGTCATTCCTATTTTGACGATGTTGTTCATCAAGGTAACAAATGCTAAGCCTGAGTTCATTCCAGGCATCGGATAAATGTACAAAGTCTAACGCATTTGTATTTCTCGAAACTGGAGGAAGTTGGAACAAGTCTCCAACTAAAATAACCTGTATTCCACCGAAGGGATCATTATTTTCTCGGAATGCTTTTGACAGTTTATTAAGCATATCCAGTCTCTTACCGTGTAGCATTGATATCTCGTCAATTATAAGAATGTCACATGAGTTGTATCTGGCCTGCAGTTTCGAGCTTCCTAGTAGTTTTTTTAAATCCGAATTGCTGAGCTCCTCGCTTATGCCAAGTCCTGACCATGAGTGAATTGTATTACCGCCAATATGACTGGCAGCTATACCTGTACTTGCGGTTACTGCAACGGACTTACCGCTTCTTTTAGAACGATTAATAAAATCACGAAGAATGTATGTTTTACCGGCGCCTGGTGCTCCCGTTAAGAACACATTGGCACCACCCATCATTACCGTTAGAGCCTGAGCCTGTCGCATAGACTACGATTGTAGCATCTTTTTAATAGGAGTAATCTACGGGTGCAACCAACCAATGATTAGGCCCATAGCCAGTATCGAAAGAAACCTGTTCCCAAACGTGATATTTATCAGTTTTGTGGGTGTTTGATTCATGGTATCGTGAATAGCAACTGTGGTTGCCGATACACCTACAAACAGAACTATTGCACTCGCTACTCCCGCTAGTAGCCATGATGAATGGTAGTAGAAGTGATACAGGCATGTTACGAACGCCACTGTATACGAGGTTATTAGAGCCCCTATAAACAACTGGCTCATGTTCCACACCATATCTTTCTCAAATTGTTTAGTGTTAATTTTTGAGAGTTTCTTCCACTCTTTTCCCAACAAGTTATCCGAATAATAGATTGCCCCGATTATCATGCTTGAAATGCCGGCCAGCACAACTGCCCAAAAGTTTATATGAATAACCATTTGTTGACTCTCCAATTAGTTATCTCGAATTATATGACTAATCTTCTCAGAAAGCCACATACATAATATTTTTCCACAGAAAAGCATAAATGGAATGAAAAACGTTGACAAAAGTTCTCAGAATAAGTATGGTTTAACATAGCTTTATTAAAGGGAGAGAAAGAACATATGGGAAACAGAATAGCTATCGTAGATGGTCCTTCTAGACAGTGGGCCGGTGACCAACCGTCACGAGAACCACTATCACCTGCCAGCAGAGTTGGTGAAGATGGTGAAAAACTTGGTACTTCAAAAAGGTTTGGTGTTGCACCAAGTGCTCCAAGAGATCTAGGATATGAAGCTATACACGGCTTTATAGTTGGTGGCGATGGAAAAGTTATAGATACTAGACCTCCTGCCGATGTAGAAACACTTACTGACCCTAGGAGAGCACCGATTGAGGCTAACGGTCGAATTATTCCTAGATTACTTATGATCACAGGAGAAGTAATCGACGTGTCTAACAGGGATACTGGGGTTGAAGCTCTTGAGATGTTAGATTCTGGTCAATTTGGTGACGCCGTTGTGCACGTAACCCCTCACGGAAACCCAGATCACGTACACTTTCAAGTCAACACAGGCCTCTAAGATATAGTCTTAATTAAGTCCTCTAGGGATACTCTGGTTTGTTCTGCAGTATCTCTATTTCTGACTGTTACTGTGTCGTCTTCTAATGAATCGAAGTCGATGGTTACGCAATATGGTGTACCGATTTCATCTTGTCTTCTATATCTTTTACCGATATTTCCGTTATCATCCCACATAACATTACCAAACTCTTTCTTAAGTAGAGAGTAGACTTCCCTGGCCTTATTGACGAGTTCAGGCTTATTCTTTAGCAATGGGCTTACTGCAACTCTATAGGGTGCAATCGATGGTTTAAGTTTTAGTACCACCCTAGTCTCGCCGTTAATTTCTTCTTCATGATACGCATCAGTCAAAATTGCCATTAATGTGCGTCCCACACCTACCGAACTTTCTATAACGTACGGTATAAAGCGCTCGCGGCTCTCGTCGTCAAAATACGTAAGTTCCTTGCCGCTTACTTTTTGATGCGCACTTAGATCATAATCAGTCCGGTTGTGCGTTCCCCATAACTCCTTAAATCCCTGGGGATACTTAAAGTAGATATCATGCGCAACTTTTGCATAGTGAGCTCGCTCATTTTGGTCATGTTCATGCCATTGCAAACTTTCTTCTTTTATTCCCAGTCTTTCAATAAGGAATTTCCATGCAAAATCTTTCCATTCCTCATAAGATTTATCCTGATCAGCGGGACGAATAAAATATTGCATTTCCATCTGCTCAAGTTCCCTTACGCGAAATATGAAGTCCCTAGGGCTTATTTCATTTCTAAAAGCTTTGCCTATTTGTGCTACTCCAAACGGCAGCTTTGCTCTCATTGTCTCGCGGACATTTTCATAATTAGTAAATATTGAACCGGCCGTTTCTGGTCTGAGATATGCCACGCTGTCCGTATCCTCAACAGGTCCAATAAATGTTTTCATCATCATGTTAAAGGTCCTGACAGGACCTAACTCATTACCATCAGGTGACTTTTTATCTTTTAATAGTCTGGTTAATTCTTCAATGTTATTGCTGTCAATTCCTGCGATATGATCGGCTCGATACCTTTTATGAGTCACGACATCTTCAACGAGTGGATCGGTAAATCCTGCTACATGACCACTTGCTTCCCACAGCTTTGGATTTTGGATTATCGCTCCATCAACGCCAAATATATTGTCGTGCTCACGAACCATCGCCTTCCACCACTCTTGCTTGACGTTATTTACCAGCTCAATACCTAGAGGACCATAGTCATAGAATCCTGAAATTCCACCGTAGATTTCGCTTGCCTGAAATACAAAGCCTCTTCGCTTACAAAGGCTAACAATTGTTTCTAGTGATACATCGCTCATAGATGGTTCAGATTATATCCGAATATATGTCTGTAGCATAGCCTGTACTAGTTGCTGACAATGTGGAATGATCTTATCAAGATTAACAATTACTTGTAATGCTTGAGGTGTGTTGCCCAAAAATAGTAGTCTTAAAAATTTAATGTCTGATGAGGAATAAGTTCCGCCTTCACGCTGCTCAAACCCGACAATGTCATAATTAAAGTCATATGACTTGGTTTCATCTAAAGGATCTCCAGATTCGTCGGTTTTTAGATTTGGCGTATGACCTGAAAGCCTCAGCAGCTGTGCCTGAAACCAAATTCTAATAAGATCTATAGCTATTTTATTATTATTTAACGACTTAAAAGCTTCGTCCAGCAAATCAAAATATTCTGGTTCAGGCTGATCCTCAACTGCTCTGTCGAGTTGTTTAATAACCTCGTATCCAAGTTGTACGCGATTTATATCTTTAACTATCGAATCATAGTAACGTATCAAGCGAGCAGAAGTTAAGGTGCCCAACTGTCCTCTTCCCTGAATATAGCCAATTTCCGTGATACTGAATAACTCTATTCCACCTGCAAGCTTGGACTTCAAAAGACGAACTCCCTTTGCGATAACCCGAATTTTACCGCGATCTTGCGTTAAAAACGTTACTATCCGGTCAGCTTCGGAGTAATTTGTCCGGTGAAGAACTATGGCTTTTGTACGTATTTGGTTCACGCGGCAACTGATAAAAATTCGTTAGCTGATCTCTTTAGGTCTCTGATTGACGTTGCTGGCTTATACAAATACGTTTTAACATTAAGCTCAGATTGAAGTAAGTGCCAATTGTCTCGAAACTCACTGAACGGGACGATGGTGTTAATAATGACTGGAATATCTTGCCACTCTGGGTATGATCTAAACTCATATAAGAATTCAATGCCCGAGTGTTCTATAAGCTGCAGCTCGACTATTACCAAATCTGGCATTTTTTTATCGGCAGACATAATCGCATCTTGCGCTCCATTGACTGTTTCTACAGTACCGCCTTTATTAGTCCGCAGAGCTTTACTATATATTCGCCCAAGTAATACATCCGGTTCTATTAAGATTATATGGCTCATACAAGCTGTAGCTGATTATTTGGCTGCAGAACTGTTCCTAAGCCATGCAATCGGTGGTGTCGACTGGCCATTAGTTTGAGGTCCATTGCATGAAGAATTGCGTCGGCAACGAATATTCCTGCGCCGCTATTATGGCTGAGGTTAATCAAAGGCTGTCGGCTTTTGCCATGCATGTGTCTTCCGTGTTTTAAAGCCTCATTTGATACTTTTTTAGTTTCGGTATAGACACCTGCTATAACTCCATATCTACTACGATGCGTAGCCAGTTGCATAGTTAGCTGTTTTGATCCCTGAAGTGCAGGCAGTGCCTCAATAAGTGCAGCGCCTACACTGACTAAAGCCGACTCCAGACCTCTCCTATTTGCAACTACCGGACCGTACTTACCTGCTATGTTAAGCTCCAAATTAACACCGTAAAGCTTGGCATATCTATCAAGCTGCTGAGAAACATCATACAGAATGGATGAGACGGAAACCGCTTCAGCGGGAAATTGCTGAGGCTCTAGGGCTAATCGAACACCAAGCACATAGTTATCTAACAGCCTAAGAGCTGTTTCAGCGGTGGCTTGAATCGTATTTTTTGCAGCCTCATCATTTAAACTCACGAGTTCGGATTGCCTTGCAATTTGTAACAGCGGTAGCTTTAGTTCTTCTGCCACACCCAGAAGGAGTTGTTGTGATAATAGCGGCGCATCATGACCGTCATCAACCATACAAAATCCCCTCGTGTTCTATATCTTTACTATTTAGATAGTATAGACTAAATCGTTCAAGGCGAAAAAGTGAAATTCTTTAAGATAATGTTATTAAAATCATCAATAAAGTTGCTGCTTGTAGTCCATAATTCTATAGTACTTGCCCTTAGAGGTAGTAATATAAGCGTTTCGTCATTGGCTTGAAAATAGATTTTAACACCTACAACATTAGGCAAGCTGGGCAATGAGTAAGCACTCGACACAATGGGATTAGATTTAGAGGGGTGACCGACGTAGGACTGTACTATATTCGCATAGGCTTGGTTCACAACTTGCATCCTTAACGCAAAAATTGTGTTTTGGTCCGATACAGAACTAAGTACCGGTGAACCAAAATATGCGTTCACCGGAGCAGAAGCATTGTCTCCCCTGTCGTCAATTAATGCACTCCAGGTTTTAGGATATTTCATTATTATGCCCCCGTACTGCGAGGGGCCAGTATAGGTAAGCAGTGGATTCTTTTGGTCCTGTGCCAGTTGGTTCTTCTCTATAGTGCTATCTTTATTTTGTTGAACGACAATGGCATCTGCGATTTTTTTATCGGTATTATTTTTATAATCCTGTCGACTCATGAATGCCCACACACCAAAACCTATCGCAGCGACCAGAAATACTACAGAAATAACCAAAGAAACACCGACTGCCGAAACAGCACCTTTTTGGTTATGTTTAATCATTTAACTATGTTACCTCAGTTATTTAGTAGTGGCAAATCTCTTGTGTTTATGAGGTCTTACTTATAGTGATAAGTAAATAGACCCTTGCTTTTCTTACTTGGCTCTTTGCCGGGTATTTCGAATGCAAAACTGACTAAAGTAATCGGCAAATGTGAATATCGCATACATTTTGTATCCAGCTTTTTCATATATTTGGGCAGTAAAAATACAAAAATTGCATCAGCTTTTGGCCATTGTTTAGTCCAAAAGTTACCCCATATAATTGTCACGTTTTTTCTATATTTCAGAGTCCTTATGTATGAAAATACAACCAAAATTGGATTGAGTTCATAGCCTATTACCTTAATGTCTTTTCGAGCAGCCGCAAGCAAAACTTTTCCGTCCCCGCTTCCAAGTTCAAGAAGGGTTTGGCCACTAGCCAAATTTGCCATCTCTAGAGCTTCCTCAACTTGAGGAGAAAGCGTGGGTAAGTATGGAGCTCCAACAAAAATAACTCCTGCAAAACATAATAAAACTAGTAGCGATAAGACGAAGAGCCAGACCATTTTAAACTACTTCTCATTAAAAGTGCTATTCAGTTTCTTTATGGTATTCTCAGCTTCTTTTAGCTGCGTAGAGAGAATAGTTATAACTTCCAAACCTCGTTCATAAAGCTCCATTGCCTCGTCAATATCCAAGTTATCTGACTGAAGTCTTTCAAGCACATCATTCAGCTCTTTTTTAAGCTCAGAGTAGGATGATTCTTCTTCCTTAGTCTTTTTATTCATATCTATTGCTCCTTATTCTTTGTCACTTCTTCAACGACTGCGTTAAAACCACTATACGCAAGCTCAACGCCAACCCTATTGCCACGTGACAACTTATTAGCATCTTTTAAGATTGCTCCTTTAAACCTTACTATGGCATACCCTCTTTTTAATATAGCTATTGGATTCAGTGCCTCGAGTAATTGTGCCGAACCACTTAGCAAATCTTTATCCCGCTCAATAATAAGAACCATTGAGTCATTAAGTAAAATACTCGTGTCTTTTAAATCAGATTTTGCTTGAATAATATATTCTTCGCCAATTTTGCGGAGTTGTTCTGATGAGTTTGCTAGTTCTTCAAGCACATATTTTCTATCTGGGACCATTAGTTCAGCTGCATTGCTCGGCGAACTTGCTCTCATGTCTGCCGCCAACTCGGCTAGTGAAACATCTATCTCGTGACCTATTGCAACCATAGTAGGAATTCTGCTTCCCGCCACTGCTCTGGTAACTGATTCAGTACTGAAAGCGGCCAAATCGTCTGGACTGCCACCGCCCCTAATAAGTACCAGTACTTCTGGAGGCGTAGGAGCCTCGCCGAACTGTTTTATAGCAGAGACTATCTGTCTGGCTGCAATATCTCCTTGTACTTGCACATCTAGTACTTGGATCTCAATTCCTTTCCATCTAGCATTTATTATCTTTATGAAATCCGCATATGCGGCGGACTGCGTGGATGTAATCAAGCCTATTGTTTTAGGCGGATAAGGTACGGGGCGTTTTCTTGATTCGTCAAAGATACCCTCCTTGGCAAGCTTTGCTGCAAGCAAATCTGCCGCTCTTCTTATACTTCCCTCTCCTATTGGCTGTATTTGACGTATATTAACGCTGAATCCGTATAGATTATGCAATCTTGGGTTGCCGTGAACCCTAAGCATCATTCCATCTTCTAGCGGTCCTGGTAGGTCGTTTACCGTCCCAAAGAATTTTACTGATGACATTTCATCCTTTAAATCAAAATATACCCATCTGTTCTTACTAACTCTGAAGTTAGCCAGCTCTCCAATAATAACCACTTCGGGATATGCAAAATCGAGTGTTTGATTTAAAACTGCCACAAAGTCACTGACAGTTAGCTCTACTATCTCAGGTGTTAATTGCATCACTCTCATCTCTCGGGGCACTATCGTTATCTTGCAGATTTTTATGGTAAAAGTAATAACCTGGAGGCAGTTGGATAATTGTATTAACGACTCTATACATTATTGTCACCGGTAAACTAACCGCCGCACGAACACCCGTGCTAGCAAGAACAGCCGTCATAAGCGCCTCATAAATACCCACACCTCCGGGTAGTACCGAGACAAAGCCTGCAAAATTGGCTATGGCGTAAGCAAGTATTACCGCTCCAACATTCACCGGTTCCCCAAATGCCAAATAAACTATATACAGTGCTGCAACTTCCGTTACATTTGCCATGAACGCGTACCAAAACGGTTTTTTTAAGTTTGATACGTTCCTCTCAATTTCTTCATAATTATCATGGAAATCGTCGAATACCTTTCGGGCTCTATTTATATTTATAGTCTCTGGATATTTTGGTCTTACCAGGTGAATCAACCTATTTAATCCTTTGGTGAATTCAGTAAAGAAATTTTTAATACGCTCTTCACTTCTTACGATATAAATAAATCCGAAAGTACCCACAACCAATAACGTGGATAGTGAAGCTGCTACCAGAATTACTAGATTATTTACATGACCCTTTATAGCTAGTGCAAACAAACCGAAGATAATAAGTATTTCAAAGGATAAGAAAGTCAGACCGAGTTTCATAACTTGTACTAGCGTAGCTTTCCCACTGCTTATACTGTTACCGTCACGAAGCCGAAGACTAAAATACGAGACACCAGTAACTCCTCCACTTGGAAATACATGATTTACGAAATTAAGTTCTAATGAGGTACGGTACAAATACTTATATTTAAGGTCATTGCCTACTATTCTAAACAGTTTCTGGTAGAGGCGTGCTTGCGCATGATAGTTCAGCACCTCTATAGGTACCATAAGAAGCAGTATCCATGCATTGACGTGCGCCAGATTGCGAAAAGTATCGCCAAGCTGCTGACGAATAGCGAATATTAGTATAACCAGAGCAATAAGAGTAACTATATTCAGTAGTAGTTTCCAATGGCTGCCAAGCCATGAGTGTTTGCTCATAATGTAACCTATTATACAGATAGATAGGCTATAGTATTGAACATGGAAAGTTTATTAATTCTCGGTAGGCAGCCAAAACTTGGTATTGCAGAGCTTGAGAGTCTCTATGGATCAGAATCCGTCCACCCTGTCTCCGACTTAGCCGTGGTGGTGTCAGTTGACCCATGTCTTTTAGCATTTGACCGTCTGGGTGGAAGTACAAAGTTCGCAAAAGTCTTAATGGAAATGCAAACAGCTAGATGGGATGAAATTGAATCATACTTAGTAAAAGTAAGCCCGGAACATAGCAAATCAATGCCACCGGGAAAAATGAAGCTTGGCCTAAGCCTTTATGGATTTAACGAAACTAATCAGCGAATTGAAGCAACTGGACTCAAGCTTAAGAAGGCCATTCAAAAAACTGGTAGATCGCTACGATACGTACCCAACAAGACCGCCGAGCTAAATAGTGCTCAAGTAAAACACAACCATTTAACGGAAGAAAATGGATGGGAACTTTTATTTATTAAAAACGGCAATAAGACACTCATAGCCCAAACTGTTAAGGTTCAAGATATTGATTCTTATACGCTCCGTGATCGTAAAAGACCCCATAGGGATACCAGGGTTGGAATGCTCCCTCCCAAGCTAGCACAGATCATAATCAATCTCTCTGTAGGATCTATTCCGGAAACCGAGCTGAAGTCGATATGCGATATACCCGCCGGAGAAGAAATTCCTTTGCCGATTCTTAATAAGACTATCCTTGATCCATTCTGCGGGACGGGAGTTATTCTCCAAGAAGGCATGCTAATGGGCTACAACGTCTACGGCACGGATAGAGAGCCTAAAATGATCGACTATAGCAAAAAGAATTGTGAATGGCTTAGGGGGCAATTCAAAGTGTCTGAGACCGAACCGCTGTTTGATACAGCAGATGCAACTTCATACAAATGGACTAACAAATTTGATTACGTAGCCAGCGAAGTATATTTGGGAAAAGCATTTAACTCTCAACCTAGCCAAGGCGAATTGCGAGAAACAATGGCCGACTGCCAGTTAATTACCAGTAAGTTTCTTAAAAACTTACACGGTCAGATAGAGTCCGGGACTCGCCTGTGCCTAGCAGTGCCCGCCTGGCAGGTCAAACAAAACCAGTTTCAACACCTACCACTTATTGACCAATTAGATGAATTAGGCTATACTCGAGTAAGTTTTGAGCACGCTGGGAATGAAGAATTGATCTACTATCGAAGTGATCAAATCGTAGCCAGACAGCTCTTAGTACTAATAAGGAAGTAAGCATATGTCACATGTAAAAGCCGGCGGTACCGCCAAAAATGTCCATGATTCTCCCGGTCAACGACTAGGTGTTAAGCTTTTTGGTGGCGAAAAAGTGAAGACCGGACAAGTTATAGTCCGACAAGTAGGAATGACCAAGCGACCAGGTGCTGGTACAAAAATGAGCCGAAACTTTACAATTCATGCCGCTAAAGACGGAGTGGTTACTTACTCTAAGCGAAAAGTGCGACTTTTTACAGGTCGATCTGTCAGTAGAACTGAAGTTAGCGTACGCTAATTATTATCTTGTAGTTGCTGTCTTATTCTATCTATTACGTCAGCTATAACGACTTGGGATTTTACTAAGTAATCGTTTACGCCGAGCTGTTTAGCTCTCTCAATATCGCTTTCTTGACCTAGCGCAGTCAACATCATAACCTTTACCTCGCTTGTTTCAGGGGTATTTCGAAGTATATCAAGAACATCAAAGCCACTAACACGCGGCATCATTACATCTAGTAATACCAGATCAGGCTTGTAATTTAGAGCTGTTGCGAGTGCTTCTTCCCCATTAGCTACCCTTCGAACATCGAAGCCTTCAGCCTGCAAACGAATAATATAAACATTTGCTAAAGCATCATCATCTTCAACGAAAAGGATTCTCTTACGGGACTCTGTCGCTTCTGGTGTTGATGTTGGTTCCATAGTGATAATGGTAACGTATTAACTCACTTAGTTCAATGCTTTAGAGCATAGACTTTATAAAGCCGTCAAAGAGTGGATGTGCCCTGTTAGGCCTACTTTTAAATTCAGGATGGAATTGGCTTGCGATTAGAAATGGATGATTAATTCCCTCAATGACCTCAATAAGGTTGCGATCGGGATTTAATCCTGTTGCCTTAATGCCCCAATCTGCATAATTTTCCTTGTAAAAATTATTGCACTCACCTCTGTGACGATGACGTTCAACTATTTTCGTTGTTCCGTATAACTTTTCAGCTAGGCTTCCCTTTTCAAGGGTACAATCATAATTTCCTAGACGCATGGTACCGCCTGTCATGTGTTTATCTATTTGGTCTTCCATAGTGGTAATGACTACGTTGTCACTTTCCTGATCAAGCTCAAAGGTAGTTGCATCTTTAACACCCGCATTTCGAGCGGCGGCGATAACCGCAACCTGTAATCCTAGGCATAGTCCTAAATATGGTAGCTTTGCATCTAGTGCGTATTGAGCAGCTTTAATTTTTCCTTCTAAGCTCCGTATTCCGAATCCACCAGGAACAACAATACCATCATATTCTTTAAGACTTTCACCTATATCTTCATTTGAATCGTCATATTTAGAGGCATCAATCCAGGTAATATCTACACTACACCTATTGTTCCACGCTGCTGCTTTTAAGGCTTCGAAGACTGACATATATGTATCGGTGTTGTCCATATACTTGGCGACAAGACCGACCTTTACCGTCTTATCATAATGGGCAACTGCCCTATCGACTACTGAGCGCCATTCCTTTAGTTTCGGCTTAGATACTTTCAAATTAAGATGCTTGGTAATAACGTCTGCTATTCCGCTGTCTTCAAGTGTTAATGGAACTTCATATATACTTCGCGCGTTTGGTAAAAGCGCAATTGCTTCTTCGCTCACTCCACTAAAGAGGCTTAGCTTTTCCTTAACGCCTTTGCCTGCGGGTAGTTCGCTTCTTCCAACTAATATGTCGGGAGCTATCCCTAGTCCTCGGAGCTCACGTACGGAGTTTTGAGCTGGTTTTGTCTTAGTCTCATTGCTTGCTCCTAAGTATGGCAGGTAGACAACATGAACATATACGCAATTATTCAATCCAACCTTTACGCCCTTTTCCCTTATTGCCTCTATGAATGCTAGGGACTCATAATCTCCAACGGTTCCGCCAATTTCGACAATATGTACATCAAACCCTTCGCCTGCATTCTTTATCCAGTCCTGAATTGCCCCCGTTAAGTGTGGGATAATTTGAACATCATCACCATCAAATTTGCCAGCTCTTTCGTCTTGTATCAATTTTAGAAGAACCCTGCCACTCATCAAACTACTGGCACTCGTCATTTCTTCATCTACAAATCTCTCGTAGTGACCGAGGTCCAAGTCTGTTTCCGCACCATCCTTGGTAACAAAGCACTCTCCGTGCTCTCTTGGATTTAAAAGACCCGCATCTACGTTAAGATACGGATCGCATTTTTGAAGATTAACTTTTAGCCCGCGAGCTTTTAATAGTTTTCCAATTGAAGCGGCTGTTATACCCTTTCCTAACCCGGAAAGCACTCCACCCGTAACAAACACATACTTAGTAGCCTTGGAAGCCACAGTCTTTACACCTCACTTAATCTGTATATGCTACTCTAAAAATCCATACTAAGCAAGTGGACCCCTAGCGAGCCTTAACTGCTGTGGGTCCAGAACTAACTATTATACTTGCTCAGCCTGTGCTTGTTGTGCTGCTTCTATAGCCTTTGTAGTAACATATACACCTATCATGTCGGGTGTATCAGCTACCTTTTCAGCCTGAGGATCAAAGGCATCTCCAGTTACTACAGCTTCTTCTCCATAGTGCTGACGTAGACCTTGTAAGATTTCTTCGCGAGGTCGCAAGGCACCTGAAGCCGGTGCGGGCATAACGCCAGGGTTCAGTAAATTAGACACAAATGTTATTTCGCCTGTGTCAAGGCGTTCTTGTATTGTTGGTTGTTTGTTTATATCGTTCATAATTACATATTAACATAAGCTTGATAAAAAGTCAATATACTGGCTACTCACAACTAGTCAGATTTGGAGCCTTTCACTTACTAAGCATCTTGAGTCGGATTTTAAAGGTCTGGATACTTGTCAAAAATTCCTGTGATCTCAGCAATGGTTGCGTTAGGGTTTTGTTGTTTGTAGACCTCTAAAAAAATTAGGGCTAAGAATGTGTCAAAACCCTTTTTATTTACAATCTTTAGTCCTTCACCCACTGCACTCCATACACCGACCGACTCTACACAGCCATGCAGTGCAAACCCGCTGATAGGTCCTGCCAAAACCTCGGTTATACCTCGCTGCTCCGGAGAACCAATCGGTCTAAGATTGTCATGGATTTGGAATTTTTGTCCGTGCTTATAACCAAAGCTTATCGTATCTTCTTGCACTGCAACTGGAAAAGGAGCCATTGATATTCCGTCACGGACAACGACGTTTAGCTGAATAGAGTCATCCTCCCAAGGAACCAATAATGAATGATCCCCTAGCGTTAACTCATTAAGTCCAGGCTTATACAATTCAAATCCAGAAGATGCTATCACTTCTCAAATTAAACATATACATAAATTAATGGCAACGATAAGCATCTTGAAGGACTGTGAAGTAGGAGGTCTGGAACTATTTATTTAGGTATGCTTCTGCTGCCACAAGCTGTGAATCGGTTGGTGCTTGTAAATTCGTACCCGAATCATCAACTTTTTTATCAGGAGTTATACCACGGTGATTGATATTTTGTCCGTTTGGTCGATACCAAGATGCAACCGTTACTTTAAGCTGGGATCCGTCACCAAATGGAATTAACTGTTGTACTACGCCCTTTCCAAAACTCTTGGTACCAATTACATAAGCAGCGTTATTGTCGTGCAAGGCCCCAGTGGTAATCTCTGATGCACTGGCACTACCTCCGTTTACAAGAATGACAGTTGGTATACCGTGTAGTATGTCGTTTCCTGAGGCGAAGTAACTCTGTACCACTTCAGATCCATGCTTTTCCACGAGTATTGTCTGGTTCTGTGGCAACCAAAGACTTGATACGTCTACTGCAGCATTTAACAATCCTCCAGGATCATCACGCAGGTCCAAGATAATGCCCTTTACATGAGATGACGCAAACTGCTGAGCAGCTTTCTGGGCTAAGTTGCTAGTATCGTCCGCAAACGTGCTTATATTGATATAGCCTATATTATTTGCGAGAGTTTTTGTGGTTACGCTAGGAGCAGTAATATTCTGACGTGTAATGGTAAGAGTAATAACCTTACTCTTATTACGAACTACCTGCAACGTCACCTTTGTTCCAGCCTTGCCGCGTATTTTATTAACAGCCTGCTCAGTTGTAAAACCTGACGTGCTGGTGCCATCAATTCCGGCAATTATATCTTGAGCCTGTAGTCCGGCTGCTGCTGCCGGTGAGCCAGCTATAGGGGCAATTATTTGAATGTCGCCATTGCTGTCCTGTGTAAGCTCTGCACCTATTCCACTAAAGGAATTATTTAATTCATTATTAAAATTCTTGGATTCAGTTGGGGTAAAGTATGTCGTGTAGGGGTCTCCGGGAGCGTTAGCTAGACCATGCTTTAAGCCATCAAGAATCTGAGTCTCCGTTAGTTTACCGTCATAATTAGCTTTTAGAGACTGATAAACAAGATTAACACTAGAGTAATCCAGGTTGTCCGGCAAGCCATTTGATAGTGTTTTATAACGAGAAGCGTCCCACGGCGCTTGTACACCAAGTCGACCATCACCGATAAATATACCTAGGATAAATACGCCGAATACAAGTGCGGTAACAATGGCGGTCCTAATATAATCGCGGGTATGCGATTTCTTTTTCACATGCGTATGCACTACCCCATGTTTTGATTTCAAACCCATTGGGACAATTATAGCAGTTCCATTCTGAGAATCGACTGATTATTTATTTCTAATTTGTTGCCTAGTAAATATAGCCAGCAAACTTAGAGAGCGGACTGTATGAATATCTGAAGTGACCATTGAAGTCATAATTCATTTCACTCACAAGCAGATATCCGGCTGGAACCGTTCCGCTACCAACTGAATCCCCTGGCAGTCCTTGTACAATTGCAACATGACCGAAGGCACCGGCTGTTTCTACTGCTACTGCGCCAACAATCGGAGAACCGTGCGTTGCATAGTTGGAGGTCCTCAGCCATTGATTAGCATTACCAGTGACCGAGAAGTCACCGTGTCCTTCAACTTGAGTAAAGTACCAATAGGCATATGATGTGCATTCTCTGTTTGGGAAACCGCCGGAGTCAGTAGTTGAATCTTGAACAGTATTGCATAGGCCAGCTGGATAACCACCGGAACCATTGCCGTTATTACATGTTGCACTCGTGTATGTACCTCCTCCAACAGAACGTGTACCTGCTTGTATAATTGCAGCTTGTTGCGCCTGCAAGGCACTTATTTTTGCCCTGTTTTGGCTGACTTGTGCGTTATATGCATCTTGTTGTCCCTGATTTAAAGATAAAAGCTGGCTTTGCTGTGATTGAGCTGACGCAAGTTGATCCTGCTGCGTTTTCAGTGATGCTAGAAGTTGATCTACTTGAGCTTTTTGGTTTGTGAGCAATTTTTGGAGAACATTAATCTCCGTTATGGTACTGGAAAGCTTATTTTGTACTACAGTCTGATACTCCTGCTTGTCTACATATTGGCTCAAGTTTTTACTGGTAGCAAGCTCCTCGATTGTCGTCAAATTACCCTCTATATACATTGTTTTCAAATCATCAGCTAATTGGCTCTTCTTAAGAGCAATTTCGTTTTGGTTTGCTATAATCTTTTGCTGCAAATCTGCCTGTCTAGCCTGGTTTGCATTAATAGAAGCCTGTAGGCTGTAAATTTGAGCATTAAGTGCGTCTATTGCCCCTTGATAACCTTGTGCTTGTAGCTCCAGAGCGTTAATTTGAGCCTGAGATGCTGCATTTTTACCGCTCAAATCGCTTATTTGATTTTGGCAGTCGGACACATTAGAACATGTCACTGCTTTAACTACGCGGGAAAAAGTGCCTGTCGAAAGAAGTAATGCTATTACAACTGCAGCGCAAGCTAACAGTAGTCGTCGACTCGAAAAAGATGCATTATATATTTTATTACTTTTTAGTTTTGGCATAATTCTTTTTAGTTTTTGTATGCTCTCTGAAATTATACCATGATGCATCAAGCGGGTCACTCCTTTCCTAAATTAGTTTTTAAGAGACAAAAATACCACTGGTTTTGTCCAGCCGGCATGTCTCCCAAATATATTTAGCGTTTTATTTCGTTTTAAACTTTAAGTAGCGTCTGGTCGCAATATATGAAGAAGCTACTCCAACCAGTATACCAAGCATAAGCATTCCGGACAAAAGTAATAGAAAATGATCGTCAAACCATGTATTTGCATAATTTATATCTAGAAGTCCCAGAGAACTGGCCTCCAAGGCATTGCTTGCAGCTTGAAATGCTGCGTAGATTATAAATATAGATATAAATCCAGAAAGAAAACCAAGCACAGCACTTTCCACTATAAATGGTCCTCTAATATATGTTGTGCTGGCGCCGAGCAAACGCATGTTTGTTATTTCATCTCTGCGATTAAAAATTGCCATTTGAATGGTATTAAAAATTATTAAGAAGCAAATAATAGTGAATACAACTATGGCAATCGCACCGATCTCGCGTAAAACATTAGTTGCGTGAGTAATATTATTAATTGCAACTTCACGGTCGCCGCTATAACTTGAAGCATCCGATTGTTGTGCAGCCACTTTTGGAGTTAATAAAAACTTTTGAATAGTTGGGATCTGATTCAAATTATAGGGGTAAATATGAATCGTAGCCGGTATTGAGTTAGACGCGTAATCAACTGCCGTCGCCAGCAATTTATTGGATTTATTTTGTTCAATATATTGCTGCAAAGCCTGGTCCTTATTTAAATAGTCTACCCTTTTCACTTCAGGTAACTTTTTAATAAGTACCACAAGATTCTTGTTTTGAGCATCGGTATTTGAGTCTTTAAGAAAAACCGAGACGTCGATCTGGTCGGTTATTTGGGCAATAGTACGAGTAAATGTAGCATTAGTAATAATAGAAAAAAGTACAATTGTAAGGGTAACGACCATAACTGCCATGGCGGCAACTGACAGCCCTAAGTTACGCATGAAATTAATGATGCCATTTTCAATAATTCGTCTAACGGTTATTAATCTTCGCTTCATGCTCTATATCCGGCACTTTTTCGGTCGCTTACAATACGGCCGTTTTCAAGAGTAATAACGCGTCGTTTTAGTTTATTAACAATTTCTTGATTATGAGTAGTAAGTAGGACTGTTGTTCCAAATCGATTAATTTTTTCAAGGACTTTTATAACATCCCAAGCGTGTTTTGGATCAAGATTACCTGTAGGCTCATCCGCTATAAGAATTCTAGGCTGTCTGACAATGGCTCTGGCGATTGCAACTCTTTGCCTTTCACCGCCTGAAAGCTCTTTTGGATAATTTTTTTCCTTACCTTTTAAATTTACTATTGAAAGAACTTTCGGTACCGTATTCTTAATTTCCTTATTGCTTGCCCCTACTATCTCAAGAGCAAATGCAATATTTTCAAATACAGTCTTATTGGGTAGTAGCTTAAAGTCCTGGAACACTACGCCAATTTTTCTTCGTAACTGCGGGATATCCTTATCCTTCAACTTGTCATAATCTATGCCGCCGACAATAATTTTACCGCTGGTAGGCTTTTCTTCGGCAGTAAGCAGCCTAAGGAGAGTTGTTTTACCGGCACCGCTTTGGCCAATTACAATAACGAATTCCTTAGGATCAACCGAAAGGCTAATCCTATTAAGCGCCTCGCCCTCACTCCTAGAATATTTTTTAGTTACCCTGTCCAATAAGATCATTAAGGCTTAGTATATCAGAAATAGCTTCCTACATCTGTATTTTAGAGTTTATGATAGCTATAAAAATGTTTATTTATTTGCAAGATTATATTCAAGATAAGCATCGATTAACGGCTGAAGTTCTCCATCTAATATACTGTCCGGATCGCTAGACTCGTACTTAGTGCGCAAATCTTTAACTTGTTTATAAGGATGGAGGACATAGCTCCGAATTTGATTGCCCCACTCTGCCGATTGATTGGGCCCTTTTAAATCTTCCAGGTGGTCTTTATGCTGTTCAAGCTGCAGCTGAGCTAGTCTAGACCTTAATATGGTAAGTGCCGTTTCTTTATTCTGCAGCTGACTACGTTCATTCTGAATTGCCACGGTAAGTCCAGTGGGAATATGTGTGACACGTACTGCTGAGTCGGTAGTGTTAACGCTTTGGCCACCATGGCCACCACTTCTATAAACATCGATTTTTAAGTCTTTTTCGTCAAGTTCGACTTCATTTGGCTTATCGATCTTAGGTACTATTTCGACCTTTGCAAAACTTGTTTGACGAAGATTATCCGAATTAAATGGACTTAGTCTCACAAGTCTATGCACTCCGTGCTCGCCTTTCAGCTTACCGTATACATCGACACCCGAAATTGTTAATGTTACGCTCTTCAGTCCGGCTTCCTCACCACTGGATTGATCAATGGTAATAGCCTTCCAGCCGTTTTTTTCGAAGAATCTGCTATACATCCTAAGAAGCATTTGAGCCCAATCTTGTGCGTCAGTCCCTCCCGCACCTGCATATATACTTAGTATCGCATCATGATCATCATAAGGACCGTTCAACTTTAATTCGTCTTTCATTTTTTCGAATTTTTTTTCAATTTTATCCAATTGTCTCGTCAACTCATCTGTTAATGAAGGGTCATTTAACGCAGTCATTTCTTGGGCTTCGGAAATACTTTTTTGCAGTTCCTGCCAGGGCTTAACTTTTGTTTCCAATTTAGAGATCTCTTGCATAACATTTTGTGCATGCGAAGAATCGTTCCAAAAATCTGGATTTGTACTTTCTTTTTGTAAATCACCTAGCTGATTTGAAAGCTCTGAAATTTTTAATTGCAAAGCCGCAGCATCGATCAACTTACTGATTTCGACAGCTTTTTTTTGCAACTCTTCCATTGACCTAAAGTATACCAGTTCACTTTGATATAGGTCGCGTTTGCCATAGAGAAGAAATCTGCGTCTCAAGTTCGTGTGTGAATATCTCGCCACAGTTACCCAGTACTCCAAATCCCCAAAGGTTGTCAGCAAACATAGCTTTTGTGACTTCAATTATTGCGGATTTGTTTATAGCTTTAATACGATCAGGTATTCGGTAATAGTCTTCTATGACTCCGTCGAAGAAATAGCGTCCAGTGTATCCGCTAGCGGTCCCTCCTACCGTTTGTGCACTCCGCTGAAACCGGCCTAAAGCATATTGTTTGGCTGCATCTATTTCACTTTTTGGGGTATCTCCAGATTGCACCTTATATATCTCGTCGACAGTGATTTTTAAAAGCGCAGCAGCGTTTTTATCTGATACTTGTGCGCCAAACCATAAGTTACTGGCATTTCTTGTATGGCTAAGCCCGGAATTCATTCCGTAAACAAGACCATGCTCTCTAGCAGTTCCTAATATTTTTGAATAAAGTGTCTCTGTAAGCATTGTGTTTACAAGACTAAGAGCATCAGTTTCATCATCAGTTAGCCGCCTATTAATAAAGGTATCGATGTAGAAGTATATGTTTTCAACCGTGTCGTTTGGTACGTAAACCGGGTGATGAGCTATACTTTTTGGTCTTTCGTGCGGCAAAGCAAATCTTCGTTTATGTTTTGGCAAGTCAATTGCTTCCAGCAAGTCGGCTAGTTGTTGCTTGCGTTTCGGAGTAACATTACCTGCTATAACAAAGCGCATATTTCCGGTGTAATGGGTCTTTGCATAGTGTTCCCTGACATCGTCCACAGTTACATTTTTCATAATTTGTAGGCGTTCTGCGTCAGTTTTTGCAATAAGTCCAAGAGCCTCGCGCATTTCAAGACTCAAACGTCTAAAATGATTGTTGCTACGAGCTACCATTTCTTCTTCGACATTCCCAAATTCTGCTTTAAATTCTTCATCCAAGAAGAGTGGTTTCGTAATAGCTACCAACATTAGACCTAATACTCTATCCCATTCGAAATCAGCACACTCTGCCTCATATGTGATGTCGTAAACTCCAGTCGTTGCGTTGCTATAGGCACCATTCTTCTCTAATTCTTCTTGAAAATCTCTGGCCCTTGGGATGAGTTCGTTAGCCCCCAATAAAACATGCTCCATTAGATGTGGAACTTCCCATTTATCAGGTTTTACTAGGTACTCACCAGCTCTAAAGTTGAAATCAAAGGTCATCACGGTTGCGTCAGGCACGTTTATAATCAAGCCTTTTGCTCCATTTTTGAGAACCATTTCCGATACGGTATGTCGCATAGTAAGAGTTTGCCAGCTTATTTCTTGCGTCTTTTCGCAGCTGTTTTTCGTTTACGTTCTTTTTTACGAGCCTTTTTAATATCGCTTGAAGCTTTTTTCTTTACTGTGGCTGAATTTTTTTTGTTTGCAAAATCTTCGGCTTCAAACTCTGTTTCGGCAGTAGTTATTTGAGAGGCGTTACTGACTGAACCCCTCGCCGCTATTGTTAGATCAGTTTCTGTAGCTCTATCCAGTTCCTCTTCCGAAATTGGCTGAGCGTGGAAAAGATGTAGTAGTACGTCGTGACGCAATGAGTTTTGCAAATCTTCAAATATCATCTGCCCTCTGCGTCTATATTCGACCAACGGGTCTTGCTGGCCAACACTCATCCAATGTATACCTTCTCTAAGGTGGTCCATATTTTCAAGATGTTGCATCCATAGATTGTCCAATACCTGAAGATATATGTCTCGTTCAACTTTGTGCAAAATTTCCTTTGTAAAAGCTACTTCCCTGGCCTCGTAGAGCTCAAGTGCCTCGGTTTCTAGTACTTTTTCAAATTTGCTTGCGTCTGAATCGAATAGACGATCGAGAGTTGCTTCGTCAAAAGGAAATATTTCACGCACAATATCTTCAAATGTGTCTGATGTAACCAACGGTGACGTTGCAAGCTCATGTGCTTCTTCTTGAATGAGTATTTTTATTCGTTTTGATATCGTAACTGATTTTAAAATTTCGCGTCGCATAGCATATATAGCTTTACGATGACGGTTCATAACATCGTCATACTGAACAACGTTCTTACGCTGATCAAAATGAAATCCCTCTACTTTTTTCTGTGCTCCCTCAAGTGATTTGCTAATTATTCTGTTTTCTATAGGTGTCTCATCATCAACACTCAATCTCGACATTATGCCTGCGATTCTATCTCCTCCGAATATTCGCATAAGATCGTCTTCGGTGCTTACAAAAAACTGTGTTATTCCAGGATCTCCTTGTCGGCCAGACCGACCTCTAAGCTGATTATCGATACGCCTTGATTCATGTCTTTCGCTTCCAAGAACGAATAGTCCGCCCAGCTCCTTGATACCTTCTCCAAGTACAATGTCCGTACCCCTTCCGGCGATGTTTGTTGCTAGTGTAACTGCCCCTTTTTCACCGGCCTGCGCTACTATTTTCGCTTCTCTTTCATTGTTTTTGGCATTCAACACTTGATGAGGCACACCTGCCTTATTAAGCATTTTTCCAAGCTCTTCGTTCTTCTCGATTGAAACTGTACCGATAAGAACTGGCTGCCCCTTGGTGTGTAGAGTTTTTACTTCTCTAATAATTGCCTTGAACTTAGCTTTTTCTGACTGATAAATACGATCAGGACGATCTATTCTAGCTAATACCCTATTAGACGGAATCTCCACTACATCTAGCTTATATATCTGGTGAAACTCTTCAGCCTCTGTAAGCGCTGTTCCGGTCATACCTGCAAGCTTATCGTACAAGCGAAAATAGTTTTGGAATGAAATAGTAGCAAGCGTCATACTTTCTTGCTGAACTTCAACATTTTCCTTTGCTTCAATAGCCTGGTGTAGTCCTTCGTTATATCGTCTTCCCGCAAGCAGACGTCCCGTGAATTCGTCGACTATTACAACTTCACCTTCATTTGTTACGACATAGTCTTTGTCCCTGTGAAACAGAGCATGCGCACGAAGTGCTTGCTGCAAATGATAAATAGTCCTTATATTCTCAGATCCATACAGGTTATCTATTCCCAAGATTTTCTGGATTTTTTCGACTCCGGCGTCCGTAAGTATTACTGTTTTGCGTTTTTCATCAGTTTCAAAATGCTTCTCTTTTAGCAGTTGGCGGACTATTTTAGCAAACTGAGAATATGCGGTTCCGCTGGTAACACTTGGAGCGCTAATAATAAGTGGTGTTCTCGCCTCATCTATCAGGATTGAGTCGACCTCGTCAACGATGGCATAATGTAAATCACGTTGACGAAGCTGGTCCTCTTCCCTGACCATATTGTCACGAAGATAATCGAAGCCAAATTCATTATTTGTTCCGTAAGTAATATCTGCCGCGTATGCTTCTTGCCTGGTAGAAGGTTTTAAGTGTCTAAAACGCTCGTCCTCATGTTCTGTATTCGTAAAATCTTTATCATAAATATATGAGTAATCGCCTACTATAACGCCAACCTGCATGCCCAAGAAACTATATACCTGACCCATCCAACCTGCGTCTCGCTGTGCCAAGTAATCGTTTACGGTTACCACATGAACACCTTTTTCGGTAAGGGCATTAAGATAAACCGGTGCCGTTGCGACAAGAGTTTTTCCTTCTCCGGTTTTCATTTCCGACACATTTCCCTCGTGCAGCACCATGCCTCCAATTAGCTGAACATCAAAATGTCTTTGGCCTAGAGAACGTGTAGCGGCCTCACGTACTACGGCAAACGCGTCTGGCAATATATCGTCCAGCGATTCCTTTTTTAGTCTCTTTTTTAATACTTCAGATTGACCTTTCAAATCTTTGTCGGACATTTTTTTGTATTTGTCGCCAAGAGCATTAACTAAAGCAACCCGTTTGCGTAGCCTTTTTACGGTTTTCGCCTGCGGGTCACCTAATATTTTTTTAAAAACAATATTCATTAATACAATGCTCTCCCTTTATCCAGAATTACTGCAAAATCCATTCGCAAGTTATAACCTTAGATTATAGCCGTTTTTAGAGATTATTGCGACTCAAATTTTGCAACCAATGAAAGACATTGTCTTCATCTATTTTTTCGTCGAAATCGTGCAATCACATGCCGGTGAAATTTACCACTTCCATGAATATCTTTATAGGTTTGCAACTGTTTTTTAAGTTTGAGTTCAACTCTGTCTATAGCAGTGTACATTGTTGCTTCGGTCTCTTTAACCACGATCGTTTGATGAGGCAAAAAGAAGGCCACTTCGCAAGTATATCGTTCTTTGTTCTTGGCCTTACTCTCCTTAAGAAAAACTTCCCCGTGTGCGCTCTCCCTGCTATGCCTTGAAATATATCTGTCTAGTTTGCCGATCTTTTTAATTACGTAAGCACGCAATTCTTCATCAACCACTGTATGTATGCCTTGGATTTCAAACTTTTGTAACATTTTAAATTTCGCTCCTTCCGCCCATATAAGGTTTTAGAATTTCAGGAATAATTACGTTTCCTTCTTTTGTCTGGAAATTTTCAATTATTGCAATCAAGGGACGTTCGGAAAAGGCCGTGGCATCGTTTGTATGCGCAAGAACTATGGATCCATCTTTCCGCTTAATTCTTGTTTTCATACCTTGGGCTTGAAAGTCAGATATATAATCCGCGGTATGTGTCTCACGGTATTTATTCTGGCCTGGCAACCATACTTCTATGTCCATTCCATGGGCATTCGGAAACCCAATATCTGCAGTACATTTATTAAGTAGTTGGTACGGCAAGTCCAGTTTTTGCATTAGATGCTCTTGCACAGCAACCAGAAACTTATGCTCTTCAAACGAATCTTCGGGGGTGTTGAAACATTCCATTTCCAACTTATTAAACTGGTGTAGTCTTAAGATTCCCTCCATGTCTTTTCCATATGTACCAGCTTCACGGCGAAATGCGGTAGTATATCCTACGTAGCGAATTGGAAGTTCTGACTCTGATAAAATTTCATCTATATACATTGGTGCCAGCGTATGTTCCGCACTGGCGTTGAGCCAAAGGTCTTCATCTTCAATTTTATAAGTCTGTTCTTCCTTATTTAATCGACCGGTGGCTTCGAATACCTCTTTTTTAGCTGCGGCCGGGGGCAAGACCGGTATAAACGGCTTGGGACTAACATTTAAGTTATTTTCTGAAATTATTTTTTCCAGAATGAATTGGTCGGTTAAGGTATTTAATGCAAATTGCCATAGTGCGAACTCAAGCATTACTAAATCGCCTTTTAAATATACAAATCGCGAGCCTGCTACTTTAGCTGCTCTGTCCTTATCTATCCAGCCTTTATTAACGCCAATTTGCCAGTGATTCTTTGGAGTAAAATCAAACGATGGCTTCTCCCCCCATTGCTTAACGACAACATTTTCCTCTTCGCTTTTTCCTACAGGCACGTCATCAAGTGGCATATTTGGTACTGTTTTAAGAATAGATAGATATTCTTTCTCGGTCCTTGCATACTCTTGATCAAGCTCGGCAAGTTTCTCTTTTAATAATCTTCCGGCTTCAACTTGTTCGTCGCTCGGCCTCTGCCCTTTATTTTCTGCAGTTAATTCATTCCGCTTTTTGCGTATATCTTCGATTTGATTAAGCAATTTTCGCCGCTCATCGTCCGAAGCAATAAGCCCGTCAATATCCACGTCATAGCCTTTTTGCTTGGCCTTCTCTTTAGTTTGTTCAGGATTATCCCGGATATATTTAATATCTAACATAGCTTCTATTATATGCTACTTTCCTTGAAGAGATTCGAGGGTTAATTCTGTTCTTGATCTGGCGTAGGAGCAGTAATCACAGATACCGCCCATAGCTGCTTCACCTACTGGTGGCATTTTATCGCTATCCATACACTCTTTCATCTTCTTCAATGTTGGCTCTACCCAGCCATCATCACCGCTATAGGCTATAAGTTTGGTATCAAATTCCAGACGATCATTAAATCCGCTCATATCCATTTTTGCATTTGTATACACAAAGTATCCAATGTCACTAACCGTAAAGTTATTCATCCTTAGAAGCCATTGATAAACCTCCATCTGTCTTTTATAGCTAATCTGCCAATCCGCATCTAGGCTGACTGGGGATGATTTAGAGGTAGCCTTGTAGTCGACAACAATTAGTTCCCCGTCCTCGTTTACCCAGACGTCGTCAACCGCTCCAAACACCCATAAATTAGTAGGCTTATGAAGAGTGGTTACACCCGTAAAATTTGCTCTCCATGTATTTAGATCTTCATGCTCATATGGAATCGCTTTGATTTGGTTATCGAGCATAATTGGATGTGGTTTTCCCTTAGTCCTATACGTATCAAATTCTTTTTTAAAAAGCTCATCTATAGCTTTGTTTATGTTAAACGGTGGTGTATTAGGTCTAGTTATTTTTAGCCTTACATCAATCCAAAAACATCTCGGACACTGCATAAACAGCTCGATTTTTGAACGTGATACTTTGAATGGTTTTTCCTGCCCAACCTGATAAGGCTGGGATCGCTCTCTCGCATAACTCATATGCCCTATTGTAACAGCTAGGTAGTTCTAAACTTCTTCTAATATACGCATCAATTCATTTGGTGTATCAGCGAGCGCAGTCGGTCTTTTTGCAACAAGATTCCGCCTTCTGGCAAATCCCCATGATACTGCCACAGTCCTGACGCCAGCAGAATGTGCTGCCTCAATATCCCTTAGTTCATCACATACATATATGGCGTCTCCAGGATGAATATGCTGTTCTTTTAAGAGTCTTTTAAGTGCCGGGGCTTTGCCAAAAACACCTACGCCGGCGTAAATTTCTAGGAAATATTTATGTATTTTTTGATCGTCTAAAAAGTGGTGGACATTTGAAATAGAATTCGTGCTGAGCATAAATAACTCATGACCTTCATTATGTAATTTCTTAATAATTTCAGGAATTCCTTCAAAAGGCTTTAGATGCTTGTTCTTAATTGATCGGCGCATTATCCTTCGTCCCCTGTAAAATAACATTGGCGCATCCCACCAATGATAGCCCAGCTTGGTTGCCATATCGTGCATAGACAGACCTCGAAGTTCTTGTTTCTGCTCTTCACTTAGAGGCGAAAGCTTGGCCTGTTTAACTAAAAACTCAGAAACATAGTCAAAGCTATCCGCTATTGTGCCGTCCATATCGAATATTATTGCGCTCACATCCTATAGTGTACTAAATAATCTGTAGGGATAGTTAGATTGCGCTAATACTAGCGACAAGGATAGAATAATACATATGGAGAATATGTCATTGGCTACTCTTGGTGGAGGATGTTACTGGTGCCTTGAAGCCTTTTATCAGCGTGTTAACGGAATTGAGAAAGTTGTGTCCGGCTATAGTGGAGGGCATATAGATAATCCAACCGCTGACCGTGTTTATGAGGGAGATACCGGACATGCGGAAGTCGTCCAATTAACTTTTAACCCTAAAGTCATTACGTATAAGGAAATCCTTGAGATTTTCTACGTTATGCACGATCCTACTACCTTAAACAGACAAGGATATGATGTTGGCGATGAGTATCGCTCGATCATTCTTTATCATGATGACGAACAGAAAAAGATAGCCGAATCTGTTACAGAGGAATACGCCTCAAAATTATGGAAAGACCCGATAGTTACAGAGATCGTTCCACTTAAGAATTTTTGGAAAGCAGACGAGTATATGCAAGATTATTATAATAAAAATCCTAATGCCGGTTACTGTCAAATGATCATTGATCCAAAGATCCAGAAGTTAAGACAGAAATTTTCTTCAAAACTTAAGCCTTATCAGACCTAAATACCTCTTCCCAAGAACGAAAGAATAGTAAGTACTACGAATACCAATCCTAGTATTTGACGAAAATAGTCAGCTCCCTTTAAAAGCTCAAGTAACGCCCAAATTCCCAAGAAGATTGTGGCGATAAAATGAGTTTTAGTTGCCACGGAAGTTGATGCCGACATAAACGATATAACTTCAAAAACAAACCATAAAATTATCCATATGTTTGGCATCTGTACAATAACCACGTTGTCGTCGCTATCTCGCCAAAATTTATCCCATATAGAGCGATCGTCTATTTTTGTATCGTGTTGTCTTTTTAAGCGTCTGTGTTTAGACATAACCATAAGTATACAATACGTTTATCTAGCTAGATTCTAATTTGTGGATCTGATCATGATTCAAACCATAATAGTGTGCTATTTCATGCCAAAGAGTACGTTTAATCTGTTCCTTTAATTCGGCTACGTTGTTTGCGCCGTACTGAAGCGGCCTTTTAAACAAGGTTATTTTATCAGGATAAATTTTTGTCATTCCCTGTCTCTGAGAAAGCGGTGTCCCCTCATAAAGACCCAGTAATGTTTGATGCGGATGCAAGTTTGTCTTTTGTCTTTGTTCCTCAGTAGGTAAGTCTTCGTATAAAATTGCTACGTTTTTAATATTCTTTACATGTTCTCCGGGCAACTCTTGTAGCGCAGTATTAATTAGCTCCTGAAACTCATCATCATTTACTTCAATCATTGTTTAGACCTCAAAACGAAGCCTGCTAATAAGCCAGTCTCTGGGCAAAGTATTTAAAAACCAACCAGCACGAGGTCCTGATGATTTATCTATAAGTATCTTGTAAAGTATGCCGAACATTTCCTTAGGTTGCATATCTAGCTCATCCTTATAATCGTATATGGCCTTATGAAACCAAGCTCCATCTGCATCATCCGGCGCAGATGAAATCTTATCTGCCAATTTACTTAGGAATTGTTTATCCTTTTCTGAAAATTCGCTTGGATCCACTTTATCAACAAGAGCAAATTTAACATTTTCGGGTGCATATTTTTCGAGCCAAGTATCAATGAATCTTAGTTCACTTCTGATAAGGTCAGACTCTTCATTTACTACTTCAGAATACTCGGTCCTAGCAATAATGCTTAGGGTGAGATCTGCGTCTTTGAGAGCCGCCTGGTAGCTTGCAACAAGTAGCGAAAAAGGAACTCTACTTATTGTTTTCTGAATCCCTCTGGTACAAACATAATAAAGCTGCTCGTCGCTTTCAGATCTATCCTTTTTAGCACTTAGTGCAGCGAAATCATCGAGAAGCTGTACAACTCCGTTTACAGGGTCAAAATATATAGGACGGTTAAGCGCGCTCCTTAGCATAAAATACCTTATGACTTCACTCGGTAATACTTCTAGACCCTCCTCGGCACTTAGTGCTGTACCCTTAGAAGCACTCATTTTTTTGGTATCGCCAGTCATATGTACGGAGTCATACGCGACAGCAAGTGGTGCTTCAGCCTTATAAATGTCTTCCATAAGTCTTACGCCAGTATCATAAGATCCTCCAGCGCTTGCGTGTTCCCTTCCGAAAGGCTCAACGGCAACTTTCATAAGCCACCATCGTCCCGGCCAGTCCAGTCGCCAATCCATCTTTACTTCACCTCTGTCGTATCGTGCTGATTTCGTTTCATCTTTTGCGTCAATGTAATTAAGAGTCTTATCTTCAGTGTTGATACTGACGAATTTTCGGTTTTTAAGTCTACCGTTATCCATAACCTGAATTGGTGTCCAGCTATCTGACAGTTTTCTATTGGACACTTCTTCTAAAATATCTTTTATTTGGCTAAAGTTCTCAGCACAGCGTTCTATAGCAGGCACAAAATATCCCGAACGGTACTTTGTGTGAGAGTATATAAATTCCACCTCAATATGAAGATCCTCACAAGCTTTGATAAGTGAATCAATATGAAAGTCCGCGTAAGATTTGTCAGAACCGTCCGGCGCCGGTATGTCACAAAGTGGTATACCTAAATACTTTTCGTAGTCTTGTGGCATGTTCTTTGGAACTTTTCTAAAGGCATCTAGATCATCGACAAAATATATGTGCTTTGCTTCTCTTCCCTTTCGCTGAAGTTCAAGCATAATTGCATCACAAATAACAACCTCCCTTAAGTGTCCGAGATGATAGGTACCCGAAGGAGATCCTCCGGACTCTATTAAAATCTCGCCCTCAGGCTGACGAGCGATTAATTGCTCGGTGATTGAATCAAGCCACTGCATAATCTTGACTAACTATGCGCCGTTTTAACTAATTTCTACTACTTTATAAGTAGAAGTATCTATAGGAGTGGTAATTTCGACTGTATCTCCAACGCTTTTGCCTATCAAGGCTTTACCTATAGGTGATTCGTCTGAAATCTTCCCACTTAAAGGATCGGCTTCAACAGTACCTACAACCTGAAACTCTTTGGTCTTGCCAGAATTCTTTAATTTCACAAGCGAGCCCAACTGCACCTTACTGTCTCCTCGCGGCTTCTTTATGATCTCAACATTTTGAAGGATATTCTCTACTTCAGCAATTCGGCTTTCGTTCCGATCTTGCTCTGCACGTGCAGATTGGTATTCTGCATTTTCCGCTAAATCACCCAGTTCACGGGCAGTCTTAATCGCATCGGCTATGCCTGTCCTCTTAGCAACTAAACTATCAAGCTCACTTTTAAGCTCATCCACGCCTGATTGGGTCAAACGAAATAATTTCTTCATGGTTTTCCTCCTTACTAAACTGCACGTGTGGTCGTCTTCTAGGACTCTCTACGTTACTTTCAGTTGACTGTATGGCGACTATTATAACAATGCCTAGCCAACTATTCCTAACATTTTTAACAATTCATCCTTTTGTATCTGTTTTGAGTCAGATTCTTTTCGATATTTTAGTTCAATTGTTCCTGATTCAACCGTCTTATCACTGATAACTATCCTGTATGGAATTCCTAGTAAATCAGCGTCTGCAAATTTCTCTCCAGCTCTTACGTCGCGATCATCATATATAACTGTAACTTTGGAATCTTTTAGCAGATTATACAGCTCGTCTGCCTGGTTCGTTACCTGCTCACCATCACCAAGACGTGCGATGTATACCTTGGCCGGAGCGATATTCTCAGGCCATACAAGTCCTTTATCATCTGAAAAATGCTCAGCAATAACACCCATGAGTCTTGTTATTCCAATGCCATAAGAACTAAGATATACCGGTTTATCTTTACCAGATTCATCTGTAAAATGCATGCCCAACTCTTCCGCTTTTGTTGGTCCAAAATTGAATATATTACCAACTTCAGCAGATTTAACTTTTTCAAGTTCTTCCTTTGTTAGACCAATCTGAGATAAGGACTCCTCGTTATATACCTCTTCATTTATTGCTAGTTTTTTGTCCTTAGATATATAAATTACATCTTCCCCAGCATCTGTTACAGTCTGAAACTCGTGACTAAATTTTGTAAATGCACCGCCGGATGCATATGTAATATATGTAATATCACCGAGGCCAACTCTTTCAAATATATTTAGATAGGCTCGTTTCACTTTGTCGTAGAATTCCAGAAGTTCCTGATCATTTCTTGAAAAACCATATAGATCTTTCATAACAAATTCACGTCCGCGCATGATTCCGCTTTTTGCTCGAAGTTCATTGCGGAATTTTGTCTGGAATTGGTAAACTGCTACCGGCAATTCCCTATAGCTTGATACGAAATTCTTCATCATATCAACCATCGGTTCTTCATGCGACCAGGCCAAACCGACATCTGATCCGTTTTTTAATTTTGTTTTAAACCAAATATCGACATTTTCATCACCCCATCGATCTGTTTTTTCCCAAAGTTCTTTTCTCTGCAAGCTTGTCATTATCAGCTCTTGCGAACCTAGACTATTCATCTCCTCGCGAACAATTGATTTTATGTTCTCTAATACTTGAATGCCAAAGGGCAAATAAGCATACACGCCAGCTAGTTCTTTATGTATATAGCCAGCTTGTATTAAAAGCTGAGCATTTCTTGATGTTTCGTCAGCGGGTACAGTTTTTCTCGTTTTAGTAAATTGTTTAGAAAGTCTCATATTTTTCCATTATGATGCCCTTATTGTAGCATCAGCAGTTAGTTTGATGTATGCGAGCATATAGCCTTCTTTTCTATGCAGCTATAATCTCTGTGCCTATCCTTTCGCCTTCAAGCATTTGTGCAAAATCTGCGTCAGCACTACATATATATGCTCTGCCACCTAGTTCAACATGTAGTTTTGCCTGTCTTAGCTTTGAATCGATTCCACCTGTTGAATTCACGTTTTCACCTTCATCTACTTCGCTCTCAATTAGATCTTCTACTTCTGAAACACGCACTGTACTTAACAAGGTTCTTTCCCTGGTTGTAAACCCATCCACACCAGAAGTTGCAAGAATAAGCGTACTTGCGTGTGTAATCCCAGCCACTTCTCGTGCCGTTTCATCATTGTCCTTTTGAGATTCGATTTTATCTAACTCATCTTGCTTACTGTGTCTTTTGGCCATGAAATCATTGTGATTTAAAACAGGTATAACACCGTCCTCAATGGCTTCCTCAAAAGATGATAGAAAGTTCATAGCCTGCTCAGCGTCATCAAGTTCATGATGACTAGCCAGAACCTGTCCGGCAGTTAATCCCACCTTTTCAAAAGCATCTTCCCAGGCAACTGAGATACCAGCACTTCCGAGCATTGCCAGTGTACGTCTGTGTTTGCCCTGCCAACCTTGTCCAGTCTGCTCAAGACGTCTTTTAGCACGAAGTACGGCACCTGATGTAACAATCAACAGGTCATTCTCAACGTATACTGGAGCAAGCCTTACAGCATGGCTATCGATTCTTTCATAATCTATGCCATCGCCGTTTACCAGGCTCTCCGATCCAAATTTCACTACCACCCGTTCTCTGTCGCTCATATCATATCCCTTATATTAAAAATCCCCCTGTTTTCTTTTAGGAGGAGGTATGTTTATAAATTAAATTAAAACTAAACTACACCTCGACGGGCGGTAGCGGTAGATATATTCGGGCTAACAAATTACTCATAATCAATACTTATTATAACATCATTTGAAGCTGTACATGAAAAAGAAATACAAATGCCACAAAGTTCTTTAGACCATGAAGGGTCATACTAGCCCACAAGCCTCCAGTTTTTTCCCTTAACAATATAAGGACGAGACTTAGGATAAAGGTATCTATTCCTGCTATATACAATGGTCCCGAGTTTCCTCCCTCAGGTAAATGTCCTGCGGCAAATAATAAGCTCGTACCAATTACAGCCACAACAGTAGGTAGGTTTTTTTTAAGGCTGGAGTAGAGTAACCCGCGAAAAAGTATCTCTTCGGCTATAGGTGGCAGTATAACCAAACTTATAAAAGTTAATATCAGTTCCCAGTTCGCAGTAACGTTATTAAATCCTAATTGCTGTTTTTGATCGTACTTAAAACTTGGATAAAAATGAGTTATCAGACCAACTACTATGAAATATAGGAAGAAGTAAGGCAGAATTGCAGATAGGCCCCAAAGCGGATCGGTCCATTTCGGCCTGCGAAGACCAATTTGCTTAAGTCCATTTTTATAGCGACGAACGAAGAGAACAACCGTCAAAATTACTATGGACTCAGCGAGCAAAACATATAAAAATTGGGCAGAGATTGAGTTTTGCAACCAGTTGATAACTTGATCTGTTGACCAATGCTTAGGTATTCGATAAAACGATAGAAGTATTTCACTAATTGCCTGGGAAGCAAAAAATATAACTATTACTAAGACAAAACCAGCCAATGGGTTCCAACTTGCTATTTTTTCCTTGTCTTTTTCATCAAATTTTTCACCTTCGTTAACAGACGCTGCAATCGTTTCTTTCTTCTGACTTTTAGGTGATTTAGGTGATTCTTTTGATGTCATTGATTGTTATTAGAATAGCCAAAATTATTAATATTATTGCCGTCACGCCATAAATTGCGTTTTCTCGCTTCTCCGTCAGAGGCCACTTTATAGATCGGCTGAAATATGTGAGATACAACTTGCCACCATCGACTACAGGTATAGGCAGTATATTCATAAATGCCAAGATTATTGAAATGTACGCGATGAACCACATGACATATAGAAATCCGGCATAAGAAATATTATGAAGGATAGCAATGATACCGACTGGTCCGGCAATGTTTGCAGTTGCAGCTACTTGGGCGTGTTGTCTCGCGACGTGATTGTTTGTTAAGAGACCAGATATAAGTCCGACTAACCCAACCAGACTATGTCCGAGCGCAACGATAGTCATCCATATAAGCTGAATGCTTAATCCGACTGCAACTATAGGAGCTGACCAAGTTGATCTATACAGAGTCTCCTGCACTGATGTACTTATACCAAGCGCGTATTTATTCTTAGAATTGTCGTTGCCATTGAGAGACAAGAATCGCACCGTTGATACGTGTGAAACACCGTTTCGAGAAAAATGTATTGTTACCTCTTTGCTTTCAAGTGATCTCGTTACAGTCGGTATATCGGTATTACTACTAATGTTTATGATTTTATTGCTGTTATATACATTAAACGAGGTAAGTATGTCGCCAGTCTTTAGGCCTGCCTTATCCGCTGGCGAGCCAGAAACAACACTGCTTACATTTACCGGTTTTTGCACCGCATGCGTATCACTAGGAACCGTGTATTGGTTAGGAACAAAATGAGGCATGCCCGCAAGAGCAACAAATGTGAATAAAATTAATCCGATTATAAAATTGGTAGTAACACCCGCCAGTAGAATCTTAGTCTTGACCTTGAGCGTGCTTGCACCGTAAGAGTGTGGCTCGGTGTCAATATCCCGTTCACCTTTTAAGCGAACAAACCCTCCCAAAGGAATCGTATTAATGCTAAAAATCCAACCACTTTTCGTCTTGCGGCTATACAACCTGGGTGGGAAAAATATTCCGTACTCTTCAACCTCTACACCATTTCGTCTGGCCACCCAAAAGTGCCCAAGTTCATGAAGTGCAATTAAGGCGATTATAGATAAAATACCCAATACTAACAGAAAAATCGACATTGTTACTATTGTACCAAACCTTATGTGCTAATTATTACTTTACAGATAATATCGAGCTCTATATAATAACACTAGGTTAAGCTTATTTTAAGCTGAGAAGTGCGCTAAAATAGAGAGGAAAAATAAAAAAGTGTTCCGAGGGATTAGAAGCGTGGCTACACATGGGAAAACAATACATGTACAAGAGGTGGCGCTCCCAAATATTTTGGGAGAGAAAATTGAAGTTACCCTTGTTAATAGCCATACTAGCAAGGATGAAAGTCCTTCCAAAGCCACTAAACTTGGCACCTCTTTAGATTTTTTTCACAGATACTTTATCGGAACATTTGCTCTACTATTTTTGCTGGTTGGATCCTCTGGAATAATATTATTCGGCAGATATGACTCTGCTCGTATTCTTGCTTTGACAAAGCCAATAGAACAAAGCAAACAACTAACAAAAATTATCTCCGGACCTAGCATAACTATACCCAGTAGTCAGCTACAAACGCAGATTCAAAGCATTACTTCACAGCAGATAACTTTGGAAGTCGGAACTCATAATGTATCCGTAAGCCCTACCCAGATTAAATCATGGCTCAAAGTTACTGCGAGCGGTAATGCAGTCCAAGATTACATACAAATTGATACTTCTGCTATTGAATCAAGCGTTAAATCTCTCGCCGCTCAATTTGCGATTGCACCAATTAATAGCGTTACTGTAACTCACACTGACGGCATAACACCATCAGGTGTCATAGTTGCTGGTCGCGACGGAAGCGCACTTGGTGACTTAAGTGTAATATCCACTCAGTCGAAACAATTTGCTAATTCAATTTTAAATGGTCAAGGCGCTCAATTCAGTGCACCTCTGACTACTGTTCCAGCCCAAGCCTTCACTCCGGCTAACTTCAGCAAAATGATTGAAGTGGATTTGGTTACGAAGCGTATGTACACCTACGAAAATGGCCAAATCGCACAGACTTATCTTATAAGTGCTGGTAAATCTGATACACCTACACCTGTTGGAGAGTTCCATATATATGCTAAATATGCGGTGCAGGATATGAGAGGATTTAATCCTGATGGCACACCATATTTGCAACCTCATGTTCGTTGGATAAATTATTTCTACGGTGGAGACGCTATACACGGCAACTACTGGCGTCCGCTAAGCTACTTCGGCAACATAAACAGTTCGCATGGTTGCGTAGGCCTTCCTGACGATTTAGCAGTAGGAGTATACAACTGGGCACCAATTGGTACCACCGTTATAACCCACGATTAAATAGTAAGGATTTCTTTTTCTTTTTCTTTTGCTGCCGATTCAACTTTTAAGCGTGCTGCGTTCATAGCATCTTCTACTTGTGCATTGTAGCGCTTTGCATCGTCTTCACCGATTTGCTTATCTTTTTTAGCGCCTTCAATTGCGTTAAGCGCCTCGTGTCTGACGGATCGTAAGCTAATCATGCATTCTTCTTGTTTTGCCCCAACTTGTTTGGCTAGTTCTTTTCTTCTTTCTTCAGTCAAAGATGGCACCGGAACACGAATTATGCGCCCGTCATCAGACGGATTGAGACCAAGCGATTGGTTATTTCGGATTGAAGAAGATATAGCTTCAATATTATTTGGATCAAAAGGAGAAATTTGCAGTAGCTGTGCCTCAGGGGCGGAAACACTTGCAGCCTGAATGAGAGGTATAGTTGTCCCATAGACCTCAACCATTACTCCGGACAGCATTGCCGGGCTCGCCCTACCTGTTCGGAGGGTTTTTAGTGAATCTTGATACTTCTCAACAATTTGGTTGAGTTTTGTCTTAGTATCATCTATTATCTGCTGCGGATTCATAACCCTACTATAACACTCTAACTATTTAAGAGACTTCTCCGAGAGCCATTCGACTGAATCTTCGAATAACTATATTCTCACCCAGTCGGGCAGCTTGTTCCTTTACATAATCCGAAACTGTTTGGTCGGGGTTTTTTACAAATGGTTGTTCAAGTAAGCACCTCTCGGCAAAATATTTCTTCAATTGACCATCAACTATTTTATCAACCATGTCTTTAGGCTTGCCTTCTGCAATAGTTTTCTCTGTGAATTCTTTTCGCATACGATCTTGCTCAATTTCCGGCACTTTGTCAGTAGATACATATAGCGGAGAACTCGCGGCTATATGCATAGCTATATCTTTAACTAGATCTGTGAAAAGCTCATTTCGCGCAACGAAATCAGTCTCACAGTTAACTTCAACAAGCACTCCAATACGTCCATCGTGATTATATGTTCCTATTATTCCTGATCTAGCGTCTCGTTCGCTCCTCTTTTCGGCTTTTGTAAGACCTTTCTTTCGCATCGCGGCAAGAGCCTTATCAAAATCTCCTTTAGATTCTTCTAGGGCCCGCTTTGCATCCGTCAGACCAACCCCGGTTAAATCTTTTAATCGTTTTACAGCCGCAATATCTACTGCCATATTAATTAGACTCCTCTTTAACTTCTTCACTCTTTGGCGTTACTTTTTCAAGCGTTTCACTAGTCGTTACCGCTTTTTTCTTCGATGATGACTTACCTGCTTCAATAGCAGCCTGAACGTAATCTAGTATCAGCTGAATTGTTTTGATAGCATCATCGTTTGCTGGAATTGGGTAAGTAATCGGAGTAGGATCAACATTCGTATCGACAATTCCGATTATAGGAACACCTAGCTTTTTAGCTTCTCTGACTGCATTTACGTCGTGAAGAATGTCTACAACAAAAACCGCTCCGGGTTTTTTATTCAGCTCTTTAACTCCGCCGTAAAGAACATTCATCTGATCGATTTCTTCTTGAAAACGCTGTACCTCAAGTTTGTTATATTTATTTGCTAGTTCACCGCTAGCCATTCTATTTTCAAGATCTTGTAGGTGTTTTACCCTTCCACCAATAGTAGTCCAGTTAGTAAGCATACCTCCAAGCCATCGTTCAGTAACATAAGGCATGTTTGTAGCTTCAGCGGTTGCCTTTACAATGTCTTGAGCTTGGCGTTTTGTACCAACTAATAGAATCTGTTTGCCTTCGCCGGCGGTCTTTTCTATAAAGTCTAGCGCCCTATCCAGACATTGGACGGTTTTAGTTAAGTCAATAATATGATTACCGTTACGCTTACTATGGATGTATTGCGCCATTTTGGGGTGCCATCTTTCGGTCTTATGACCAAAATGAGCTCCCGCTTCTAATAACTTCTTAATATCTACAGTTGATGTAGGCATATAGTCCTATCCTTCCTCTTCGATTGGGTGCCGCAGTAGTCCGCTCAAGGTGCTACTTTGGAGGATTAAATCCCAACCTGATTAATAATTACTATGTTCTATATTAACAGATTAGAATGACTTACGCAAATGATAAAGTTATGCAACCAGGGCTTGTTTTAGATCTTCAGCCTGACGAGCCATTTCATGAAGTTCAGATGGCAATTGACCGACTGGAGGAGGAGCATTGTCATCTTTAATCTTGTTAAGTAGGTCATTGCCATAAGTTGCAAGACCGATTAAACGGTCAGCGGTTAACCCAGCTAGGGCAACGCCTAAAGCACGTGATGGTCTATAAGCACCGCTAGTTACATGAACTATTGGTGAATCTCCATCACCTTTGGCCTTGGTAATTGCGTCAATAATACCTATAACATGTGCTGTTTTTGGTTGTCTATCATATTTACCACCTTCTAAATCTCTGCGATTAATCTGCATGAGTATGACTGGAGTAGAGCCTATTTGACCAACAATTTTAAATTGACCGGTCGATTCGTTAGAAACAGCAAAGTCATTATTTATATCATAAGATGCCTGTACTACTTGTGGACGCTGCCATTCTTCGAATCCTGGCAATGCACGGACAACGTCGAGAGCCACATCGTATTCTGTTTTTCCCGCTTTGCCAAACAAACTTTCCGCACTCGCAATTTCAGCTGGATTTTCTAGTTCGCGATGTGGGCTAGCACTAATAATAATAGTCTTGGGTTTAGCCTCTGGATCATCAACCACCATATGTGCTTCAGCTAACATTTTGTGAGGCTGACCGCCCTCTAGAATTACTATGGAATCAATTAGTCCTTGCTCGCTGAGAGTTACATTTTCTGCTCTACCAAAACCTAGTTCACTGGCTTTTTCTACAAGTGTGGCTTTGCGTTCATCTGTTAATTCAGGTATATCGGGACTTTCCGCTCGCACTTCGCTTGGTTTTGGAAAGGCATCAATTGGATTTAGATCAGGTGATTCTGGAAAAGCGATAGCAACAGCATCTACTAATACACCCTCAGACTGTGCTAAAACTTGTTCAGCAAATTGTCGAGGGTTTGGAGCTGATTCATGTATCGAAGGCATGATGAAACATTACCATAAAATCAATGGTTTGTCTATATCATTTGTGAGAGTTGACCGAATACTAACAGATATGATAGTATAGTACGATTATGAAAAAGGACTTGCACCCGGACAATTACCGACTCGTCGTATTTGAAGATCTTAATAATGGATCTCGTTTTTTGACGCGCTCTACTTCAGGTAGCGACGAAGTCATTAAGTGGGAAGACGGAAACGAGTACCCTCTTATTAAAGTCCACATAACTAGCACGTCACATCCCTTCTTCACTGGCGAAGAAAGAATCTTAGACATTGAAGGACGCGTAGATAAATTCAAAGCTCGGCAAGCTGCTGGACAAGCCTCAAAGGAAAAACGAGCATCAGCAGCACAAAAACAAGCTAAACGCCAAACAGCAAAAATTGAAAAAGCCGAAGCTAAAGCTGAAAATATCAAGGCTGCAGGTTCTTAACACTGCTTAGTTAAGTGTTACTCTAGTTAGTAGAACTAGATATTGTTTCAATTTAAATATGCAGGCACTTATATATGGACAATAAAGAAAATATACTGCGCAAAGAGCTCGACGACCTGAATACTAAATTACAGGATCCTTCTATATATAGCGGTAAAAGCTACCCTAAGATAGCCAAGCGAAAAAGCGAACTTGATGAAATTATATCTCTATTCGACAATAAGGCTAGAATTGAAGACTCACTAAAATCTGCTAGGGATCTGCTTAGTAGTTCGGATAGTGAGATGGTTGAAATGGCAGAGACCGAGCTGGAAGAACTTGAGGTTGAGAGGGCTAGTAATGAGGAGAAACTTATTGCAGCTCTTACGCCCGCAGATCCAAATAATGACCGAGACGTTATATTGGAGATTCGAGCAGCTGCAGGCGGAGATGAATCAAGTTTATTCGCCGGTGAACTCTACAGAATGTATATACGATGGGCCGAGAACCATAACTTTACTACTGAATTAATCAGCGAATCACCTAATGAAGTTGGAGGATTCAAGGAAATTACTTTTAGTATTCATGGAGTTGACGCTTATAAATACTTAAAATTTGAAGCAGGTGTTCATAGAGTACAGCGGGTTCCCATAACTGAAAGTCAGGGTCGAGTACATACATCGACTGCAACAGTTGCTGTATTACCAGAAGCCGACGAAGAGGATATAGAGATAAACCCTGCAGACCTTCGTATTGATGTCTATAGAAGTGGTGGACACGGTGGTCAGAGCGTTAACACCACCGATTCGGCTGTAAGGATTACCCATATACCAAGTGGATTGGTAGTGTCCAATCAGGACGAAAAATCTCAGATAAAAAATAAAGCCAAGGCTATGAGTGTTCTAAGGGCACGTTTATTACAGCTTAAGATAGACGAAGAACAGCAAGAACTCTCGGATGCTCGTCGCAAATTGATAGGATCAGGTGACAGGTCTGAAAAAATTAGAACTTATAACTTTCCGCAGGATCGTATAACTGATCATCGTATTGGTTACAGCCGGAGCAATATTCCTGCAGCTCTGGATGGAGATATTGACGACCTTATTGATGCCCTGCTATCGGCTGAACACGAATTACTCTCACAGGAATAATAATAGTTATTACCTACGTATTATGACTATAAAAAACTGGCTAAGTGACGCAACTGACCTCTTAAATAGTTCCGGTATTCAAACATCCAGACTAGACTCACTTATATTACTCGAATATATTTTAAAAAAAGAACGTACCTGGATTTTAGCTCATCCTGAATATGAAATATCTGCGCCTGAGACTACCAAACTAAATAATGTGCTCGCTAAGCGTGCCAAAAATGTGCCAATTGCTTATATACGCGGAAAATCGGAGTTTTATGGTCGGGAGTTCAAAGTAAACCATTTTGTTATGCAACCAAGGCCAGAATCCGAGGCATTTATAGACCTTTTAAAGGCTTTAATGGGCGAAGAAGATATAAGTAGTCGCTTACCAAAAAGACCCTTTTTGGTAGACGTAGGGGCCGGTTCTGGAGCAATAGGTACAACAATAGCCCTAGAACTGCAAAATATTGACGTTATATTGCTTGAACTAGATGTTAATGCAGCCAAGGTCGCTAAAATCAATGTAGATTTATTTACATTGAAAATACCTGTCATTATTAGCGATCTTCTAGCAAATGCTCCTAATAAAATAGATATAGTCACTGCCAATCTTCCATATGTACCAGATGATCACATCATAAATGAAGCAGCCAAAAAGGAGCCAAAGAAGGCAATTTTTGGTGGTCCTGATGGGCTTAATATATATCGTAGAATGTTTAACGACATTGAAAATATGTCTCATAAGCCGTTGTTAATATTAATTGAGGCATTTCCCTCTCAACACCCTAAAATGACCGAAATAGCGTCAAAATCCGGCTATTTTCCACATATTAGTAACGGTTTTGTACAGGCTTACACACTCCTAAATTAGTAAATTGTAGGCTAGAGACTGAGTACATAATTGTCAGTATAATTTTGAAATTTAGCAATTAGGTTAAACCCGCTCCGCTAAAGCCAAAAATTTGTATTTATATGACTAATATTGCATGGATTGCTCAGGATGATAGCAAGCCTGCATATTTTTTCACGACTGTATACAGATTTTATTGAGTCGGCTGAGTACCGAGTACTACATCGATATGTTTTGTACCACTTCCCCGTACTATGGTAAGGGTAACTGAGTCTCCGGGTAAATATTTATCAAGCAAGCTGGTTAACGAATGATTCTGGTCAATATTCGCTCCGTCAACCTGAGTTATTATATCCCTTTCCTGAAGTCCGGCATTAGCTGCTGGACTGCCCGGAACCACAGAAGGCGTATTTACTGGGTCGCTGCTTGGAGCTATGAACGCTCCGGATGTTTCGCTCAATCCATAAGTGTTAGCTACGTCTGGTGTGAGTGGTATGTAGCGTACTCCTACGTATGGCTGTGAGAATTTACCCGTCTTTAGTACCTGGTTAACAAGTCCAACTATATCGTTTATAGGTATGGCAAAACCAATATTTTGTGCAGTGCTTGCAGTGGCTGTATTCATTCCAATAACTTGGCCATTTAAGTTGACTAATGGTCCACCTGAATTGCCTTCATTAATTGCAGCGTCAGTTTGAAATAGATCTAAAAGATTTTCTGTGGTTGACGATGCGCCCGAACTATCCCCTGCTTGGACAGCTCGTCCATATCCGGAAATAATGCCACTAGTAACGGTATTTCGATATTGACCCAGAGCGTTACCTATAGCAACTACTGAATCTCCGACTTGTACCTGTGAAGAGTTTCCAAGTACTGCTGGAGTTACCTTATACCCTTTAAGATCATTAATCTTCAAAAATGCTACATCCAGACTGTCACTTGCACTAGTCCTGCCTAGAACAGACACATCTTTAAACTCAGTACCATCGCTAAGCGTAACACTGACAGCAGTAGTACCGTCAGGCACCACATGCCTGTTTGTCATAATAATACCGCTAGTTGATAGGATTATACCTGTACCCGCTGCCTGCTCCTGTGTAGGCTGGCTAAATCCAAAGAAGCCAGTGTTTCCTGATGAGCTCGTTATATTCACGTTAACACTAACAACGCTTGGCCCCACCGACTTTGCTATCTGGCTTATAAGCTGACCTTGAGAAGTCACTATTTTCTTTTGATTGCTTAAGCTTACAGTGGAAACTGATGAATTATCATTCATATGCTGATTAAACCATGCACCTATAAAGCCGCTTAGTAGAATAATAAAAATAATCACCGCACCCATTAACAGTTTATTCCTGTGCTTGCTCTCTTTAATAGCGCTCACGCTAGACATATCAGGAAGACTAGGGACAGTAAAGCTAATGGTACGCTTACTTGGATTCCGTGAGCTGGCTACACGATAAACTTCCTTCTTGGACTTGTCGGAAGTTTCAGATTTAGATAAGTTCTCTTCGCTCACAAATACACCCCCCTTTTACTTTTATACTGCACCGTTCTTCCACCAACTAGCAGTTATAACAATTATCGCCACTATAGCCACCATTAAAAATGTAAACCACCTTCTCATTCCCTTGGAGAGACGATCGTGATGATCGAGATAATATAGTACTCCCATACCATATCCTAGTGTGGACAATAATAGGGTAATCTGGGCAATGGAACCTGAACCATAATAGACAAGCCAGTGACTGAGTAGCCATGCTAAAGCGGCACCAAAATATCCCCATATATATGCAAGCATTCGTGCATAGGGCTCATCAAATGTATCTAAGAAGTGTCTAGCTCCAAGGAAACAGATAAGACCTGTCACTAGGGTTAGTCCGTATATAGGCCCACCTGCCCATATTAAATATAGAGCCATCAGAGCAGCCAATTGTCCTATAAACGCTTGGGCCGATATCATTAGCATTCCGCTTGCGGGTTTAATGAAAAGCAGCCAGACAACATATAACAGTGCCCACATAAACTGTATAGACCAAGAGCTGCTATAGGACATAAAGACAACTATTGATAAGCCCACCATCAGATCAACCGCGTTAGCGCGGACGTTAGATGCCCAAAATCGAGGTCTTACTGCAAACATACGCCACTTACTTAACACAACTATGCTGAGTGCCAGCTGAACAAAGTTAAGCCTAACCAATATGAACATGGCTATCGGTAGGATTAAAACTAATCCTAAATGCAGGAAGTAAGCAAAACCACTAGTAGGTTTTATTTTGCGTAATATTGGCCTCATCGCTACCAATAATGATAACAAAATCTGCACCATTTGTTGGTATCGAATTATCACTTAAACTATTTACAGCTTGCACGCCGTACCTAAGCTCCAAATAATGTTGTGTATATTTATCTTTTCCATGAGTTAGATTAACGACCGTGGTCTGTGTCCAGCCACTATTGGGTGTATTGCCCGTAAATATAACGTTGTAGCCATAGCTCTTAAGCTGATTCGAAACATTTGTAGCTAAGCCAGGTGTCAAAGTTCCATTTAATACTTCTACCTTAGCATTCTCTTTTATTAGATATGGATCCTTTAAAAGACCTCGGACATACTGTTGAATGTCATTGTAGTTGAATAGTCCAGCCTTTGGTAGAACGATGGATTGGCCAGCCATATTTCCTGTAGTAACATACTGGTTCGGAGCCGCATCCAATCCGACAGACGAAACATTACCAGCACTAATCTTCTTTTCTATGCTGTAGAGTCTGCTTACGTTTGATAAAGACAGATCTGTGGCAACATTATTACCAAATGTATTTATCAAATTATCGATTTTTAATGGATTACTGAGTGTGCCAAGACTTTCAATTTTAGTCTTTAAAGCAACGAGAACCGCACGTTGTCTATCGGCACGTGCGAAGTCGCTAGTGGTCTCTCTTGAACGAACATAGTTAAGTGCTTGAGTACCGTTAAAATTCTGGATTCCGGCTTGTGCGAGCACAGGATTTCCATTGTTTACCCAGTCAAATGTTGGATCTATGAGGGGCGTTGGTACATTTACTGTTATTCCACCTACATTATCGACTGCCTGTTGAAATGCCTGAAAATCTACAAGGACGTTGTAATCTATATTGATTCCCAAAACCTGGTCCACTGTTTGATCGGCAAGATTAAAGCCAGAAGATATAGCTTTTGGATCAGTGCTGCCAGGAGCAACTTTACCTAGATAGTTAAATTCGCCCTTTTCCCAAGCCGAGTTTATCTTCATTACACCAGCATTTGGAACGTTTACCCAAAGATCTCTAGGGATGCTAATTAACGTTGCCTTGTAATTTACAGGGTCAATGCTTGCTACCATCATTGAATCGGTTAAATCTGGTCCATCATGGTTTCCACCACCCCTACCCATAAGCAATATATTTACTCGGCCACTTCCCTCGCCCTTCAATAATGAAGGGCTAACGTCAGAACGTAGCGCAGCTACAGTATTTGATCCCTTAAATACTTTGTTTAATTTCATGTATGCTTGCGAGAAGAATAATCCTCCGAAAGAGATAATTATTACAAGCAATACAGCTATACCTTTTACGGCCACTAATCTTGTGCGCTGCCAGCGTGTTTGTTTCAATTTAATAGCGTTGTGGAACAGGCTCTCTTCACCAGGAAGCGTCATGTCCATTGGTATGTGCTGAGCGAGTTTTGTTACTGTAGGCTCTTCAATCTGGGTTTGCTCGACCTGAGTCGGTTGTTGGATTGGAGTTGCTTCGTTAATAGGATCTGGTTGAATTCTCTGCTGTATCACCTTAGAAGGTGGCACTTGAGATCCATAAATAGACTGTCTTCTAAAAGATGGCTGGGATCGTGCGCTATATCCAAGGTCAATAGGACGCCCTTCAACTACCTTCGGCACAGATAGGGTATTTCCAAAGGGTTTTTGTGTTGTTTGGCGCTGTATTTTTGTGACAGGCCGTTTTAATTTTGACCGATCCATCTCGTCTGTAATTATAGATTATAACTTGGTCATGCTTATATGTAAAGAGCTATCTGACTATGATATAGTTAGTGTCTATATGGTAAAAGATAACTCCTCTGATAAAGAACCAGAACCAGTTACATCAGAAGATCTTGCCACTCCTTCATCTCGTATGTTTGAGTCGCTGTCTTATTTTGGAATAATATTTATGGCGATTTTGGTAGCCTTTTTTATTATTTCTTTTGTATTTCGATCTTACCAAGTAGACGGTACAAGCATGCTTAATACCCTGCAAAACGGGGATAAGTTAATCATTTGGAAGGTTCCGCGAAGCTGGGCAAGGCTTACCGGTAATCCGTACATACCTAAACGTGGAGATATAGTGGTTTTTACCGAAAGCAATCTGGAACAATTTGACCCCCAGCAAAATACAAAACAGTTAATTAAAAGGGTTATAGCTCTGCCCGGGGAACGGGTAGTAGCAAAAGACGGTCATTACACCGTCTATAATTCAGCACATCCAAATGGATTTAACCCCGACACAACACTTAAATATTACGCAGGCCAGAACATACCAACAACCACATGTAGCAATGTCTGCGATGTTACTTTAGGACCTCACCAAATATACGTATCAGGTGATAATAGACCGGACTCTCTCGATTCTAGGTTTTTTGGACCTATAGACTCTAATCAAATAATCGGCAAATTATTCTTGCGCGTCTTCCCTGTTAATCACTCCGAAGTATTCTAGGAAGTTGCACCAATTATAAATATGCCTCATATGCTATAGTGAAAGTGTTATGAGTCAAACACCAAAAAGAGGTTTGGGAAGGGGCTTTGGAGCTCTTATTTCCGACGATTTCGATAAAAGTATTCTGCTTGAATCGGATGAGCGCGTAGAGAAAATAGCTCTTGAATCACTTGTTGCTAACCCCTATCAACCTCGAACTATATTTGAACCAACCACTATAAAAGAGCTGTCTGAGTCCATCAAAAAACATGGAATAATTCAGCCTCTTGTCGTATCACCCTCAAAAGATGGTTCATACTTCATAATTGCGGGGGAACGACGATGGAGAGCTGCTAAAGAAGCAGGATTAAAAACCGTACCGGCAATAATACGGTCAGTTGAGAAACAAGAACAACTCGAAATAGCATTAATCGAAAATGTACAGCGTGTAGATTTATCTCCGTTGGAACAAGCGGCAAGCATCGAAATGCTGCACCAGCAATTTTCACTATCATATGAAGATATTTCAAAGCGACTCGGTAAGGCGAGTTCGACTGTGCACAATATAATCAGATTACTTGGACTTCCAACAAACGCCCGTGAGGCATTGTCTAGTCAAAAAATAAGCGAAGGACACGCTCGTGCTATCCTTGCACTAAAAGGTGACGAACAGAGGCAAAACTATCTGTTAAATGCAATTATTGAACAGCATTGGAGTGTTCGCCAAGCCGAGAGATTTGTAACAAGCGTAAAAGCTGGCGTGAAAAAAAATCAAGAGGCTCATGCACGCACGTCTCTGGAAACTGATGAAACAAGACGCTTGAGTGAAAAACTGCATACTCCTGTACATATAAGACGTACTGCTAGGGGCGGGAAACTTGAGATTACATTCTCGTCAGATAAAGAATTAGAGGAACTTATTAAACTACTCCAGGAAATTCACAAAAACTAAAGTTTAGTAGATATCATCTTAATCTTGCTTGAATTTCTTTAGCAAGGGACTTATATGACCTAGCTCCTTTGCTCCATCTGTCATGTTCAAATATGGTTTTCCCGTAACTCGGTGCTTCGGCCAGCCGAACATTTCTGGGAATAATAGTTTTAAAGAGTTTATCACCAAAATAATTATGTATTTCAGAGTAAACTTGTTCGCTTAGAGAATTTCGCTTATCAAACATTGTCAGAACAATACCCAAAAGCTCTAATTGCGGATTAGTTGAGTTTCTCACTGCCTGAATTGTGTTTAGGAGTTGCGACAAACCCTCGAGAGCATAATATTCTGCTTGAACGGGTATAAGAACGGAGTCGGCGGCAGTCAAAGCGTTAATAGTTAGAAGCCCAAGCGAAGGTGGGCAATCAATGACTACGTAATCAAAGCCATTGTTATTTAGTGATTTTCGTAAAATAAACTCTCTTTGTGCTTTTGAGACCAATTCCACCTCGGCCCCCGCCAAGTTTGAGTTTGCCGGGATTATAGATAATTGTGCGACGTTGGTTTTTTGTATAACACTGCTAAGCAATGCATCGTCACAAATAACATTATAGATATTTTGCTTTGTATGCTCTTTTAGTATGCCAAGTCCACTGCTCGCATTTCCCTGCGGGTCAAAGTCTATGAGCAATACACTTTGTTTTCCTGTGGCCAACTGAGCGGCAATATTTATCGCAGTAGTTGTTTTACCAACTCCTCCTTTTTGATTGACCACAGCCATTATCTTTTTTGTCATATACTTTTCCAATCGCTACAGTAAAGTATACCATTTAACTTCCCTGACTATAGATCTAATCTGTTATTTATTGAAGGCTAGTATTATTAGGCTAGCTCTTTAGTGAAATATTTCTATAGTTTTTAGCACCAACTACTTTAGCCCCCGCGCTTCCTTAGGGGCTATAACATCTATGTGATGGTTACTATATGGTTTTAAAGCTAGGATCGTTCAGAATCAGTTGTCTAAGCTGTTCCTGCTGTTTTCTTTCAGTACGGGAAAGTCTTTTAAGTAATCTGTCATCTTGCTTTTTTTTACGATATTTCATTGAATTTCTTTTTTGTTAACTTTTAAGCTGATCTTTTTCGAATATTTTGCTAGAGACCCATAAAAGGCGCCGGAACTGTATTTCGGTAGGATAAGAATGTATTCATTTTGGCTTTTTACGTTTTTACGCTTTTTTTCTTTGAAAAGATCCATATGAATTGTATTACTAAAGTAGTTTAAATGTAAAGCATTTTGTTTATATTTATGCAAATAGTCCAAGTTCTGAGACTTTTTTTTAAATATATTCCAGGATTTATCTATGCAAATGATATTTATTACTATTAATAAATATTCCATGGAGTTAGCGCCTAAATTTAAGTAAAAAACTTATGGACTGAAACTTAAAGGGCCTCCTAAGCATTTCGCCTGGAGACCCGTTTCGTTTTTTATTTGATTTAAACTGTTTGTTGGCAAGGGCCAGCAGCTTTGTTACACCAACCCCGTACATCTAGTATCCTCTTAAGACCCCCTGCTCATCAAGTGCTTTTTGAACAAAAATACTATGCGTTTTTTTATGTTAAATAATGCAATTATATAAATTAATTCGTTGTTTTAATTAGTACGATTTTTTAATTTGTGTCTGTTATCCTAATAATATGATCAATATAAATAGATTTATATAAACTTATTACGTTGTTAATAAATCTACTATTAAAATATACATAAAAACTTTTCCACAGTCGTTTTCTACAATAGTTTTAGAATAACTATACGGTACATTAGGGGGTATCGTTCATGATTCACTTAAAAATGTACAAAATAGTCGTCTTTAGATTTTACTAAAGAGTAATTTTTGAAATCTTAAGAACAGTTTTGTGTTGCCTATGACCACGAACCTTGCGTACCCGCTTCTTTGACTTGTAGCGGATAGAGGTTACTTTATCTGTTTGCTTATCTTGCTCAATGACTTCAGCAACCACCTTTGCTTTTTCTAGCGTAGGCTTGCCGATCTCAACCTTTGAGTCATCAATAATGAGTAATGGTACAAAAGTATGGCTTTTAGAGTCATCAGATAAGAGCTCTACCTCTATGATCTCGCCTTCTGACACAATGTACTGCTTACTACCGGTCTGTATTACTGCTTTTTTCATCTACTGTCTACCAAATATAGGTGTTAGGAAAATAAAGTTACCGATAGATCATACCAAAAAAGGCCGCCCCTGTAAAGGACCGCTTAAGGAACAACTTGAGTTAATACTGAATTTAAAATGAAGGCGTTTAAGACGCTTTAGCTAATCTAATAGTCATCACATCGGAATCTAGCTTAACTTCCGCCTGAAAACCCTTTAAATCGGCTGTATTAAGTGATTTAGCTAGAGTTTCATGCATAATAGTATCCTTCATTGAATTTGACTCTAGAACATTTTGGAAATCTGGGTGTGACGACTCTAGAACAAGGTCAATACGATCATCAACTTCAAGTTCAGCCGATTTGCGTGCCTGCTGAACATTTCGAATAATTTCTCTCATTATTCCTTCAAGCTTTAGTTCGGGTGTAATAGTAAGGTTAATCTGTACTATAGGTGATCCTCCACCTTGCGCTACCTCTTTGGATGATAGCTTCTTGACTCTTTCAATACTCTTTACATTAAGCTCTTCCCTCACTATTTCGTCATATTCCGAATCTATGTGGTGTTCTGGATCCATAACAGATATGGATTGAAGTGGTTGGCGCACCTTTATGCCAGCACTGGCTCTTTGGGCTAGTCCCTCTGTTATTACTTGTCTGGTAAAACTCATTTTACTAATAACAAGCTGGTCGATGTGCCCCGCTAAGGGCCAGTCTAACAGATGAACAGATTCGCCGCCGGTGAGATTTATGTATAGTTCTTCTGCTAAGAATGGTGTAAATGGCGCCAATATCATGCTCAGTTGAACCAATACATAATGAAGTGTCTTATATGCATCCTGCTTGTCGCTATCATCACCGGACTTCCAATATCTTTTCCGGCTTCTACGCACGTACCAATTGCTCGCGTCATCAATGAACGGCAGTACCGGCTTTAGGGCGTTTGGTAGGTCATAGCGTTGCATATGCGTGTCTACTTCACTGTTTAGCTCATGAACTCTTGAGACTATCCACCTATCCAGAGGATTATCCAAATCTTCGCACGGATCCTCACTCTTACCATCCCACTCCCAGTTGTCTATATCTGCATAAAGCGTGAAAAAGTCATACATATTCCATATCATCGAAAGCTTTCTGGATATATCGGCCACCTCTTTATCCTGCATTGTAAAGTCTTCGCCTGCGAGCAATGGCGAGCTTAAGAATAGGAAGCGCAGTGCATCGGCACTATACTTATCCATTAACTCATTGGGGTCCGTATAATTACCGAAACTTTTACTCATTTTGCGGCCATCATTACCGGCAATGGTGCCATGTACGAGAGCGGTTTGAAATGCAGGCTGATCAAATAGTCCTACACTCACCGCATGTAGATAATAAAACCATGCCCTTACTTGGGGAATATACTCGACAACAAAATCCCCAGGGAAGTTTTGCTCAAATTTTAAGGTGTTCTCAAATGGATAATGGAACTGAGCAAACGGCATCGATCCGCTCTCAAACCAACAGTCCATTACTTTGTCTATTCTTTTGTACTTTATGCCATCTATCTCGAAGGTTACATCATCTATCCAAGGTCTGTGGTAATCCTCAAGCTCGACACCTGATAAATCTTTAAGTTCAGCATAACTTCCTACTACCTTAATATGTTCTTTTCCGTCTTTATCAATGCCTTTCCAGACGGGAATAGCGGTTGCCCAAAAGCGATCGCGACTTAAGTTCCAGTCTGGTGCAGACTGGACCGTTTTAGCAAATCTTCCCTGTTTTATGTGCTCGGGAAACCAATGAATTGAAGAATTGTCTTCTAGCATTTTCTTCCGCTGGCCTTCAATATCCATAAACCAGCTGGGATGAGCCCTGTACATAAGCCTTGTGCCACATCTGTGACAATGAGGATAGCTGTGCCTATAATAGTCTATCTTCCAGACAATACCTCTCTCATGAAGAGTTTTGGCTATTATCTTATTAGACTCCCAAACTTGCTGTCCTTTCCACTCACCTTCAGTATAGAATCCATTTTCGTCTATGACGGAGACGCATGGGAACTTTTTGGCTTTAGCGAGTTCATAATCTTCTTCTCCATAGGCAGGTGCTAGATGAACTACTCCCGTTCCTTCATCAAGTGTTACATAGTCGGCATCCCAGATTTTATGAGCGTTTTCACCCCTGTCCTGGAATAAAGGCTTGTAGCTTTTTCCAACCAATTCTTTACCTTTAAATTTTCTAAGTATTTTATAAGGCAATACATTGTGTTTTTCATCTGTAAATACCTTGTTAAGCAGCTTATGGGCAACTATATAATTTTGACCGTCTAGTTCAACTTCAGCGTATTCAGCTTTTGAGTTTATTGCCGTAGCCGTATTGGCCGGCAAAGTCCAAGGCGTTGTCGTCCAGGCTAGAAGAGAAGCAGAACCATCTTCCAGCTCAAATTTTACGTATACTGAAGGATCTGTAACATCCTTATATGAATTATCCATAGCTACTTCAGCTTTACTTATAGGGGTAGCGTCTCTTGAACAATATAGGAGTACTTTTTCACCTTCGTATATTTTTCCTTTTTCATAAAGCTGCTTAAAAGCCCACCAAACTGACTCCATATAATCCTTGTCCATAGTCTTATATGCGCCCTTAAAATCCACCCATCTCCCTATTCGATCAATAGTGTCTTCCCACTCACTGCCAGTCTGAACCATATTCTCACGGCAAGTATTTATATAGTCTTCGAGGCTTACTTTTGTACCAATGTCTCTACGATCCTTAATCCCTAACTTCTGCTCAGTAAACACCTCTGCCGGTAGCCCGTGACAGTCCCATCCCCAAACTCGTTCAACTCGTTTTCCTTTCATAGTCCAATATCGTGGTACTGCGTCTTTAACTATGCTGGTAAGTAAGGTACCGTGATGCGGTACTCCGGTAATAAATGGAGGTCCGTCGTAAAACACATAGGCATTATCTTCCGGACGTAACTCGACAGATTTCTCGAATGTCTTATTTTTCTTCCAATGCTGCACCAGTTCCTTCTCATATTGACTGGCTGGTTTTCGGCTGTTCTTCTTGAAATTCATTTCTCGGTCCTTAATTTCCCTTTACAAATAAAAACACCTCTAGAACTTCATCGGATCCGTAAAAATTAATCTACGAAGGTACCATCCGATTTGCTTTAGAGATGTTCTTCTATAAGCACTCATTTTCGGCTATAACGGGCCTGGCCCGTTGAGGTCTACTAGGCCGAAGCTCGGCTTTTCTTCTCACTCCTCGTGGTTGATAGCCACTCTAGCGGATTTCCCAAATTGTACAGGCTATTGTAGCACGAACTAACCCTGCGCGTAAGACGCGACTTCATCAAGCCTGGGTAAAACTGGACCCTGCCATACTTTAGTCAGATATCCATCATTTTGGACTATTAATATAGCGGGGTACTGTACTACATCATATAGCGTAGCTGTGGCATCCCCGTCCCTGGTATCTACGCTTAATACCTCAAGTCTGCTGCTATGCCTAGACTGATAGTCATGAATGAATTCTTCGGTCAATCTACCGTATTCTGAGTTAGGCCTATAAAGCACTATCACTTTCATAGCAGAAGTGTATCACAAGAGCTGTCTGTCTAGCTACAGCCTGTTGTACTACCGCAACTCGTACATACGTAGCAGCTTCCTGAGCGCTGTGTCTGGTTTCCACAGTTGTAGCAAAGCGGAGCCGTAGATGAGCTTGAAGATGTTGAACGCTTAGGCTCAACGGAGTCGTCTGGTTTGTGAACGTGAACTTTTTCGACAGGTGCTTCAGCTACCGGTTCTGGTGTGGTCAATTTGCTTGTCTCTTCTGAAGGTGATCCAACACTCTCAAGTAGCGTAGTTTGAACCTCAGGCATGTCCTCTATGTCTGCCATACCTAGTTCTAGACGATCATCAAAGCTTAGATAGGTCATTGCTAGCCGACGGAAGATATAATCTACGAGACTTGATGCCGTTCGAATATCTGGATCATCAGTTATACCGTTAGGCGCAAAGCTCATGTGACTTAAACCTTTTACATATGTCTTGAGTGGCACACCATATTGCAGCCCGTAGCTTACTGAGCGTGCAAATGAGTCCATTAGCCCTGCCAGTGTTGATCCCATTTTCGCTATATTGATGAACACTTCACCTGGAGTGCCGTCTTCATACTCACCTACCGTTACGTATCCATGGCTGTCAGAAACAGTAAAAGAAAACGTTTTAGCTGCTCGTACTTTTGGCAGAGGTTTACGAACTGTGCCCCTAACTACATAAGCTTCAGGTGCTTCTTGTGCTGTAGTCTCTGCAACTTTTTCTTCAGACCCGGCTTTTTTAGCCATGCTTAGAGGTTGTGCTACCTTACAGTTGTCACGGTAAATCGCTATAGCCTTGATTCCCATCTTCCAGGCATCAATATGAAGCTTCTCTATTTCCTCGACGTCTACCTCTTCTGGCATATTAACTGTTTTACTAATTGCACCGCTAATAAATGGCTGAACTGCGGCCATCATTTTTACATGTCCTAGATAGTGAATTGAGTTATCGCCCATTGAACAAGCAAAGACTGCCTCGTGTTCTTTCTTCAGATCCGGAGCACCTAGAATACTCTTTTCCTCGTCAATGTAATTTACAATTGCATCGATCTGCTTCTGAGTGTAGCCCAAAATCTTAAGAGCCCTTGGTACGGTTTGGTTTACAATCTGCATTGTTCCACCACCGACCAATTTCTTTACTTTGACAAGTCCAAGATCAGGCTCAATACCAGTAGTGTCACAGTCCATCATGAGACCGATCGTACCAGTTGGAGCAAGTACGCTTGCTTGAGAGTTTCTAACCCCGTATAACTCCCCTAGTTCTACTGCTTCATCCCAAGCATTTGCTGCAGCGCTTAACAACTCTTCAGGTACAAGACTGGCGTCTATCTTCGAAACTTCGCTTCTATGCATGCGTAATACATTAAGCATTCCTTCACGATCTTTTGAGAAACCTGCAAATGGACCTACTCTATTCGCTATTTTGGCGCTGGTTGCGTACGACTGGCCCGTTAGAAGCGCAGTGATAGCAGCAGCTATGGCTCGTCCCTCATCTGAATCATATGGCAAACCAAGAGCCATGAGTAGAGCACCTATATTTGCATACCCAATACCAAGCTCTCGATATGCCTTGGCATTCTTGCCTATGCTCTCCGTTGGATACTCACTGTAACCTACAAGAATTTCTTGGGCAGTAAATATTAGCTCGGTCGTGTGTATGAAAGCCTTTATATCAAAGGTGTTATCTTCTTTTAGAAACTTCAGAAGGTTAAGACTTGCAAGATTACATGCTGAGTTATCTAGGTGCATATATTCACTACAAGGGTTGGAGCCATTTATGCGCCCAGCATTTGGTGTTGTGTGCCATCTGTTAATGGTTGTATCAAACTGCATTCCTGGATCTGCACATTCCCAAGCAGCATCAGCAAATTGCCTAAACAGCTTTCGAGCTTTAACGGTTTTTACCACTTTTCCGTCCGTAACCGCCCTTAACTGCCAGTCTGCGTCGTCTTCTACGGCTTGCATAAATTCGTCTGTTACTCTGACCGATATATTAGCGTTCTGGTATTGAACGCTAAATGAATCTTTACCATCAAGACTCATATCCCAGCCAAGTGTCTGTAGATCACGAGCTTTTCGTTCCTCAATTGCCTTACTCCAAATGAACTCTTCAACATCGGGGTGATCAACGTTTAAAATAACCATTTTTGCTGCTCGTCTTGTCTTACCGCCACTCTTAATTGCGCCGGCACTGGCATCAGCACCACGCATAAAGCTTAACGGCCCACTGGCGGTACCAGCGCTCTTGCCAAGTCGCTCCAGGCTTGAGCGAATAGGACTAATGTTAATACCACTACCACTACCACCCTTAAAAATCATGCCCTCTTCGACATACCAATTAAGAATCGATGGCATTGTGTCTTGAATTCCGAGAATGAAACATGCGCTTGCTTGCTGCGCTCGTTCTTTTGCCCCTATATTAAACCAAACCGGACTGTTAAATGCAGCCCTTTGTGTGGCCAAAATATATTTTAGCTCTTCACGAAAATCCTCTGTTTCTACATCGCTGCTAAAGTACCCTTCCTGTTGACCATGACGTGTTATCGTATCGACGACGCGATCAATAAGTGTTTTGAGAGAGGCCTCACGGTTTTTTGTCCCTGGTGTGCCAGTAAAATACTTTTGTGCAACAATATTTATTGCATTAAGTGACCATCCCTCCGGAAACTCCACTCCCTTTTGTTCAAATACAGGAGTATCGGTCATAGGATTTTTAATAATTGAATCTCGCTTCGACCACTTTAACTGATCGTATGCTTTACTTTTTGCGGGGGTAAAAAGCCGAGCCATCCCCAGGCTAGTTGTTTGTGCCATAGTGTTTCCCTCTTTCTTACTACCACATTCTACTGTAGGTAGATTCCACTATTGTTAGTTTTGTTAATGTTTGTTTAGAGTTCTTTGCGGGATCTTAGTATCCGTCTCTCAACTCAGATACTTATCCCTGAGCTCTCTACGATCCCCTAGCTTCAAAAAGTAATGAAACCGAAGAGAGCTGTCAAAATCCATTATGCTTTGACTTCTGTAACAATATGCTTACCTTGCTTCACTAAGGAGAGTTCTTGTTCAAAACCCGCTATATCCTTAAAGCGTCTGTAGACACTAGCAAAGCGTACATATGCTACTTCATTTAGACGTGCTAGCTGATCCATTACCAATTCGCCGATTTTCTTAGAATCTACCTCTTGCTCACCACATGCATATAGCTCTTGTTCAATAGAGTCTACGACTTTCTCTAGCTCAAGACTTGTCACTACAGTCTTCTCACATGCCCTATATAGTCCTGCGAGCAGCTTTGTACGATTGAATAGTTCACGCGTTCCATCATTCTTTATAACAATGAGCTGCGGGCGTTCTAATCTTTCATATGTCGTAAACCGATGACCACATCGATTACACATGCGGCGGCGACGAATGGCTTGACCCTCTGCAACATCCCGTGACTCAATCACCTTGATGTCGTCACTTTGGCATTGTGTGCATTTCATGCCGCCTCCTTATGGAAGGGATGATAGCAAATTTATATTAATAATGAATTATCGATATAAATTTACATTCCCTTTTTCGTTAAATGTGCTCAGCATTTTCTTATATGTGTTTGTTATTTTTCCACATATAGTGCTGTGTGCTCTTAATATAGCCCCAGCTGTAGCGTTTTGCAAGTATATTAACGCTGTATTATTTAGTACAGGATTCTAGATAAATCTAATAGAAATTAAGATGAAAGCTGTCTAAGATTCGTTGTCTTTATTGTCATCATCTTTACGTCGACGTCCCAATCTTCTTAAAAATGATGGCTTTTCAAGCTCTTCTTCCAAGTTGCCGCTCACTATATTTTCGGAGCTTGTATCATCGTCATCCTTGTCCTGCTCTTCATGATCCTTTTTAGAGTCATTATCATCTTTGTCCTTGTGTTCTGAATCCTCGTCATCTTCGTGTATGGACCAGATATTGGGCATAGGCGAATCACTATTAAAGTCATGCTCCCCTGGTCCTTCGTCATCGCCCAGATTCATATCTATTTCTGAAAGCGCCTTATCGTCCTGCTTAGAAGTAGAAGTAGCACCTAAATCACTCTTACTTCTATTTAAGAGCAGCTTGCCTGTAGTTTCTGGGTCTCTTTTTGCATAGTATGATGCATCAAAACCAGTAGCTACTACAGTTATTATGACTTCTCCCTCTAGATCAGGATTGATAGTAGCACCAAAGATTATATTAGCGTCTGGGTCTGCTGCACTCGTAATTGTTTCAGCTGCCGTGTTAATTTCGTGCATAGACAGATCATTCCCACCAATGACGTTGAATAGAATGCCTCTGGCGCCGTCAATAGAGACTTCAAGCAAAGGTGATTCAATAGCCTGTTTTGCAGCTTCTACAGCCCTGTTGTCTCCACTTGCTCGACCAATACCCATTAGTGCTGATCCGGCCTTTGTCATTACTGTCTTTACGTCAGCAAAGTCGAGGTTAATTAGACCATGTACGGTAATCAGATCTGAGATTCCTTGAACTCCTTGTCTGAGTACGTCGTCCGCTACCTTAAATGCCTCCATTAAAGGCGTGTCTCGATCAATTGTCTGTAATAGACGATCATTTGGAATAATAATTAGAGTATCGACTGACTTACGAAGTTTATCTATCGCAATGTCTGCATTTTTACGTCGCTTTTCTCCTTCAAACGCAAAAGGTTTAGTTGCAAAACCAACCACCAAAATATCGAGTCCTTGAGCAATTTCAGCCACTACATGACCTGCGCCACTACCTGTTCCACCTCCGGCGCCAATAGTCACAAAGACCATATCTGCGCCCTCTATGGCCTGTTTTATCTCTTCCTTCGATTCAGTCGCAGCAAGCTCACCCATAGCCGGATCGGCTCCAGCACCCAAGCCTTTAGTTACATCTTTACCTATATGAATTTTTACGCTCGCTTTTGAATGATGAAGTGCTTGTGCATCGGTGTTAATTGCGATGAACTGTACATTTTCAATTCCCGCCTCAACCATACGATTGATTGCTGCGCCACCCGCACCACCAACTCCAATTACTTTTATCTGAGCAAATGTCTCGATAGCTGGCTCAACGACCTCTGGCATAATCTTCCCCTTAAGAACATATAAGTTGTTATGCAGCATAGTATACGCGAGCAATCTGTAAAGTTCAATGAATTTATACAGGCATTTTTTGGGTATCTACGTACAAAATCCTATATGTACATTAATGTGCACATAGACTAATATGATGTTATTAAAACTACGAGAAAATATAAATTTTTGTGTTCGATTGAATATTTACAGATGGTTCGTACTAATATCTCAGCTTTTTATACTATTTTCTAAATCGAGAAAATACACTACCAAGCAAAGCGCTAGCTTTTTGACCTGTGCGTGTGCTCGAATTCGGAGGAAGCGATGGTAATAAAAGCATATCCAATAACATAAGTCCTACAACAGTTATATAGCTAGGATCGGCAACTGTATCTGCTAAACCGCCTATGTTTTGAAGTTTCCCGGTACGTGCGGGTAGTTGTAATTTTTGCTTCGCTAATTCTTCAATTCCAGGTAATTTAGCTGTGCCGCCTGTAATGACTATTCCGCCGGGTAGTTTTCGAGACCGTTTTATTTTCTGTAATTCCTTATCAACGTACTCAAGTAACTCCTCAACGCGTGCTTCAACAATCAGATGAATCTCTTCAAAGGCAAAAGTTACTGACTTACCATTTATTTTTACAGTCACGTCGCTTTTTCGAACATCCGGCTTTACAGAGGCATGATGAATCTTAACTTCTTCAGCTATATCTAAATCTGTTTTAAGACCGATGGCTAGGTCATTGGTAATGTGCTGTCCTCCCATAGGAATTACAGCCACATACTGCACTTCACCGTCTTCAAAAACGATAATATTTGTCGTACCAGCACCTATATCGATTAAGGCCGTCCCCGCCTCTTTCTGCTGTCTGGTCAGTACAGCTTCGGCAGCCGCTAATCCAGAAACCGTATGGTGTGTTGCTTGGATTTGAGCTTTTTCTAACGCCATATCCAGATTACGAAGGTTCGGAGTAGCTGCAGTTACAATGTGCGCATCAACCTCAAGACGCACCCCGTGCATTCCAACAGGATCCTTAATATTTCTCTGACCATCAAGACTATAACTCTTGGCGAAGAACTGCACGATTTCCCTGTTAGGAGGTATGCTCACAATAGTTGCAGCCTCCTCAACACGCAACCTATCTTCAGCGGTTATCTCACGATTTGGAGCACTTATAGCAATTACACCCTCTGAATTTAGTCCACTTATATGTGAGCCGTTAACATTCACCGTTGCATGCTTAATAGACATCCCTGAAATACGCTCAGCTTCTGTAACAGCTTGGACAATTGATTGGGTTACATCGTCTACGTGAACAACCGCACCGCGCCTCATTCCCTGATTTGGAGCCTGTCCATGGCCTATTATAGAAGGAGCACTGCTACCGTTTGGATCAAAGCTCCCCACAACACAACGAACCATGCTCGTACCGATATCTAGACCAACAAATTGTTCAGGTTTCATCTGTGCAACAGTATAGCGCTATTGTTTCCCGATAGGCAAATCGAGCTAAGCTGTTGTTAGTATTTCTGCCCCTGTTTCAGTAATTAACACAGAGTGCTCAAAATGGGCCGAATAAGATCCGTCAGCAGTCAGCACTGTCCAGCCATCATTGGCAATATATACCTTATCGGTTCCCAGTGTCACCATAGGCTCAATTGCTATCGTCATATTCGCATCAAGCCAAGGTCCAGTGTTTTTCCTACCATAATTTGGTATGTTTGGATCTTCGTGTACATCATGACCAACTCCGTGACCTACCAAATCTTTTACTATTCCATATTGTCTATGCTTCAGAGAATCTTCCACGGCAAAACCAATGTCTCCTGTACGTACTTTGTCATGCACCGCTTCAATGCCAGCGTATAATGCTGCTTCCGTATCTTTCACAAGACGAATATGGCCATTCTGTTTTGGTCTTCCGGCTATAACACTTATTGCTGCATCAGTTATCATACCCTGATATTTGACACCAAAATCCAGTCCGACAATGTCACCTTCAGCAACTATCTTTGAAGACTTTGGTATACCGTGAACAACCTCGTCATTTATAGATATACAAATAACGTCAGGAAATCCTTGATAGCCTAAAAATGCAGCTTCTCCTCCAAGCTTATTAAGTTCGCTCTTAGCAATATCCGCTAAATCTTTGGTTGTCATTCCAACCTCAAGAGTATTTTTAAGAATTTCGAGGACGGTCGCCAGCATCCTGCCGCTCTCCCGCATGGACCTGATCTCCTGCGCCGTTTTTACGCGCGTAATCATTAGTCGCTCGTTGTTATTTGGGCTAATTGAAGACTCTTGACCATTTCTGCATTAACTTCTTCAACACTGCGTTCTGCGTCAATATTTAAGACTTTTACCCTATTATTCTCAAGCCAGGCCAGTAATGGTGTCGTTGAGGTTTCGTATTCTTTAAATCTTGCATCTATGGCGTCGTTTGTATCATCAATTCGTGCCCGATCTATTAGACGTTTTCGAACCGCATCACTAGATGCCCGTAAGTGAAGTGCTATATCAACACTGAATCTTCCGCTTTTCTGCTGTTCTATTAACCATTCCGCCTGAGGTATGGTTCGAGGAAAACCGTCTAGAATAATAGATTTACTATCATCGATTGATGAGAGAACCTTATCTACTATAGATATAACTTCTGTGTCGTCCAGCAGTTCTCCATTTAGCATTCGTTTTCTCTGATCACCAGTAACATACATCCGGACAATATCGCCCATGGATATAAGATGAAAACCATACCGGTCAGCAAGCATTTTTCCTTGTGTTCCCTTGCCAGAACCTGCAATCCCCATAAGTAATATCATTTTGAAAGCTTTTCCTTAACTACCCGAGCTATCATAGCCCCGTCTGCTGCGGGACCAGCAGCTTGCCGAACTTTACCTATTACTTGGCCCATAGCCTGAATACCATTTGCCCCTGTTTCTTCAATAGCTTTATCTATTAGTGCAACTATCTCTTCTTCGGATAGTTGAGCAGGCAAATATGATTCAATTAAAGCTTTTTCTTCGAGTTCTTTATCGGCCATTTCTTTGTTTCCACCCTGTACGTATAAATCAGCACTTTCTTGTCGCTTTTTTGCCTCTTTAGCCAGGACCGTAATTACCTCGTCATCTCCAAGACCTGATTCTCTTTTTCCTGTAGCAACCTTAAGATTTAATAAGACACTTTTAACTTGCCGCAAGGCGCTTACTTTCTTGGCATCACCTGCTAGCAGGGCGGTCTTAATGTCCTGCTCGATCTTTTCTTCAAGCATTGTAATATTATCGAAGTCCTAGTTTGATCTTTTTCAACTTAACAGTTTTGCGTTCTTGTCGAACTATAGCCTTTCGACGTCGCTCACGCTTGCTTATAGGCTTAAGAAAATACTGGTTTTGCTTAACAGTAGCCATAGTGCCAGATTGTTGCACCTTACGGTTAAATCGGCGTAGTAAGTTCTCCGTTGATTCTTTTGAATCTTTTCTCGTTACTTGTATCATCAGCTGGTTATTGTACTACAACAGGGGTTAGGTTGCAAGCCTACTAGCCTGTTACTCTCTTCTGTTGGGTTGATCGTTGTGATTTTAGCACGATACTTTGCAGCTCACGGAAGATAGGAAACTGTTTATTCGTAGAATATACCTTTGTATTTCCCTGGCGTTCGCTTACTAAGAATCCAACTTTTTCAAGTCTTTTAAGTTCTCTCTGAATATTTCCCGCGTCCTCTTTGATGAGTTTAGCAAGTCCTCGAACGTGTGTCTTGAAATCAGGATATTTTGCATAAATAACAATAATTTTACGTCGAACGCGAGATGTGATGAAAACGTCTAACATAATTTTATGTACTCCTCTTATTGTTATCCAAACAACGTTAATTCAAGTATAGTCTTGAGCCTAGTGTTTGGCAATACCAATTTTCCGGTTTTATGTATTGAAATAAATTAATAATTATTTATCCCCGTTAAGCTTAGCGGTAACGGTATACTTGAAGGACTAAATTGACCTATACTAATACCTATGTACTATTACTTTGTTTGGGTTCGTAGCAATCGTTACCACGGCGATAGTGCTTTGACTTATAGTAGTACTGATAAATTGAGCGTCGGTTCTATAGTCAAAGTAGAGCTCCAAAAGCGACTGGTTCCGGGTGTCATATTTGGGTTAACTACAAAGCCTAGATTTAAGACAAAAGGAATTGAATATATATATAAACTAAATCCAATTCCAAAGCACCTAATACAGACAGCCACTTGGCTAATGGAATACTACCCTGCGCCCATTGGCATACTTACGCAACAACTTGTTCCGGCTGAATTATCGGATAAAGTTATGCAGGATTTAAAAAAGCATGAATACAAAAAATTAAATTTGGACAATTTACCTCCGCTTACTAGTGAACAGCAACAGGTATTGGATCAGATGGATCGAAGAGACACATTTATCCTTCACGGTTCCACCGGCTCTGGTAAAACTCGTGTTTATATTGAAAAAACCATAGAGGCAATTCTTTCGGGTAAATCAGCAATTATTATGACGCCTGAAATTAGTCTTGTTACGCAATTATCCGATACCTTTAAAGCCGTTTTCGGGGATAGGGTCGTAGTTATGCATTCACAGCAGACTCCATCTGAACGGCAAAGAGCCTGGCTAAGATGCCTTCAATCTACTCAGCCTGTAATTGTAATTGGTCCACGCTCTATTCTCTTTAGCCCTGTGAACAATCTTGGTCTAATAGTTATGGATGAATCCCATGAAAATGCCTACAAACAAGAGCAGGCCCCTCAGTATCAAACTGGCCGAGTTGCATCATACATAGCAGGTGCTACTCACTCTAGCTTAATACTTGGTTCGGCAACCCCGTCAATAACAGATTATTACTTGGCTGAGCATAAAAACAAAACCGTTCTGCGTCTTTACAAACTCGCTCAAAAAGAACTTGAAGCAAACATAAAGATTGACGTAATAGACAAGAAAGATCACGCCTTATTCGATAAATCACCGTATTTAAGTAAAGCCCTCATCGCGGCCATCAAGCATGCATTATCTAAAAAAGAACAGACCCTTCTTTACCTTAATCGACGAGGTACTGCCCGAATAGTTCTTTGCGATAACTGCGGTTGGCAGGCCCTTTGTCCTCATTGTGATATACCACTTACCTATCACGGTGACTCTCACCTTCTGAGGTGTCATAGCTGCAACCACCAAGAACCGGTTCCAAGCAACTGCCCGGTCTGTAAACATCCACGGATTATATACAAAGCTGCGGGTACCAAAGCTATCGTAGAGGAAGTTCAAAAACTGTTTCCACACGCTAAGATAGCCCGTTTTGATACAGATAATCTCAAAGCTGAGAGATTTGAACAGCAATATTCCGAAGTTAAAGATGGAAATGTAGATATAATAGTTGGCACACAACTCTTAGCTAAAGGCCTTGATCTACCAAAACTAAGTACTTTAGGAATAGTTCTGGCCGATACCAGTCTCTACTTACCGGATTTTTCTGCTGAAGAGCGTACCTTTCAACTTATTGGACAGGTACTGGGCAGGATAGGAAGAGGTCACGTTCTTGGTCAAGCTATAATACAAACGTATAACCCAGATCATCCGGTTTTAGTTGATGCCATAGAGGGAAACTACAAGAGATTCTATGACAGAGAGCTGAATGAGCGAAAGCAATTTATGTTTCCTCCTTTCTGTTATCTGCTAAAGATTACTGTTCGCAGATCATCTATTAAATCAGTAGAAAAAACAGCCGAGCACATTAAAGAACTGATTGAAGGGACTTCCGTTAAAGCTCGAATCGAGGGTCCTACACCATCCTTTCATGAGCGTTTCCAGAATAAATATCAGTGGCAGCTGGTAATAAAAGCTAAGCAAAGGGATGAGCTGCTTAAAATTATTAGACTGCTTCCAGCAAATATTTCTTACGATATCGATCCTATGGATCTTCTGTAAACACTCGCTGAGTAGGGGCTCATAAGGTATACTAACCATTGCATTATGACCAAAGAAGACATAATTAAACTACCCAATCCACATTTGCGCCTTAAGTCTCAGCGCGTGGGCGTGATTAGTGAAGATATTTTAAAAATAGTTGAGCAAATGGAAAGCGCTACCATAGACTGGGATCTAAGTCGCTCCCATGAAGTAGGTGTAGCCCTGGCTGCTGTTCAGATTGATAAGCTATACAAAATTATTGTTGTCCGAAGCGACTATAACGATAAAGACAACCATGAGTTTACGGTTTTTATAAATCCAGAGATAGTCAAAACTGAGGGTGAAATTGTTGAAGATTTTGAGGGATGTTTAAGCGTACCAAGTATATATGGAAAGGTTCCCAGATATCCTAAGGTCCGTGTTAAGGCACTAAATCTCCAGGGAAAAGAATTCAGAGTAAAGGCCGAAGGATTTTTAGCTCGTATATTCCAGCACGAAATTGATCACTGCAATGGATTGGTATTTATAGACCATATAAAAAATAACAAGGAAGCTTTTTACAAATTGGACGATAACGGAAAGCTACAGCCTCTAGATTATGAAAAAGATGTCAAAAACAATAGTATTCTTTGGTAGTGGACCCGTAGCAGCCAAATCCCTAAAGCTGCTCGCTTCAGATTTTGATATCGAGGCAGTTGTTACTAAACCTCAGCCTTCTCACCATAAGGAAGCTTTTCCAGTTATTAGGGTTGCTGAGGAACTGAATTTGCAGATCTATACAGCAAATGACAGATCAGAACTCAGTGATGTTTTTAACTCCAATTCATTTGATAGTGAGCTAGGGGTCATAATTGATCATGGAATTATTATAAGCAAGGACGTCATAGACAGATTTCCTCTTGGAATAATAAACAGCCATTTTTCCTTGCTGCCCAGGTGGCGTGGTCCGGACCCAATTAGTTTTGCAATTCTTCAAGGTGACGCAGAAACGGGTGTCAGTGTCATGCGTATTGTTGAAAAATTAGATGAGGGTGACCTTTTAATTCAACGTAAGCTTGCTATAGATCCAGACATAACAACACCGGAACTAACAGAGAAATTAATAGGGTTGAGCCACTCATTACTTATTGAGTCATTGCCCGCGTATGTCAACGGAGATCTAATGCCGTACTCACAACCCCAGTCACCTGCCACTTACTCTCATAAGCTATCCAAGCAAGATGGCATTATTGACTGGAATAAACCTGCAGAGACACTTGAACGAGAAGTCCGAGCATACTATGGATGGCCTAGAAGCCGAGCTAGTCTCGGGCAGATAGATATTATTATTACAAAGGCTCATGTTGATCCTGAATCAGGTACTCCCGGCTCAATCGAGACTGATGGCAAAATACTCGTTCACTGCTCTAAAGACTCGTTAGTCATTGATCGGCTTATCCCCCTCGGCAAGAAGGAAATGTCATCAAAAGAATTTCTAAACGGCTATAAGATCTGATTACTGATATCCAGATGTGTCGGCTGGAGGCTGTTCTTGCGGATGTTGCAATTCCGGAGGATAAGCTGGATTAACTGAAGGCTGATCCTGAGGCAAAGGTTGTGCTGCGTCCTGTTGCTGTACAGGCGCGGCGCTTTGAGCTGGTCCTAATGGTTGTGTAGGAGCTGGAGCAGGCTGCACTGCAGCATTTTGGCTTGCAGCGAGAACCTGAGGGGCAGTTTGAGTTATTTCAGCTTTCAATTTATCGAATTCTTCCTGAACTATTTCCTTATAGTTTGGAAAATTAGTCTCAAGCCATTTAAAAGCACCTGCGTCATCTTTGGCTTCAAAATACTGTTCAAATTCATCCAGCTGTTGATTACTCATTTGGTCTGCAAGCCGAACGCCAACTCGCATCTCCAAGGTCTCATAAATGTGCTTTAAGAAGCTATTTTTCTCGGAGTCAGGTAAGGATCCTAGCCCTACCTCCTGTAATAATGTATTGTCGATCTTTAACATAGATTTATTGTACCATCTTACAGTTTTCGCTGGACAGCTTCTCTAGTAAACATTTCTAGTACATCGCCCTCGACAAGTTCGACTTTTTTAGTAGTTTCAAGGCTCAAGCCGCACAACTCCCCTTCAAATATCTCCTTCGCCGGATTCGGTCCTCGTTTTAGGCCGGTTAATTGTGCCTCAGCAAGTTTTTTATCCCCTCTTAAAATACGAACTAGCGCTGGTGCAGTTAACTTGCCTTTAGTTACTTCGCCGCCGCAAATTATCTCGGTCTTAGTAGTTTTAAACACGCCTTTTACAATTAATTTACCGGTTTCAGTCTCTACAATTTCAGGACTAAGAAGCTTAGAAAGCTCTTGTTTAACATCATCAATTAATTCATATATTACCTTGAAGAGCCGAACGCTTACTTTATCCCTACCGGCCTGCTGTCTGCCGCTGCTCGGAAGATCCACGTTGAATCCATAGACAATCGCATGACTGGAATGAGCTAAGTGCAGATCGTTCTCACTTACTGGCCCAACACCCGAACCAACGACTCTGACTGAAACTTCATCTGTATCTAATGCCTTAAGACTATCATTCACCGACGTCAGTGAGCCTTGCACATCGGCTTTAATAATAATATTAAGCTCTTGAAGTTTGTTATCTCTGTTGATCAACCTGATTAGCTCACTGCTCCCAATATTCATTTTGCTGCCGCTTGCATTATTCTCAGCTGCAAGATTGCTTGTAAGCTGTCTTGCTTCTTTCTCACTTTTTACAGTATTAAACTCTTCACCAAACTCCGGTAATGTTTTAAATCCTGTAATAAGAACAGGCATGGATGGAGTCGCTTCTTTAAGCGCTTTGCCATCAGTAGTCTCCAAATTCCTGATCTTGGCGTAACTTGTCCCGGCAACGACGAAATTTCCAGGCTTAACTGTACCTGCCTCAATCAATGCTTGTGCTACCGGCCCTCTGCCTTGCTCTACGTGAGCTTCAATAATAAGTCCTCTTCCGGGTACGTCATAGTCCGCTTTAAGATCTTCAACGTCAGTTACAAGTAGGATCATGTCTAGGAGTTCAGGTATTCCTTCTTTGGTCTTGGCTGAGACCGGAAGAAGGACTACATCTCCACCCCACTCTTCAATAAGCAGATCATTTTCAGACAACTGTTGTTTAATTTGATTCACATTTGCTTCAGGTTTGTCTATTTTATTCACTGCAACTAGGATCTTCACTCCAGCCTTTCGGGCAAAACGAATAGCCTCAACAGTCTGGGGCTTAATACCATCGTCTGCAGCAATTACAATAAGTACTATATCTGTTAATTGTGCTCCATGTTCACGAATTGCTGCAAAAGCTTCGTGTCCAGGGGTATCCAAGAATGTTATTTTTCGCTTATTGTGATCGACCTGGTATGCAGAAATGTGCTGGGTAATACCTCCCGCTTCACTTTTAACAACGTTGGCTCCGCGAATAGCGTCTAGCAAGCTTGTCTTTCCGTGATCAACATGACCCATAACTGCTACTACCGGTGGGCGTACTTTTGCAGTTTTGCTTGCGACCGGCTTTTCATGTATAGGTGCGGCTACGGTTGAAAGACTGGCCTTTACAATTCGTAAATCCAGTCCAAGTTCCTCAACAATAATTTGAGCAGTGTCAAAATCTATTCGCTCATTTACAGTCGCCATCACACCATTTTTCATAAGCTCTCCTATGAGCCTAGACACTGGTATAGATAGTTTTTCGGCAAGAGTTCCAACGGTTATCATGTCAGGAACTTCTACGGTATTTTGTTCAGCTTGTTCTAGTTTTTCTGCCATGATTGCCGTCCTTTCTGTCCCTAAACGGGACTTGCCTTCAAGTATTCATCTTATTTACTAGCTGTTTTGGTTTCTTTAGCTTTCTTCTCGGGTGCTTTTTCAACAGTCTTCTTTGTAGACTTCGTCTTAGCCTCTTTTAGGCTTAACGCAATTTTTCGACTTTCGCTGTCTATATCTAGGACTTTAAACTGTTTCTTCTCATTTAGTCTGAATAGTTTTTCTGGGTCAACAGCCTCGTCATCGCTCATTTCAGAAACGTGCACCAAAGCTTCGACACTTGGTGAAAGCTGAACAAAGGCCCCAAAAGGAGTTATTCTAGTAACTTTTCCTTCAATCACGTCGCCAGTTTTAAAGGTTTTTACCTGCTCAAGCCACGGATCTTCACTCATTTGCTTAAGGCTTAGACTCAGTCTGTCCTTATCTATGGCGATAATCTTTGCTTTAACATTTTCACCAACTTTTACGTAATTCCTGGGATTATCCACGCGTTCCCACGATATTTCCGATATATGTATAAGACCTTCGATTCCATCAACATTTACAAAGGCCCCGAAGTCTATAACTCCCGTTATCATTCCTTCGACTGTATCTCCAACCTTAAGTTCGCTGAAACGAGCCTGGAGATCATCTTTAACCGCTTCCTTCTCAGAGAAAATAAGCTTATTATCCTTACGGCTCACGTCAAGAACTCTTACACGAAGTGGCTTATTAGTAAGTGCATGAAGTTTCTGTAATATTTCGTCTTTATCGGCACCTGATACCCTAGGATAGTGTCCGGCAGCCAGTTGAGAAACGGGCAAGAACCCTCTTATTCCTTCAAGTTCTACAAGTAGTCCTCCCCTGTTAGCATCGTATGGTGATATGTCTACGATTTCATTTGCTTCATGAAGCCTTTGTAATTCGTCCCAACCACGATCTTTCACTGCACGCTTCATACTCAGTAGTGCATATCCCTCATCTAGTTCAGGATCGACCACACTTACTGTAATTTTCTGGCCTTTTTCTAGATTCTGGCCAAAACCTATTTCTCTTCTAAGCACAACACCGACACCCCTGGCTCCTAGATCGACCCAGACCTCGTTCTTTTTAACGGCTGTTACTTCACCTTCGACAACCTCTCCAGTTGAAAGATTCTCTATATGACTGCTCTCGAGCAGTTCATCCATTGTTATTGCATTAGCTGACATGTCCCCATGCCTCCTTTATAGTGTATTTCTTCAGCAGCAAAAAACGCTCTATATAACTAAGAAGTTTCCGCTTTTCACTTAATAGACCAGATTAATTTGCTGACTGTAAGATTACCTAAAATTATATCTGATACTCTCTGTTTAGTAAATAGCAACAGGGCGCCCAAAAATTTATGCTAAACTAATGAAATGTATGTAGCGGTGGACAATGGAGGGACTAAAACAATAATTGCTGTTTTGGACGCTCACGGAGTTATCCAGGAACGGATTAAATTCCCTACCTCCAGAGATTATGATCAGTTTGTAAAAGACCTTAAAGAAGCAAAGTCTAAATTAAAAATCCAAGAATACAGTGCCGGCGTTGGCGGAGTAACAGGACCTAAGACTGACAGAGCAAATGGTATCGGCATAGCGTTTAGCAACCTTCCTTGGAAGAATGTCCCATTTGTAAAAGACTTTGAAGAAACTTTTAAGTGCCCTATGGCTATAGAAAATGATGCCAAACTAGCAGGCTTATCAGAGGCAATGTTAATAAAAGATGAATATAGCAAGGTACTCTATATGACGGTAAGTACTGGCATAGGTTTCAGCTTAATCACTAACGGTGTTATAGATGAGAATGTTGGGGATGCCGGAGGAGATGCAATAATGCTAGAACATGAAGGCAAAATGACTTCTTGGGAAGATTTTGCTAGCGGTAAAGCCATCGTTGAACGGTATGGCAAAAAAGCATCGGATATTACTGATGAGCAGACTTGGAAAGCTATCGCAAAAGACTTGGCAAAAGGTATTATCCATCTAATAGCTATAATGCAGCCTGAAGTTATAGTATTTGGCGGAGGCGTAGGTGAACACTTTGAACAATTTGGAAAATTCCTAGAAGAATATATTAACGACTATGCTCTTCCGTTGATCGATGTTCCTAAACTTATAAAAGCTCAACGCCCTGAATTTGCGGTTATTTATGGATGTTACGATTTGGCTAAACAGAAGTTTCCACATGCATACACTCATAACTGAACTTAAAAAAGAATACCCAGACCTAAAATTTACTGCGTCGAAACAGTTCTACTGGTCTCCCGAATCAGAAGATATATTCTACAAAAGTAACGCTAAAGGTATTGAAGCAGCTTGGTCATTACTTCACGAGACGGGCCATGCCCTTCTAAAGCATAAATCTTATAAAACAGACTTTGAACTCATAAGGCTGGAGGTGGCGGCTTGGGAAAAAGCTAAACAACTTGCCACTCAGTTTGATGTACAAATAGACGAAAATCACATACAGGATTGTCTGGATACGTACAGAGATTGGCTATACAAAAGATCAATCTGTCCAAACTGCACTACTAAGTCAATGCAACAGGGAGATTTTGTCCATTATCGTTGTTTTAACTGCCACACTTCGTGGCGGGTTACTGCCAGTAGATTTTGTAGAGCCTATAGAAGACATAAAGACGTGCAACTACCTGCACCACTACATGCCTTATAACAAAAAAGATCTCCGTTATTAACAGAGATCTTTTTGATAGTTAGAACGGATCTACTTAAGCGACTTTTTTAGTACGTCGGCTAATTCGTCCGCCTTTAGCACCGGCTTGTCGAGCTAATTCTCGATTAGCGTAGAACCCACCGGTTTTACCGAGCTTTCCACCTTTAGCACCGATTTTTGCGTAAAAATCAGGGCCATATTTGCTCTTGTTAGTTGCAGCGGCTGCTTTACCGCCTGCTTTAGTTCCTGCCATAGTTTATTACTCCTTAACTTATATAGTCTCTCGCTTCGAAATAAAAAGGTCTTCGACTCAGTTGAGCGAAAACCCTCTATTTCTAATAGCGAAATTATGCTTATGATATCATGCTATTGTTTACATGTCAATATTTATATATTCCCGTAAAATAATCGTACTGGTACGTAGTGTTCGGTGCTAGCGCGTCTAGCACTTCAACCACGAATTTATCAGGAGATTGACCCACTGCAGTATATACACTGTTGGCTGCATTATTATTCGACGCACTAATAACTACATGTGGCACTGCCCCGTAGGCTTTGCTGAAGACTATGTCGGCTAGTGCTCCTGGGGTTGGGTTACTGCCAGTGGTAATCGTGATGGTACCTGTGGTGTCGGTGCCGTTGATGGTTACGGTTGCTTGTGTTCCGGCTGCTGCTTGCGTCGTTGCGGTTGGCTGGGCACCATTAGTTATGATGTGTCCACTTAGGGTAATGTTCCCGTTAACCTGGGCATCTCCGGATACTACTAGGTTTGCTAGGGTGGCAGTACCGGTAACATTCAGGGTTTGCACGGTAGCAGTAGTAACAACCAAATTGTTGAATGTGGCAGTACCGGAGGTGTTTAAGTCACTAAAGAGTGCCATGCCACCAACGGTTAATCCGGATAGTATGGCATTGCCGCCGTTCTGGACGATGGAGCTCTGATCAGGTCCAGCATAGTAGGTATCACCGACAAGCATCATGACCTGTCCTGGGGTTGAATCAGTATAGGCTGCCAGTGCTCTTCCTATGACATACCCTGGACCAGTAGCTTTCATGGCATAGCCGGGCGTTGTCAGAGAAGCAGTTAGGTAATCGCCTGGTTCGATCGGTCCGTTTTCAGTTGTAACGTTAGTTGGAATACGACCAGATAAGGCAATGGGTTTAGGGTTTATGAGATTGGTGCTACCTGATTCATCTATGCCACTGAGGAGTATGCCTGGGTCAGTAGAGACTACTCCCATAACCTGACCTGGACCGGACGCCCGAACCACACCATCTGTTGTACCGTCGTTAGCAAGCATAACAAGATCACCCGGTACCAAGTCATTGTTAACATCGGAGTAGTTCTCTGC
>JBIOIO010000005.1:0-41878 GCA_044449925.1 Saccharimonadales bacterium (SeqCode)
AGTATTCTCTCTGAGCTATCAAAAGCAGTTGAGAGTGGTGCTATAAGGGTAGTTGATCTTATTTTTGTTATCAAGGATGAAGAAGGAAATGTTACAACAGCCGAGATTGAAGACCAATCTGACGAATTAAAAGAGGCTGCGAGTGCTTTTGATCTCACAGGTGACTTGCCTCTTTTAACCGAGGAAGATGTAAATAAGTTGGGAGCCTCTATGGATAACGATACTTCTGCGGGAGTTTTAGTTATCGAACATCTGTGGGCAAAGGGCTTGAAGAAAGCACTTATCGATGCCGGTGGAGAATTAATTGCGGAAGGACGAGTACATTCGGATAAAGTATCAGCGGCAATCGAAGAATTAGCATTAGAGCCAGTTAAAGCCTAAGTAAAGAAAGGATCAACTATGATAGGAAGACCATTAACACCAATGTCAGTAATGGGTGTAAGACGAAGACAACGAAGACGCGGATTGCTATAACCTAGTGTTTTAAAATTTAGCGGTCGCTTTTTTGGGGATGGACCAACTTAAAGGTATTTATAAAACCGGCAGTGAATAACTCCGGATTTGTATCCATAAGACTAACAATTTTATCTATTTCCATAAGTTCTAGTTGCTTAACTTCTTCAGTAGGATCAAGTTGCCAACCGTTTGGTACTTCTGTTTTATAGATGGAATATATATGACGATGGTTAGGATGTCTGTGTATTTCATCCGAGTACAGTTTACCTATGTAGGAAAATTGTTGATTTAAACGAAGCTCCTCAAATGATTCTCTTTTGGCAGCTTCATCGTATGACTCCCCTGCTAATACGTGACCTCCTATGCTATGATCAAGAAATTGACGTTTGCCCTTTCGTTGAAGATATAACTCACCGTTTTTATTAAAAACATATACTGCGACGATTCTATGGACATATCCTTTATCATGGGCCTCATTTTTTGTAGTAGTGCCAATGACCTTATCGTTAACATCTACTCTATCGAATTTCTCTTCTGTATCCATAGCACACATTATATGTTAGCCATCACCTAAGAATTGTAATCTGCATCAAAATTGCTCATGCTTATTGACACTAGTCAATGTTTTATCTAGGATTAACATATGGATAACCCCAACGAGGGCGAACATCAACAAACACCCCACACGTGGCCTGACTCAGAAACAGTCCCACCTGATCACTTACTTAGTGGACCGCCGCCTCAGCCTGCTCCAATTACCCCAATTGCTCCAGCCCCTCCTAGCCCTGTCAATAACACTGTAGTCGCTCAACATCCGAATAATACTGTTGAATTAATCTTTCAGTGGTTAACCTATACGTTTTGGGGGAATACTATATTTGCTCTTTCCCTTTTAACCGGTTCATTTTTTGATCGTCTTATATCTGGTAACGGTACAGCAACATTTAATTACTACGTAATTGCATCGCTTGTTGTTCTAGTTCCAATCTCATTTATCTGTGATTTTATCTATTCTAAAAAAGAGCCTGATAGAAAAACTGGACCTGCATCGCTAATAATGGTTGTTTACGCGGTCATATTTGCTCTCTTTGCCATAGGTTCGCTGGTTTTCGCCGCTTGGAGCGTTGTGGCCATAGCAATTGACCAAAGTAATAGAAGTAGTGATATTGCCGGTCTTATAAGCTCTATTGTTATTGGTATTTATTACGCAGGAACATTCATGCGGACGCTGAATCCGGCTCATATTTCATGGATACCAAAAATCTATCGATACGTAGTAATTGGACTAGTTGTTGTATTCACGATCCTTGGGTTTGTCAGACCTACTTTTAGTTCAACGAAACCTGTTATTAATAACCAGAATTGCAATGTATACGCTAATAGCAGCTCTGGCGGATCCGATTGTAGTGTCCAGACAACACCAAATACACCTTCCACCCCTAGCACCTCAAGTACTCCAGCAAATACTTTTACTCCAAGTGGTAAGCTGCAACCTAGTGCAATAGGTGGAACTCAATGTGATAATCCTAGTACTAGCGATGGAGCAACAACAGGTCAAATGGCCGTATCTGGAGGCGCCACATGCGCTGAAGCTGATGCTGTTATACAAGATGCCAACAATAAGGAAGGCACCAATTATTCTTCGAACGGATACACTTGCACGGCAACGAAGCAAGGAAGTAATACTCAGTGGTCTTCGTACTGGAATAATAATTTCTATACATATAGCTGTGCAAGCGGTTCAAAACAACTTGCGTTTAATATACAGACAACAGCTCAGGGTAATTCAGGTTCAACTACTACAAATTAATTGTTAGAAATCTTCGCTTAAACGGTATGCTTCGCGGTAACGTTTCATTAGTTCAAAGTATCGTGACTTATAGCTATTCCAAAACTCCTCGTATTGTTCTTTTATAGTATCAAAGCAACATTCATGACAGTAGATTTATAGCATACCGTTTCTCGTTTCCTAGGGTCTTCGTGCGTAGATTTGATACTATAAGCGTTATGGGTTTACTCTACCTGTTTATCTCCATATTTGGAGAGAGTGCAGGCAAAACAATAGACAAATTAAGTTTTAGAAGGAACCGCATTACTGCCCGCCAGTACATGTTCCTGGTGTTTTTGGCAATGACACTTTCGCTTCTAGTATTTGTTATTTTCACCAAACAGCATTTACCTCGCTACAGCTTTGATGCTCTTGCCTTAACAGCCGCTATTGCAGCCTTCTCTTTCGGGGGCAATGTTTTTGATTGTCTCAGCGTAAAGGCAGACGATATATCACTTAGGGAACCATTGGTAGACCTGGAGCCAATAGCAGCAGGCGTGGTTGGCTATTTTATATTTCCCGGGGAGCAAAAACCCATATATCTAGTAGCTTTTATTGCTAGTATTTTCATTGTTCGCTGGGGTATACATAGACGTAAATTACGTAAGCGCCAAAATAAAGGCATGTTTTATCTATGGATTGCTGTGATTTTATATGCCGTCTTACCTTCTCTCTATAAAGAAGCCTTGCACTATATGTCTCCCACGTATATTGCACTCTTTCGTATAGCAGCCATCCTAGTACTTACTACTATTTTCTTCCCGATGAAAAGTACGAAAGGTATAAGTGCAAAGAAAATTCAATATAGCTTTGGCTCAGGGGTAATTTACGCTATTGCGGCTGTTGCTAATATTTACGCAATAAGTGTTTTTGGTGTTGTATTGACCATGCTTTTCACGATGCTTGGACCTGCGCTTCGTTACTTATCCGGTTATTTTATTCTTCATGAAAAAGTACGAGTGGGCGAAGTAGTGTCAAGCGTTCTACTAACAATAGTGGTTGTGGTAGCCGCTATTGTTAGGTAGTCCGATAAGTTTTTACAGTTGAAGCAATATAAAAAAGTGGTAGACAAGCAGAGCCGGCCAAATTATAGCTTTAAGAACTGCCAGAATAACCAGCCAAAGAGTACCGGAATGAAAGTGAATATAGTAAACAAAGGCTCCGATCATTCCAAGTACATATACGGCATCCTTGTGTCGACCCCTTGCATATACAGCTCTTTTTGCGTGTTTTGCGTGACTCTTTTTATCACTGGTCTTTTCTTCAGCCATAACTCCCCCTCTTTAATCGTTCTGTTTATGATTATAGTACTAATAAGTGAATTGGGAAGCGCCCCGAAGAATCTCAATAATCTAAGGATGGGTTTTTGTAAAAATTAAGATCACTTTGTTACTGTTAGAATACTCGCAGAATAATGGAGTTTTCATTGCTATGCTTCGTCTATCTTAATCGGAGGCTTCACATGGAAACTATTGATTTTCGAAAAGATCCAATTTACAAAGCACCAAAAGATCCGGAGATTATTACCGTACCCAATATGCTTTTTGTAGCTGTCGATGGAGAAGGTGCGCCGGATAGTTCAGATAATGCCAGTACGGATTTTCAGATAGCTATGCAGGTAATATTTGGTGTGGTTTATACGATAAAGTTTTGGGATAAGAAATATACTCCGCCTAAAGGATACAAAAAATTTACCAATGCACCGATCGAGGCTCTATGGTGGACTAAAGACGGCACGGAATTTGACCTAAGCACTCCAGATAATTGGGCGTGGAGGGCAATGCTCCGTGTCCCAGATTTTGTCACGCCGCAATATTTTACTGAAGTTGTAAGCGACTGTATAGCCAGAAAACAAAGTTATATATATTCTAAAGCCCAACGTGTTGAATTTGACGAGGGAGAGTGCGTGCAGATGATGCATATAGGACCTTACAACGAGGAGGGGCCTAATATTCTTAGGATGCACGCCTACGCAAAAGATTTGGGCTACAAGCTTAGAGGTAGACATCATGAGCTGTATTTTGGTGATCCCAGGCGCACTAAACCCGAGAAGTTAAAAACAATACTTAGACAGCCAATTAGTAAAGACTAGTACGTGGAATATTACATTTTTCGCTGCTAAAGATAAACTTTTTAAGCTATAGTATATTCGTAATGGCGAAGATGCATGCAACAGACAAAAAGCATATTACTTTTTTTATAGTTGTCATGGCTTCGGTTGTCTTTTTGATTCCTTGGACTATCTGGATCTTTAACGCACTTCCGGATCGAGCGGTTGTACGAAGCTGGGACTTGGCTTGGACTGGTTTCGACATTTTTCTTAGTTTCGTTCTTTTTTGTACCGCTGTGTCAGCATATAGAAAATCTACTTGGACAGTAACTTTAGCACCAGTTAGTGCAGTTCTATTAATTGTTGATGCTTGGTTTGATGTAACTACTGCATCTACCGTAGATGACCATGCGACTGCGGTTGTAACAGCAGTATTTGCGGAAATACCACTAGCATTGGTATGTATAGTGGCAGCTTTAGTCGCACATAACACCGTTACAAAATCTAATAAACGCTAGCTTACTTAGGGATAGGGTTGGGCTTGAAGCCATAGAAGCAGCTAAAGAGAACGGGATGTGGGATTAGTTAATCTTTGTTTTTTAGTTTTTTTCGTTCCTTTTTCATCATTTTTCTGTACTCGGAAAAGGTCATGTAAGTTTTTGAATCTTCTACTCTATCTACGAAAAGCTTACCGTCTAAATGATCGATTTCATGTTGGATTATTTGGGACACAAGTCCCTCAAAAGTTTTTGTTTTTTGTGTACCGGTTTCGTTGGTCCAGTTTAGCGTAATTTTCTTGTGTCTCATTGCTTGTCCGTACATGTCCGGTCCGCTAATGCAGCCTTCCCACATGCCTGTTTTTTTACCATGGTACTTGGTAATCTTTGGATTAATAAGGACCATGTTTAGTTTTAGGGCCTTAGGTCTTGAAGGGGTTGGCTTACTTCCAATGAGTGCGAGTCTTAAAGATACGCCTACTTGAGGTGCTGCTAGGCCTACTCCGTATTTCTTATTTTCTAGGGTATAGCGCATATCGGCGATAAGATCCTGAACAAAAGTCGACTTGATTTCAGTTTCTGGTACCTGTGAAGCAACCAGTCTAAGTATTGGATTGCCAAACTGAGTCCGCCTTAAGACTTTCATGAGGTCAATAATAGCATTTATATGGGTTTTTATTGAGTAGGTTCTTGGGCTGCTAAGTTGGCGTCAGTCCTGGGCAAGCTAAATACGAAAGTACTCCCCTTACCGGCTTCCGAACTTTCGAGCTTAATTCTTCCGCCACTTTGTTCAATTATTAGTTTTGAGATATACAATCCCAGGCCTGTACCGTTGGTATTATCTCTTGTAAGAAGGTTTGCACCTGCTTGTTGGAATTTACGGAACAACATTTTTTGACTTTCGGCAGGTACACCCTTTCCAGTGTCAATTACTCGTATATTTACTTTTACCTGGTCTTGGGTCGCTGCTAACGTTACCGTACCTTCATTCGTAAACTTCACAGCATTACCTATTAAGTTATATAAGACCTGCTTTATACGGTGCTTGTCTGCGGTTACACTTGTAGTGTTTGCAAGACTTGGGTCTATGAAGAGTCCAACATTTTTAGATTCTGCCCAGGCATTTAGATCATGCACAACATCCCCAATAACCTCGGAAGGTAAGAAAACCTCTGGAGTCATATGCATTTTCCCCTGCTCTAGTGATGATGCATCAAGAAAGTCGTTAACAATATCTATAAGGCGCACGGCTGATTCATGTATGTCGTCTATCATTTCTACGGTGTCAGAGTTTGGAAGTTTGTCGCCATAATATTTCTTTATTAAAGAAGCATTTCCCCTTATTGCTGTTAAGGGGGTACGCAGTTCATGTGATGCAATTGATAAAAATTCGTCCTTTGAACGCTCAAGTACTTTTTGTTCGGTAATATCCTCTACCAAAATTACTACTCCGAGTTTCTGCTTTTCGCCGGTTGGCTGTAGATTAATCATTGGTGCTATAAATACGTGTAATACACGCTCACCATAATCGGTTTCTTTTGATTCGAGTACCTGTCCGGTCTCAAGACTTTTAATTACCATGTCCTTAAGGTTGATCGAAGGCTTCATGGTCTGGTCGATTTTATCTATTGTCCATTCAGTATTTGAATCATTGGCTTTGTCTTCTTCTTTACTCGCTGATTTATGATTTAGGATTTTTTTTACTGCTTGATTGGTAATTACTACCTCGGCACTTACATCGCACATGATAAAGCCCATGTTTAGACTATCCAGAAACGAGTAAGCTCTAGATGTAGAAGACATCAGCTGATCAGTGCGGAGTTTTACTTTTGCTTCCAGCTCTTTTTTGTTTACGTCATACTGACCGTAGGTATTACTGATTCTAGACAGTAGCTCACGCATAACTTCGGGAATTTCCGGATTTTCACCAAGTGTAGTCGTAATCTGGGCTTGAAGTTCTTGGTGAAAAAATTGAGGATTCATTTACTATTTCGGCCGTTATTCGTTAGAAGTGATTGGTTCTTCCGGATTATTCTCTGCCGGCTGTGTTGCTCTAGATAATACTGCTTTAACGGAATTTATGACTTCTTCGGGTTCGGTCTGGCTTTTAATGATACAAAGAACGGCTCCCTTTTGAAGGGCCATCTGAGTAACATTCATGTCGGCTATATTGGTTAGGACCACAACTGGTATATCTCTTGTCTCGGGATCTCCTTTAAGCTTAGAGAGCATTTCCAAGCCGTTCATCTCAGGCATCATTATATCCATTAGTAAAATATCTGGCTTAACCTCACTAAGCTTCTTAAGTCCAACATTGCCGTTTTCGGCAATTTCAATCTCAAATCCTTCGAGGGTAAACAGTTTTTGATAGAGCCGATAGATCATAGGATCATCTTCGATTAGAAGTACTTTTGACATGGAGTTTACGTCCTTTCTATCTGCTCTGGAGTATAGCTTATGCATAAGGGGTTTATCAAGGACGGATCCGAGGGGGATTTAACCAGCTTGATAGTGCTAGTATAAATACATGAGCTGGTTTAAGCCTTCGTCGTTGTTTGAAAAAGTCTTTGAGGGAGGCCTATTAATAAAGGGTCTAGACGGTTTTATTGAGTTAGTTGCAGGATTTATTCTTTTATTTGTCAGTCCTGCTTCAATCCAACATTTCTTATCCTTCATTACAGCCAGAGAACTGCAATCCGAGCCAAATAATAAGTTTGCACATCTTGTGCTTCACTCCGCCGATCATCTGACGACTTCAAATAAGACTTTTCTTATTATCTACCTTTGGCTTCACGCAAGCATAAAGCTAATTTCAGTTGTTGGGATTTTAAAGAATTGGCTCTGGGCGTATCCGTTTGCACTAATAAGTCTGGGAATTTTAACTTTGTACCAAGTTTATTCTATTGTGGTTCATGCCTCAATTGGCATGATACTTCTTACCATATTTGATGTATTCATTTTAGGAATGATTTGGCGAGAGTATGGATTTGTGAAAAACAAGCGATCAAAAAAACTTGAAGAAGAATCTAAACCTGCCTAAATTCTCTGATACACTTTTTGTGAAAATGTTACACCCTCTTCATGTTGAGTTTCGGATGAACTTTTCAGTTTATATTTACCCTTATATTCAGGGAAGAACTGGTCGCACTTAAAATCTTTTTCGATTTCAGTAAGATAAAGCTCATCGGCTATATTTTGCTCCACAAACTGCTTAAAGACTCCTGCGCCGCCGGCCACCCAGAGATCGGTATTACCAATTATTGAAAGTAACTCTGGAATGTCTTTTACTACAGCGATACCTTCAGTTTGAACCAGCGATGAAGATAGAACAAAAAGGTTTCTGCCCTTTAAGGGTCTGGCATGAAAGTCTTTTAGATAAGTATTTTTACCCACCAGGACATTGCCTCCGTAGGTGAAGGTTTTTTCCCTAAAATATGCAAGATCAGATGGAATCAATATAGGTTGCACGCCGTCTTTGGCAAGGCCACGCTTTTCATCAATTGCTGCAATGATTCTGATCATTTTAAATGCTCCGTGTAACGCAGTTGGCTCAGTAAGTAGAAAGAGCCGGTAATAAGTATAGCGTCTTCTGCTTCATTCATAGCAATTTCAAATGCTTCGTGTGGATTTCTTATGCTTCTAGCATTTAGTTTTTTAAATGCAGCTGCCAGTTCATCTGAATCCATTGACTCTACCATTAAGTCCTGGGTTGCGCTGAAGGTAGTCGTTACTACGTTACTAGCGATTTCAGATATATATTCAACTACTTCATTGAAGTCCTTATCCTTTTTTAGCGCAATTATGACAATCGGTTTTTTGTCTGGGAAAAGTTTTTTGAAACTTTCTATAAAAGTAACCATTTTTTGACCATTGTGTGCTCCATCCATGATGATTGTCTTACCGGCAACTTCTTTTACTTCCATTCGTGCTGGTACCTGTACATGAAACGATTCTATCAACGCTTGACGTGTTAAGTGTGTAATTTTATCCCGTTTCATAAGATAGCGGAAGACTTTATATGCCAATAGCCAGTTGCGCTGCTGGTAGTATGGAATTCCTTCGAAATCTAGGTCTGAATTCTCTTCTTCCTCAATTTGGGTCGTAGTATTAAGTGACGCATGGACTGAATCTACCCAGTCCTTAAATACTTCCATTACTTCATTGATTTGTTCGTAACAAAAGACTTGGTTATGAGCATGCACTATGCCTATTTTTTGCAATGCTATATCTTTTAGGTTATTGCCAAGTATATGAGCATGATCGATTCCAATATCTGTAATGACACATATTTTATCCGGACGATCAATTATATTCGTAGCATCATGTAGTCCACCCATGCCGGTTTCAATTACGGCGTAGTCCACTTCTTGGCGAACAAAAACCCACATTGAAAAGGCATAAAGAAGCTCAAAGTACGACGGCTTTATGTTGGACTCTTCAACTTTTTCTAAAAATGTCTCTAGCTCAGAGCAAAATTTTGCTTCATAAAGCGGCTCATTATTTATCTGTACTCTTTCGGTTACGCTGTCTATGTGAGGAGATACAGTCATTCCAACTTTTTTGCCTGATGAACGAATCAAGGATGACAGAAAGTATGCAGTTGAGGTCTTGCCACTAGTTCCGGCAATATGAATCACATTCAATTTATCCTGAGGGTTGTCTAAGTACTGCATTAGCGGACGTATGCGGTCCAAAGTAGTGTCTTTTCCAGTTAGCTGTGAAACCAACGGCACATAGGGTAACAAGGCGGTGTTTGCATCTTGTATCGTTCGTATTTTCACTATGCTCTTTCTAACATCTTTGATAAGATCAGTATACGTTAATTTTGCGCCCGTAGCTCGGTGAATTAGAACGTCTGTTATTGGAAACACCACCGCAAGAAGAATCCACTTTATAAAGGATGCATGAGACTAGAAGTCGGGGGTAGTGAGCTATACTGGAAAACGATGACGTGGAGAGATTGCTTTTACGCTACTTTACAGTAATAATAATTAGTCTGCTCCCGTGGTGAAATGGATATCACGATAGTCTTCGGAACTATTATTGGCGGTTCGAGTCCGTCCGGGAGTACCATATTTTACAATCTATAGATTTTTATACGCATCTTTGCGATGACGTACTCTAATTACAAGTACTAATAATTCATTCTTGTGTATTCTATATACTATTCGATAGATTCCATGTCTAATTCGGTATACATCATTCGATCCCTTGATCTTTTTGGATTCATCAGGAATAGGGTCAATATACAGTTTTTCAATAATTGCGACAACTTTATTACGTAATTCTTTACTTGGAAGTTTACGAATTTCTTTTTGAGCTGAGTTTTTTATCTTAACGTTATAAGAGACCATCAGCTTTAAGCTCACTTACAAAAGTTTTGAAATCTATAGCTGGTTCATTTTCACGTTTTAACACTGCATGTAGATCGTCGAGATCTTCAAGAACTTGCTCTTTTATAGCATCTTCAACTAATGCGGATATAGTTTCGCCACTCTCGGCAGCCCTGATACGTAAAGCCTTGTATATATTATCGTTTAAAGTTATGGTTGTTCGCATATTAGATCCTTCATTACTTTAATAAAAGTATAGCACACCCGCATCTACGCATCAATATGTGTTTATGCGTATTGTACTTTTTTGTTTCTACTTAGGCTAGACTAAGCAATAAATAGTTCTACTTGAGCCTATGATGGCGTATCATGATACACGATATGAAACTTAAGATTATTACGCTCAATGTCTGGCACGGTGGACGGTTATGGGATGAGACCATTGAGTTTCTGAAACACGAAGATCCCGATATATTGCTTATGCAAGAAGTATTTAATCACCATGATCCTTCGTTAGAGCCACGCTTCAGGACAATGGATGAGTTTAACAAGATTTTTGAATTTGTAGATAGTGACTTTGCTCCGTCATGCATGTTTGTAGAGGACTTTGGAAAAGTGGAGTCAGGACTTGCCATATTTACAAAACTGCCGATTGTTAAACGTTATGAACCCATATTTTTCAATGAACCGTTTAATGATAATTACGTCGATGATGAAAACGGGCCGCCGACTGCGCCGCGTAATCTGCAACATATTGTCATTGACGTACACGATATTTCGTTAGATGTGCTGAATTTACAAGGTGTATGGGATTTAGACGGTGAAAATGACAGTCAGAGACGTTTACACATGAGCCAAATTATTGTCGATGCTATCAAGGACAAACAGAACGTGGTTTTAGGCGGTGATACTAATGTACGACCAAATACCCAAACCATACGCAATATTGAAAAACACCTCAACAATGTATTTGGACATGAGCTAAAGACAACATTTAATGTCTCGCGCAAAGATAACCCAAAACTTAAAGCAGGATATGCAGAATCTGTCGTCGACATGTTCTTTGTCAGCCCTCACCTAAGAGTGGTGGACCATTATTGCCCAGATGTTGATGTCTCTGATCACTTACCTTTGGTAATTACTTTGGACATATAGTCTCCGCGTAAAGTAGTATTATTGATGCTTGGTTAAATTCTAAAACGGGCTTACACTTAAACTGATAGTTTAAGGTCATACCTATGACTAAAATATAAAGATACTAAACAATACTCCATGACTTTGCTTTCTAAACTTACCAAAAATCGTTATACCTTATTTGTATTTTTGGCTATATTTGCCGTCATTGGCACTGTCTTGCTTGTTTCAAGCCGGGCTGCCTCCCCGTACTCACAAATAAGTGCCGACTCGGGAACTATAAGCGGGAATGCTTCATTAGTTCATGCTTGCGCCGGAAGTTCTGCGCCTTCAGGAAACTGTGTTGAGTTTGGTGGAAACAATTTAGGGATGATGCTCACTTTGAGTGGCAATAAAATATCTTGGCCTTCACAAACAGGAGCAACAAGTTATAGTGGTGCGATCAGCAATGGTCCTAGGAGTAATACATCAAGAACAACTACGTATCACTCACTAGGAAATGTTACCAGTTGGACACCCCCTAGTGACTGCGGAAATACCGATTATTACGGCGTACAGCCAAATAACGGTCCGTGGTCCACTAATGAAGTAAGTATAACTTGGCCTGGGTGTGGTGGCGGTGGAACTCCAGTCACACTTAGCAGCCCGCCTACAGAGCAAACGGCACTACTGTCTGGTGGCACCATTGGCCTAAAATTAAACGAGTGGAACAGTTCACTGGCAACTAAAATGACTAGTGATGGAGGTTCAGACTTTAATATAGCCTCAAGTAGTCTTAATCTCCCTACAGGCGGGGCTCCCAGTGGATATTGGGAATTATGGAAGGGTTCCTCGTGGGGAGCTAAAACTACTGGTGGTTCCTTCCCATACCTGGTTTCTAATATTAATAAGACTGGAATAGTGTCCACGAGCGCTACCTGTCATACGTCAGGAGTTATTGGAGACTGGGACAACTCATACGATATCTGGTTCAACGCCGATCCCAACGCTGATACAAAACCTGGTGGCAATCAAGGTGGAACTCATCTTGAGATGATGGTTTGGTTAAACCACACCGCCGGAGCGCAGCCAATAGGCAGTAAAATAGCCAGCAGCGTTCCTATTGGTGGAAATACATACGACATCTGGTACAACGGTAATGGCGGTAACACTATAAGTTACGTTTTATCTACCCCGTCTACAACCATTTCTACTGATCTACTTCCTCTAATGCAGGACTCACTAAGCCGCGGTTATATGCAGAAAAGTTGGTATCTTCTAGATGTGGAATTCGGATTTGAAATATGGAATGGCGGTGCAGGACTAAGCTGCTCTAACTTCACGGTGAACGCTTTGTAGTAACAAATAGTCTAGGGTTTGACGCTGATCGCTTGAAAGATGACTATCGTAACAATAGTCAGGGTTACGAAAACACTAGCGAACATTACAGTGAATAGTCTGGGTGCTGGGAGTTGCTTAAGAATAATTGAGCTAAATTTCTGCCTGAACGTCTTGTTTTGTGCAACATGGAATTGTTTTTTTATTATTCCCTCTTCGCGTTCAGTTTCCTGAGGGTTTACTTTTGGTTTATTTTGAGCCAAGTAGACGTGTCTTCTGTCTGTTTGTGTAGCCTTACTTATCTGTTTCGCTGGCAATATATCACTTGAAGCAAAGCGAGAAACTAATTTAGGCTTAAAATATTCATCGTGTTTCCAGGATTCTACTTGTACTTTGGGTTTTGGTGCATCTTCAGTTTTTTGAAATGGTTTAAATTGCCAATCGGTATCAGCTTTTGTAGTGTTTTTCAGCATATCTGAGTGACGAAATCTACTCCGTAACAAAGATTGGTTTAGTCCAATTTGTGGGCGGTCGGGCATTTAATGCACCTAGTCCTTGTTTCTTTTTGTTTGTTATTTTTGGAAGCACTAAAATATGCCGCTTAAAGTCAAAGGTTGAATGACTTGGGCATAACTACGCTTAGTGTAAAAACCAAGCTAATATATATAACTCTCTTGATTTTCATTTTCTTGCTTCCACTTCATTTTTATTAATTGAAGTCTCTTCGATAATAACTCTGGAACATGGACGATGTCAAACCATCTTCCGGAGTATTATCTAAAGCTGAGTGGCATATATCACTATGCGCTTGTTAAATTCGCTGGTTCCGGCAATAACATTGCCACTACAACTAATGAGATTCAGGCCCGGCTTGCTTGGGTCCACTGGTGACAGAGCTGAGTTCATGTCTACCGCGTTAGCACCATAGACTTGGGTCTTTACTACTTGATAAGAGAATACCTGACCGTCGCCTCTTGTGATTTGAATAACATCTCCTGGGTTAAGCTGATTTAAGCCGTAGAATACGCCGTGTGATGTCCAGCTTGAGATATGTCCATCAATTAGCATTGCACCAGGCTGCCCGGGCAAACTGGACCCTTTATACCATGCTGTATCAAAAACATTACTTGGAGTGTCTAGTGCACCTTTGCTGTTCACTCCGACAGCCAGAACTCTAGCGTTAACGTGAAGCTTTGGAATAGAAATATATCTGGGAAGGTCTGGTGAAACAACGTAGCTTGCAAATGTTGCCGCAGGTATTGGTGTAGTACTTGGAGCTGCATTCGAAGAGCTGTCCAGTACCGAGCTTTTACTTGAGTGCTTATTTGCCTCAGCAACTGCTTGCTCGGCAATAATTGTATTTACTCTGTCTGTCTGCCACTGCAAGAAACCAAAGATAATAGTGGCAAATACTAGAGAGATAGCAAGCGCTGTAAATATATTCTCAAGAGCTTTTACGTTTTCTTTATCTTTGAAGATTGTTGATTTAAGAAATTTGTTTGTTTTCTTTTTCAATTTCAAAAAACGAGCGGATAGCCCTTTTGGAGCTACCCGTCTCGTAGATTTTTTCTTTGTCTTCGGTCCGCGGGGCACAGTCTATATCCTTGTTAGAATTGTTCTAACTTAGTTAGAAGCAAATCGGCGAACTGATCGTGCAATACCGTAGATTCCTGCGCTTCCGATTGAGAACAGTGAGAATGCTGCAACTGGAGTGCTGCTAGCTACACCGTAACCAGTGTTTGGAGCTGCTGGAGTAGAAGTGTGAGTAACAACCGCTGCAGTAGTTACAGTAGTTGGTGGAGTTACGACTACGGGTACAGCGACAACGTTTACGTATGCGCTTTCCTTGTTATTAGTATTGTCTGAGTCACAGTATGTAAGTTTTGTTTGTGAAACTTGCTCATTGTCACCGTTGTAGCAACAATTTCCGTCAGTCCGATCTTGCTTGTATCCAGTAATCTCTGCTGTGTTAACAATTTGACCTACAGTATTTGCAGTTGTAGTGAAAGTAATGCTAGCAGGATCGGTTTTAAGATTGAACTTCCATACACCATTACTGTATGTAGATGTGCTAGGGTCTAAAACAGGACCGCCGACTAGAGTTAATCCAGAAGGTAATACGTCTGTTACACTAACATTACCAATTGGAGTGTTGCTTCCGTTGTTTGATACAACTACTTTCCATATAACAGTGTCACCTACGTGAACTGTTGGTGCAGTTGCTGCGCTATCTTCTACAAATGTCTTACCGCCGTCAACGCTAATTTCTTTTACAAGCTTAAGATCACAGTTTTCAGTTGTGTAACCTTGGTTACCATCATTACTTTGACCCTGTATTTCTGAAGTAATCACTGGAACTTTATATTTACACACTAGGCGACTTGATTGATCGATCTGGCCAGCATGTGCAACGCCACCGAATGAGAGAACCGGCGCTACAGTTAAAAGTGCTAGTGCTAGAATATTTTTGACACGCTTCATAACAACTCCTAAAACTTATATATATTTCAGGATTGTAAACCCTACTTGCAAACATGTCAAATAGTTTTTTTAATACTTATGCTTATCTCTGTTATTTCATGATATTTTACTACCAATAAAAGGGTATAAAAATAGCCCTTTTTAGGGCCTTTAAATACTGCTTGTTTTTTAAAGCCTATCGAGGGTAAATTTTGTTTATTCTTTACTTTTTTTTATTTTGAGGTGGTACGCTGGGGTTCCGCATCGCCATTGTGTGTAAATTTTGAAGCATCTTCTCGATTGTCATTACTGAGCCTTTTATTTTAATCTTAAGGTAACGAGAGGAAGGATAAGCGTGTTGTGTCGATATGTCTGTAAGATTTTTTACAGGCTTGAATTGGTTGACGGTGGTAAGAGCTTTGTATCGCTTAAGTACTTGGATCTTAATATAGCTTTTTCCAAGGCTCTTAGAACTTCTTCGGCTTGAGTATGGCTAAGACCGACTTTGGCCACTGAGATCGGGTTTTTTTGATCTTTATTGGTTGAGGTTTGGGTAAAATTCATGGTTACACCAGCTTTATTAACATCGACATCTATTCCATCACTGTACATGGTACGGACGTCCATACTTAGCATCATAATGACTGACTTATTAATAAGTTGAGCTGGATCTATCTCGTTTGTGTCATCAGAAAACTTTATATGATCGTTAATATCGCTGTCATATTCGGCAAGCTCCCATAGGTGTAGGGCTTCTCGGTCTTCAACGTTGAAATAACTAATTAAGAGCAGCATAACGTCTTCGTCTGGACGTTCCTGCCCTATTTCAATCCGACGGAGCAACTTCTCATCTATTTCGATAGCACCAGATACCTCTGCGAGACTCCGTTTAAACTGCTTTCGAACATCTCTGAGATGCCTTCCAAGATTGGCGAACGGTTTCTCCGATTGACTCATATTTACTTATGTATAGTACTTTGAATATACGTCAGTTCGCAAGTCATTCTTTTTAACGATACTCCTATGCATAAGTGCTATATACTAAAACCATAATGGATATAAAAAGTAATATTTCACTAACTGACTATTCAACTATGGGCCTTGGCGGTCCAGCAAAATTTTTAGTTGAATCATCTGACCGCTTTCAAATACCTCGTGTTGTAGAGTGGGCCCAAAAACAGAATTTACCGATAATTATGATAGGTGTGGGCAGTAATATAGTTTGGTCTGATGAGGGTTATCCCGGACTAGTTATAGTTAATAAAATAAAGAAGTACGAACTATACCAAGAGGATGACATTAATTATTATGTGACTGTTGGAGGCGGCGAGAACTGGGACGAGGTAGTAGAAAGAACTGTTAAAGCAGGACTAAGCGGGATAGAGGCATTGAGCTTAATTCCAGGAACTGCTGGAGCTACGCCTTACCAGAACGTTGGAGCCTATGGTCAGGAGGTATCCCAAACCCTTACAACTATTGAAGCTTATGACACCCAGACAAATAATTTTGTAAATATTCCATCAGCTGACTGTGAGTTTGGATATAGAACAAGCACTTTTAAAACCACTAATAAAGGCCGCTACCTCATAACATCACTTACCTTTCACCTTATGAAGATGAATCCTATGCCGCCGTTTTATAGCTCACTGCAAAGTTATTTGGAAAAGAGCGGCATAAGCGAGTACACCCCCTTAGTAATTAGAGATGCGGTCATAGCTATACGCTCTTCAAAGCTTCCGGACCCAGTCCTGGTTAAGAATTGTGGTTCTTTCTTTGCTAATCCGATTATTTCAGAGGATACGTTTAGGACACTTCAGACTCAGTATCCAATGATTCCCCATTGGCCTAGAGAAGATGGGAACATAAAGCTTTCCGCAGCTTGGTTAATTGAGCAGGTCGGATATAAAGACAATCATGACGAGGAAACTGGAATGGCAACGTGGGCTACTCAGCCCTTAGTACTCGTTAACGAACATGCTAGTCGATCAAGTGATGTAGTGCGTTACAGACAGAAGATTGCTGACTCAGTCCAGCAAAAATTCGGTATTACCATGGAACAAGAACCGGAATTTATTTAGTTTTTAGGCTGGCAACGGGAAGGCTTTAGTAAATTCACGCACTTCTTTGTGAATTGCCTCTAGCTTGGCTTCGTCACTACTGGCCGTTATGGCACGATCTATCCAAGCACCTACTTGTTCCATTTCGGCCTCTTTTAGACCTCTGGTTGTAAGAGCCGGCGTACCTAACCGGATACCACTTGGATCGAACGGTGGTCTGGGGTCAAAAGGCACAGTATTCTTATTTACAGTAATGCCGGCCTTACCGAGAGCTCGTTCAGCATCAGCACCTTTTATGTTCTTGTTGTTTAGGTCTATAAGCAGAAGGTGGTTATCCGTACCGCCAGTTACTAGCTGAAAGCCTTTATTATTTAAGTACTTGGCAAGCGCTTTAGCGTTTTTAACGATTTGCTGGCCGTAGGTTTTAAATTCTGGAGTTCCGGCCTCTTTAAGTGCAACTGCAATTGCGGCGGTTTGGTGGTTATGTGGTCCACCTTGCAAGCCTGGAATAATTGCTCTATCGATCAGCGTTGGTAAATTCTCTTTTGTCCTTTCGGCTTTTTTGAGAGGATTTGACGGATTTCCGTTGCAAAGAATTATGGCTCCACGTGGACCACGCAACGTCTTGTGTGTGGTTGTCGTCATAACATCTGCTATTCCTACAGGTGATGGATGTTCACCGGCGACTATTAGACCAGTGATGTGCGAAGTGTCGGCTATGAGCCAGGCACCAGAAAGATCGGCAATTTCCCGAAGTTTTTGCCAGTCAAATATTCTTGGATAAGCCGTTGCACCAACAAATATAAGCTTAGGCTTCTCAGTCTCAACCTGAGCAGCCATAGCCTCGTAGTCCAGATAGCCGTCCTTACCTGTCTGATACTGGACGGAGTTATAGTATGTTCCTGAAAAGTTCACTTTGAGTCCGTGGGTCATGTGGCCTCCAAAGTAAAGTGCCATACCCATGACTGTGTCGCCAGGATTAACGAGAGCAAAGTAAACTGCCATATTGGCCGGTGAACCTGAATAAGGTTGAACATTGGCGTGCGTTACGCCAAATAGCTCTTTGGCTCTGTCACGAGCTAGATTTTCAACTTTATCTACGACCTCGCATCCGCCGTAGTAACGCATACCAGGGTAGCCTTCGGAATATTTGTCAGTTAAGCGAGATCCAAGAGCATCAAGTACAGCCTGCGATGTATGATTCTCGCTTGGTATCATCTCCAGTCCCTCTGTTTGCCTTTTTATTTCAGCATCAATCAAAATTCTTATTTCTTCGTCAGCCATAATTATTACTCCTTTAAAAAGTTGCTTGTATATTGTGGTGGCGAATAAGTAGCTAGATCATAATATCATTGTATCAGGCGCAGCAGTCTGTCTGAAAATTTAGTTTTCGCTAATGTGCTATAGTAGTGATACTAGTCGCAAATGAATTTGTTTGCGCTTGAAAAACAAACACCATATATGATATTATAACTAGCCTATGCCGACCACTAATGAAAAGATTGGTACTTTAATCGCTCAGATAAGGCAAGAAAAGGGATTATCCCAAGCAGCCTTTGCCCGTCGCCTAAATACCTCACAGAGTGCCGTCAATCGTATGGAACACGGTCGTCAAAATCTTAGTCTTGAGACACTAGGAAGGATAAGCGATGTATTGAACAAGCAGCTTATTAGTCTTTCCAGTGGAGCAATAAACCTTCGAATAGAAGGTGGTTATGAATTAAAAGGAAACATAGCATTAAAGACCAGCAAGAATGCGGCTGTTGCACTTCTATGCGCTTCTTTATTAAATTACGGCGTCACCAGGTTTAAATCTTTTCCCAGGATAGAAGAAGTTTACAGAATCATAGAGGTACTTGAGAGTATCGGTGTTCAAGTAAAATGGATGCCTGATAACGACCTCGAAATAAGGCGTCCGGAACATTTGAACCTGGATGCCTTGGACGCGAATGCCGCTAGAAAAACAAGAAGCGTCCTGATGCTTATAGGAGCCCTGCTTCACGATTATGATTCGTTTAAAATTCCCTATGCTGGAGGTTGCAAGCTAGGTGAGAGAACCGTTGAACCTCATTTGTTTGCGCTTGAAGAATTCGGCGTGGATATTGTTGCAAAGAGCGGACATTATAACGTCTCGGTTAAGAAAAGAGCCCCAGGCAGCATCGTGCTTTATGAATCAGGAAACACAGTCACAAATAACGTACTGTTAGCAGCAGCCCGTACTACTGAAACTACCACAGTTCAGGCAGCCAGTGGTGACTACATGGTCCAAGACCTCTGTTATTTCTTGCAGAAATTGGGCGTGGAGATAGAAGGAATTGGCAGCCAGTTCTTAACTATTAAAGGCGTTGACCGTATTAAGAAAAACGTTACCTACGCACCGACTGAAGATCCCATTGAGGCAATGTTCTTTATCTCTGCAGCCGTAACCACAAATTCAAAGATTACAATACAGCGCGTTCCGTATAAATGGATTGGTCTGGAACTTTTGAAGCTAAAAAAAATGGGTGTAAAGATTCAACAATCTGCGTCTTATAAGGCAGAAAATGGAATTGTTGATCTCGCTGATCTAACTATTGAAAAACATAATGGCAAACTTGTTGCCTTACCAGAAAAACTACACCCTAATCTCTATCCGGGGCTTAATCCGGATAATCTTCCCTACTTCGTACCTATAGCGTCTATCTGTCATGGGCGCACTCTTATCCACGACTGGATGTATGAAAACCGGGCGCTATATTTCACGGAAATGACAAAAGTTGGCGCACAAATAGAGTTAGCCGATCCGCACAGAATATACATAACCGGACCTACAAAATTTAGTGCCGCAGACGTTGTCTGCCCACCGGCACTTCGCCCGGCAAGTCTTCTTTTAATCGGTATGCTAGCTGCACATGGTAATTCAATACTTAGAAACGTCTATACAATTAATAGAGGCTATGAAGATATTGCTGAAAGACTGAATAGTCTTGGTGCCCACATAACTGTTCTTCACGAAATATAATTACAAATTATATCTGGTATAATCTATACCCGAGAAGCGCGGGTGTCGTATAGCGGTTATTATCCTAGTTTTCCAAACTAGTGATCGGAGTTCGACTCTCCGCACCCGCACCAATTACTTTACTTCCTGTTCTGAACTTTGAAATCTGTCACCTATATTTAGACTATCTGTATGTAATTTGGCGCGATCATATGAAGGATTAATTAGAGACTGCAACAGAGAGTTACTTTGAACTGCCGTACTTTGACTTATTGCTAAAGTAGCAAACGCTATGATTAGCAGTATTCCTATAAATATTATGGGCAGAGAATGCAAGTGTAACTTTTTTGGACTTACTATTTCCATTTCCAATTTGCCTCAAGCTTAGTAAGATCGGTAATCGTTCCATTAACTGCGTGGGTGATAATAAATATATTCTCACCGGGTTTTGTCTGATGTAGGACCGCTGCTTCAACAGCAGCAATTTTGGTATCCTTATTGTAAAAGTAGGCTATATAGTCATCACTACCAGCAAATGTAGATGGCTTTTCATTTGTAATAACGTAACCGGGATAATTAGTGGCAATTTCTTTATCTATTGCTTTCTTGGAGTTAGTTACAAAAGCTGCAAGGTCATTACTACCTGAATTAGTTGAAATAATCTTATATACGTCGGTAGAAGTATCAAAAGTGGAATTATTAAATACTTGTCCGTCGCAGCTGTTAGTACTATTGATAACATTGTATTTATCTGCAAGGTAGAAAGAATAGCAGCGTGTTAAGAGAGTATAAACCGGCTTTGCGGCTACTTTTACTGGTTTATGCTTATGAGCCGATGCGTAAACTATATATCCTACGCTCAGCAGTATTAGAAAAATTAATATGCCAATAATTATTAAGGGCAGTTTAAAGCTCTTTTTGGAGTCATCGACTATTGTTGGTGGAGCCGGTAGAGGTGATGGTAAGTCCGGGGCATCAGACGGCTCAGTAGGATAATTAGGCTGTTCAGGTGGCAAAGGGATAGAAGAGACCTGAGGAGGTTGCTGAATAGGTGCAGGCGTTTCTTTAGGCTGCAGTAGGGATTGGGGACTTCCAGGTGGTACAGGCTGTATAGGCTGACCGCAATTACCGCAAAAGGCAGCACCGGGTTCAATTATTTCATGGCAGTTAAGGCATTGCATATAGTTTTTATCTTATTTTAATACTCTTATTTAAGCATTTTTATGGCACTGTGCACAGTAGAAGCTATGTCGAGTGTTTGCGGCTCCGCAGTTTCGGCAAAAATTATTTCCAGGAATGTAGCTTAATCCCAGCTTTTGGTCGAGTTTTGTAGCCCTAGAAAAGAGTACAAAAAGGGCGACAGTCAGGCTAAAAGTGATGACGATTGATAGCAGCGCTAGGAAGTTTATTCCGCTTAATAAACCGAAGTCGTACAGTCCATGTACTATAACGATAGCGAAGAAGGCAGCAACAACTATCCAAAGAGGTTTTTTCTCAACCTTTTGCTTGGCAAGGAAATATCCTATGACTGCCGTAGTGCTGGCATGAAAAAGTGAGGTTAGTAAAAGTCTTATTAGCCCAGTTTGAGAGCCACCTAGAATTGTGTAAATTATATTCTCGGGTATCCCAAAACCTAGACCGGCAATAGCAAAGTAAATAATTCCGTCAGTATGTTCGTTAAAATAGCTCTTTTTGTATAGAAATAGCGCTAAGGGTATAAACTTACAGCTTTCCTCTATTAGTGCTATTAGCATGGTTATTCCAAAGAGAGATGAGAAAGAGGACCCAGAGCTAAGGCTACCGGCTTTAATTAATCTAGTTTCAATTAGATAGGCTAAGACTGCGCCTGCCGCACCGATACCGAATGCGAACCATAAGGCAACTACCGGCTCTTTCGGTCCGCGGTCATGGCTAAGCAAGTACCAGGTTAAAGAACAGGCTATGGCTATGAATGCTATTAAGATAAGTACAGGCATACATTTTTTGTTTTTATAGGACAGTTTTAGTATACACTATAGAGACAACTTCCCTGTTGTGCCCCGGTAGCTCAGCTGGATAGAGCAGAGGACTTCTAAGCCTAAGGTCACAGGTTCGAATCCTGTCCGGGGTACCAATCTGGACATTACCGACTTTTCAAAGTCTTCTTTTTGGTAGTAATCCTAATTTTTAACTTCAACCACAAAACCACCGAATTCGGTTACTTCAGGTAAACCGTGCGTCTCGGTTTGTAGTGAATCACGCACATCATAAAGCATGCTTTGACCCACTCTATCATTTTCGATCTCCGCTAGTCGTACTCGAGTTATTGTGTCGCTGTTGTACCACACTTGCCCCGGCAAATCCATATCTGTAATACCCAGTCTGTCTTCAATTGCCCTTTTAGCTATGGAGCGTTCTTGCTGGAGATCCATACTGCCGGCAATTGACAAAAAAGCCCGACTTTTCTTTCCTTTCCGCCATGGCAAAACATGGGCGGGTAGAGTTTCGGTCTTGCCTGTGGGGGCATAATAGTCAGCCAGTTCTGTCTGTAAATGTGTCTTCAGATCCTCTATCCCTTCGGGGGTGATAGGTATGCCCGCTTTGCTATGCAAGAAAACCACTTCGGCCGTCTGTATAATAAGACCTCGTAATTTATTTACAGGCCGAAACGTTTCGTCTAGTTTAACTGGATCAAGTGATTTATTCTCAAAGAGCCATTGATGTAAATCGGCTATATGCTCAGCACTATAATTCGTAACTGGTCTATAAATTGTGAGGCTTGGTGATCGTTCTCCCATTGTGAATTCCCATTTTAAACTTAAAAGGCCCGTTTAGGCTTGGATTTACCAAGAATCAATCGAGCTCTTCTTTGTGTCGGCAGTACGTGTTCTCTAGAGTTGAATAAAGAGGACTCCTCATACAAATGAAAAACCCTCTTATTTCTTCCAAATTCCTAACCTACGATATCATGTTACTGTTTATATGTCAACAAAGTTAGGTGGCTATTATTCTTTGCCTTTGAGTGCTTGTCTAAATTGATCTAACCAGGCCGAAAGGTGTTCGAAAGAAAGTGTACCCGTGGTACCATGCTGATCTGTCCCTATATTTGAACTGTGTAAACTACAAGTCGAGCTTTATTTTGGTCTACACCTGGTATTCCCTCGTTCGGTGCGGTGACAAGATTTAAGGACTGACTAGTTGGATCGATTGGTTGGAGCACTGATTGTGTGTCGATATTACCATCCTTATATTCGACACTTTTAAGTACTTGATAGGTAAAAGCAATGCCATCTCCACGATCAACAATTATGCGATCACCCGGTACGAGATTAACAAGATTAGAAAATACGCCTTTTGAGCCATTGTAAGAAGTATGACCACTTATAATCATAGCTCCTGGTTCTCCTGGAAGACTGCTCTGATCATACCAGCCTGTATCATAAATATTATATGGGTAGTTTGAAGTCTGGCTTAGCAAACCGCCTAAGGTCATTACCCTAGCTTGTACATTTAATTTTGGAATACTAATATATCTCGGATCATTAAGTGCAACTTGGTAATTAACTATGGAGCTTCCATCTGGTTTTGTGGTGCTTGGAGGGCTACTGGAACCTGCCGTACCTTCACTAAGCGAATTGGCAGCACCTGATATTTGTGTAACCGCTGAATGATTAGAATTAAGCATTGAAAATGCTGCGAAACTTCCAAGGAATACAACAGCGATTGCAGCTACTACGGCTAATGCTTGAGCCCTGGTTAGAGGTATTATTGGTTGCTTTTTGACAGCTGCTTGCTTGAATAAACTTGGCATGCTCTGTTCCGGTTCAAAACTTCTTTGGTTTTCTATTGCTGGTTGAATATACTGCGAAATTGGTGGTGCGGAGATAGGCTCTAGTGAAGGTATTGGCTGTTCCTGAATTTGTGTTGGTTCATTATGTTGCTCTGTCCTCGCTCCTGACGGCACCAGAAAAACGTGCGGCTTTTCCGAATGACCAGGAGGTTTTGACTTTGGACTTACAGCAGAATTAATTTCGCTGAAGACTTGACCTTTTGGTCTTTCGGCTGGAATTGGCTCTGTCTGTGCTACATCCTCGCCCGCAGCACTGACATCATCAAGTGATGCCGTAGGAGAATTCTGTTTTGTTTGTCTTGTGGGTTGAGTAAAAAGCTTACGAGTTCCGGATTGGCGCAGCCTTCCCCTTAGTGATGGATTATTAAGTCCTATCTGTGGGCGGTCAGCCATCTTAAAGTGCTCCTATTGTTTCTTTTTAGGCTGTGGAGATATTAAGCATAGCTCTATATCCTAATATTCATAATTTTCCACTTCATTTTTATTACCATCTGAAGTACCTAAATAATACCCTTGAGCTTAAGTCTTTGTCAATTATGGAAAACTGCGTATATACGAATTATTATGTGTTAATTGAAAGATATAGAGTGTTTATTGGTTTGATAAACAGAAACCGGTGTTAACTTTTCTGTATGACTGCAAGGATTGCTGTACTTTATCCTTAACGCTATTTGGAGTTAGAGCATAGGTTACATTATTTTGTGAAGCAGATTTTGCAAATACAACTCCTGCAACTAAGCCATTCTCAAGAATGATCGGTCCGCCTGAGCTTCCTTCATTGGTATAACCATCAAAAATATATACGTCGCGCTCAACTGTACCCATGCCATATAAATTATTTGATTGAAGCTGTATATTGCTATCGAATACTACAGGAGTTGCCGTAAAATTTCCTCCAGGATATCCTAGTGCTATCCCCTTGGTGCCAGAGCTCAATGTCTTATTATCCAGTACCAGCGGCTTTGCCTTAAGGCCATCTACTCTTAGTATTGCCACGTCTAGTGAGCTGTCATAAAATACCGGGTTGCCTGCGTAACTCTGGGTACCGTATTTGATTATAGGACGTTTAACCCCGGCAATGACATGAGCATTAGTCATAACTAGCTGAGGTCCGATGACAAAACCAGAACCTGAAACTATTCCGCCACAGCCAAAACTTGTAATTCTAACTATGGAATATGCATATTGATTTGCCGTTTGTTGATCTTCCGATGATAGTAAAGGCGTATATCTCTGGGTCTGTAGAGGTGTCTTAACAAATATCTCTGAGGGTACGCTAGGGTCTATTTGTTGTCCAAGTGAAGCAAATATTGCTGGGACTGGCGGTAGGTTCTGATCTAGAAACTGAATTATGAGGGAGTCATTCACGCTGTTGCTAAAACCGGCAAAAGGCAGCCTGCCGATTAAAGAGGCTAGCAACCATATTATTATTAAGCCGAATATAACGGAGGTGGCAATATTTAATATGTTTTCCAATAAATGCATCCGTTCCTTGCCGAACGTAAAGTGAAGCCTGTTGCCAAGAATATAGCCAAGGGTACCCATTAAAATAGAAAATAGGACGACCGTATTACTATTTACGATAACAAACAGTGTGCGGTCATGGATTTTTATAATATGAGGAAAAAACCAACCGCCGATAAATATTCCGGCGATGAAAAATATTATAGTTAATGATTGAGTGACAAATCCCTTTTTGATTCCTCTATACGTGAATAAGCCTAGGAGGAATAGGATAATAATATCTACCCAGTTTATATAGAGCTGAGGCATCAAAAGTAATTATGACTGTTCGATATATGAACAGCAACATTAACATAAGAACTTTATTGTACGGGCTGGTTCGATGGAGGATTTACCAGAGGCTGCTAGGCAGCTCTAGACTTATCAGACACGTTGCTTTGCCTTTAGGATATGGGTTCAGGTGGAGGAGTCGAAGTGGGGTCTTCTGGAGGTGTTGGTGCAGGAGTATCGGGAGCTGGTGCTGATGGAGGCGTGCTTTCAGCTTGCGGCCCACCAAAGCTGTTGTCTGGCTGAGGTGTAGGGCTAATAGGTGTAGAAGGAATTGGTGCTGCACCACCGGCTGGTGCTGCAGATGCTGTTTCACCCACCTTGTTGAACTCGTTTTGAAGAATTGCGATAGCTATAACGCTCAAAAGTAGAAGCATGACGAATGAAAGAATTCCACTTATCTTACCTTTTGTTACTTTTTCCACACCCTCAGAATATTTCCAAAGCCAATAGTAATTAACAATTGGAATTATTAAAAGCCAGGCAGTAGGAATGTCGGCTCCGAGCTTGTTCATTTCACCTTTTGTTTTCACATACCAAACGATTCCGTATATACCAAATGTTATAAATGTTAGTAAGAATACGGCTATCGGACTACGATTTTTCATAATGATCCTTCTTTCGATTCCTGTTGTGCTTTTCAAGACAAGCATATAAAAGATAGCTGAAAAAAGCAATAACGGAATGGTTGCCAAGGAGTTTAATACTTTAAGTAAAATCTAAACTGTGAAATAATTGTTTCTTCGGGGTGGTTCATTATAGAATGAATTCGCTGGTATGTGGTGCCTGTAGCTTAGTTGGTTAAAGCGTCGGGTTGTGGTTCCGAAGATCGTGGGTTCAAGTCCCATCAGGCACCCCATGATAAGTAGTAGTTTGATATAATTCATTCATGATCAAAATAAGTTTTAGTGACTTATGGAAAATAATTGTAACTATTTTACTCGTAATCATTGCCTTTTATTCTTATCGAATAGATAATGACCTCCGTACTTATCACTATATTCCGCCTACTATTGGATGCGCTTCAAGTGGTACAACTTCATCGTCCGCACTACCCAATTTGTGCGTACAACCTCTGACAAACCAACAAGTGAAAAAATAGATTTAAAAAGTTCTCATATTCGATACTAGAGTGATCTTTTTATCTATGTTTACGCATATGATTCATATACTTTTAGAAGCAACACTGAAAATATAAAAACTGAAACGAAGAACAGGCGTACGTACCTTTTATATACAAATTTATGGAAAAATGGATATACATTATCTAGAAAGAGATAAATAAGAAAATACCGACTTATACGTACAACAATTGCGACTACCAAGAAATATAGAATGAAAAAGTGGTAATAAGGTGCTAAATAGGTAAAGACTTTGTATGGAACACCGGAAAATGGCTGGAAAATGAGACCAAAAATACCATGAGCGTTATACCAACCATGAACGTAGTTAAGCATTTTTGGTTGTATATACGGCAAATGAGCTATTTGTGCTGGACGTAAATGAATAATATACGCAAGGATCGTACCAACTATAGTCCCATATATGTCGTAGAGCAGTAAATCTATGCGTCGCCTTATTCGCATAAAAATAACAAGGAATAATAGAAATTCTGGTATAACAAACCAAATAAAAGCTTCTGACATGGCCCAAAAGAAAACTAACCAGTTACCATATTTGCTTGTTAGAAAAAGTTCAGTCTCTTGTTGGACAGATGTGATTTGCTTATCTTTTGATCTTTTACCCTTATATAAAATGTAAAAAGGGGCAACAAAAAGGATGATGCATCCGAGCACCAGAAAATAATTTAGTATTATAATTCCTAAAATACCAAGAATATGCATATGAAAAACAATCCTTCAATTAGATTATGGTTCTTTAGGGTTGTAACAAATAGCTTACTCAGTTTTTTCTCATTGGTTAAGCGGATAAATCCAAATCGCATGTAAATATTTCTGATGATTAGTAGCGTCATTACGAGAGCAGCTAGCCAATAAATAAAGCTTGAAATATCCTTGTGATAAAGTAAAAACGTAAGTAGTCCTACGTAACATATTAGTGCAAAACATAGCGAGACCCATCCAGTAATTTTTTGGCCGTAATGTATGTAAAAAGTATCTTTATGAAACTTTTTATCGCCTTTTGCGTCTTTATAGTCTTTCAATATTGCGGTTGAAAATCGACCGCAGAAAAGAAGTATGCATAGTATTAAAACTACATATGAGAGTGAAGACGCAACCTGATAGTAGCCATACAATAATGCAAACGGTCCAAAACAAAAAGCTAATATTGTTATAGACGCAATGGGTCGCTTAGATGCTCTATGATTCCCTGAATTATACTGATGGGCAAGGATGAGACCCGCTATAATAACTCCTAAATTAAATAACTTATTTGCCGATAAAAGTGCTGACCCAGTTGCAATAAATATATATAGATAAGAATATTTTCGGGCGTTTTGGATCGAAAGTTTATTATCTTGTATGATTCCTGTTCTGAGATTAGCAGCATCAATGCTAATATCTTCAATATCGTTTTGCACTGTGGCATATGAATGTAGGCAAATAATAATAATGAGTCCGATGATGTAGTTTAACGAAAAATCCTTCAAGGATATTACATAGCCTATACTGTAGGTTATGAGTAAACTACTTGCATTTTCAGGACGAGCTAAGTCTACGTAACCTCGAACGGTACTGTTTTTTATATAACGAATTGAAGACATGCTAAAACTTTAGCCAGTGGATTGTGGGTTTGGGTCATTGCTTACACCGATAACTGCACCGATAAAAAATGCAATTAAAAACATGACTATACCAATTCCTATACCACCTAGAAATATAAAAGTTTTTAAAGCTATGTTATTGGTTTTTTGTGTAGCTTTTATAGAATTATACATAAAGACCAGCCCAGCTAAGCCTCCTAGTATCCAAATTGGAAACATAAGAAATTGAGAAAATCCGCTTTTTGGAAGAACTATCGATAATACAAAAACAATGCCAAATGCAGCAAGTATATATGCTATCGGTCCTATTTTTATATGCGTTCCAGCAGACGGGTCAGTCGAAGTAGTCCCATTTGATAGATCTGGAGGATTAACGTTTTCAACTGGAGCTATATTTTGCTCATCTGAATTTATGGGATTTTCATTTGGCTCTTGCATGTTTTTCCTCGACTAGCTTACCCATTAATAAATTAGATCCAATTAACATTGCAAAACATACACCCATGGCAATGAATGAAATAACGACCGTCAGGACACGTCTTGCTGCAATAAAAATAAGTGTCGCAAAAGTTGCAGTGCAATACATATATGCGTACATATTACGAATACTGTCTTGATGTATCTTTTTAGTTATTGCGAATGTTACTTTTACGCTGCCTGGCAACCATATTCCTATAAATAAAATGCCGAGTATCAGTGCAACTGAAAACTGACTATTAAATATAAGTAAGCCGCCTTTCATGTATGGTATCGGGGTATATATGGCTGCTCGTAGGTAAAGCAAATAAGCACCTAGAACAATGGCAGGATAAATAAAAAACCGATACTTTTTTGTAAGAAGCACATTGAACATGAAGAGAGTCCCAATGATCAAAAGTGCATCACCAATAATTATTGAGTGGTTGAGACTGACTTGTTTATTAATTGCAGCCGCTATGCCCCACGTAATAAATGCTAGTCCGAGTGCATAGTATGCATAAACAAAACTATCGACTTTTAGATGTACTTTATCAACAATAATTTGATGAAAAGTAAACGCAAATACAAAGAAACAGATTCCTGTTACAATGAAACCAACGGTGGCTAACATTATGGTACTCTCGCCTCAACTTTATTACTTGTGCTTATCATATATCAGACTATGGTGATTGTATATAGTATTATTCTAATCCTGTTTGCTTACCTATGTGGATCAATTCCATTTGGCAAAATTATTGGTAAACGAAATGGTATCGATATTCAATCTGCGGGAAGCGGCAATATAGGATTTGCTAATGCGGTAAGAGTACTTGGTTGGCGTGCTGGACTATATGTATTGATCGGAGATGTCTCAAAAGGATTTGTGCCAGTCTTTATTGTTAGGTCTCTACTTAATGCTCAGCCAATTTTAGTTATTTGTGTAGCAGTAGCAGCAATTATTGGTCATGTTTTTCCCATTTGGTTACAATTTAGAGGTGGTAAAGGAATTGCAACCGGTCTTGGTGTAATTCTAGCTTTTAATCTCCCCTTAGCACTTGTTGGTGTAACTACATATATTTTGGCATTCAGCATATTCAAAAAATCTGCACCATCTTCTTTAACTGCCACATGGGTAGTATCACTACTTTCACTTATATTGAACCAAAAATACAGCTGGTTCTATGTCGTCTTAGGTTTTGTAGCACTCTGGACACATCGTCAAAATATTCGATCAATTATGATAAAGGAAGTTATTGAATAGCTCAATTTCTTTACACCGAATATTACTAGTCTTTATTGGATTATTCGTATTGGGTTTTTGCTTAACTTTGCCGTTATATAAATTCCGTGTTAGGCGGCTTATGCGTTCAAAGTTATTTATAAAAATATTAATATGGATACCGTTATTTATAATTTTTGTCACTATCCTATACTTCGGAGGAGGATTTGCACTATTGGTTCTTTTGGTAATTCTAGCAATGTCCATAGTTGAATTTATTTCAAAAGTTCGCTACAGCAACGACAAAACATACTTAAGCGCATTCCTATTGCTTTATCTTATTGGCTTGTTTTATAGCATTGTTTTATATCACGTAAGTGGACTAGTGTTTTATAAGTATCTAGTGATAATTTGTTTTGCAACTGTACTTTCTGATGTTTGTGCGTTTTTCTTTGGCTCATATTTTGGAAAACACCCCTTGCCTAAGTACATAAATGAGAAAAAAAGTATCGAGGGCATTGTGGGTCAAATAGTAGGTGCCTTCGTTGGTGTGCTCGTTGTACACTTATTTATATTTAAAGTTAGTCCGTTTTGGATATTTATACCGATTGGAATTGGGTCAGCTATTGGTGATATAGGTAATAGTGCGGCCAAGCGCCGAGCGCAAATAGGTTCGTGGAGTGAATTCATCCCTGGACACGGTGGGTTCATTGATCGTTTTGCTAGCTTTTCCGGAAGCTTTGTATTGGTTTACATATCGCTAAATATCAGTGGAATACTACGCTAAACTGAATTTTAAATTAATAAATATAGATAATAAATTTATTAAGTTTGCAAAAGCTCCTATAATAGATCTATGAGTAATAATCTTTCAGAATCTGGTACACCAAATCACTTGGGTCTTATTTTAGATGGTAATCGGCGCTGGGCTAAGGAAAACGGGCTCACTGTCTCCCAAGGTCACAGAAAGGGATATCAAAATCTAAAAACCATTACCAAAGCGGCTATAAAACTTGGCGTTAGATATGTTTCAGCTTACGTTTTTTCAACCGAAAACTGGAATCGGGACAAACAAGAAGTTCAAGATCTTATGAAACTCCTATCTTGGGTTTTGAAATATGAGGTTAAAAAGCTCGATAGAGAAAACATTCGTGTTCGAGTAATCGGTTCCAAGCTGACACTGGGTACAGCTATGCTTAGAGCGATTCACCACGCCGAGGAACAAACAAAGAATAATACACGCGGCACGCTTCTTCTTTGTCTAGACTACGGGGGTCAGCAAGAAATAGTTGATGCTATAAAACGTATCGCTGAAGTCGGAGTAGACCCTGATGATATTACTCCTGAAATAGTCGGAAAGTTTCTTTATGCTCCAGATATTCCACCTGTTGATTTAATAATCCGTACTTCGGGCGAGCAACGCCTAAGCAATTTTATGATGTGGGAATCTGCCTACAGTGAGCTCATATTTGAATCAAAGTACTGGCCGGATTATACAGAGAAAGATTTGAAATTAGCTATGGAGCGCTACGGTACTTTGAAACGCAGATTTGGGAAATAGAATTTTTAGATAATTATTGGTTAGGATCTTTAGTTTATGTATAAGGGTGTTGAGGTTTTTGCAGAAGTTAAAACGGAATCTCCGTTTGGATTTGTCTCAGAGTATTCTTGGGACGAACTTTTTGCGATTGCAAACGAAGTTGGCGATACGATCTCGGTTCATACAAATAAGAGATGGGGAGGATCTTTTGATCTTGTAAAAAGGGCAAAATCTCTGACTGATAAACCTATACTTGCTAAAGGCAAACACAAGACTGATGAAGAAGTCAGGGTAGCAATTGAGGAGTGTGAAGCAGACCTTGTGCTAGTGGTTGGAAGAGTCCCGAGTATATATCCAGAGAGATGCCTAATAGAGGTTGAGACACTCCAACAGCTAGGCAGTCTGTCAGTTTCTAGGCGTGCGGTCTGGAATGACCGCGATCTGAAAGATGGAAGCGAAAAAGCTGTTAAGTTTCCCGAAGCTAGAGAATTATTCCCTGGTTGGTTACTCCAGGCCAGCAATGTTGTCAGGCTTGATCAGATTAACACTACCGCAAATGCGGTTCTTATTGGTAGTCAACTACCTGATGTTGCAGCTGAGCTTAGAAATATTTAATAATTTGCTTTAAGTCTATTCTCTGAGGCTATTTTAAGAGCCTCCATATCTGACCGAAGCTCTCTTTTTGCTAATATTTTAATAATCTCAGCTGAGTATGCGAATATCTTATTGTCAGTATTCACGGTTATTGTATAGAGCAGTTTAGTCTTGTCTTTTTGATGTTTTGAAAGATAATATTTGACCTGATACTGAATAGTACCAGTTTTATTTTCTAATTGGATTTCTCTGTTTTCGACTACCTTTATTACCCTATTAACACCCTTTACTCTAACTCCTAGAAGTATACTTTCGCTTTTGTACTCTAAACCCGCGGATAATGACGTAATTGGTGATATTTTTTGTATATGGGGGTTCCAAAGATAGTGATATTTCAGTTCTTTCAAATACCTAAAGACTATGGAGGGTTCTGCTGAGATAGTTACTTTAGTTTTGATAGTTACTTTTATAACTAATGCCCTTTTACATTCTGTATCAATTATACCATTCGTTTTTGGCAATCCGAGCAGTAGCCCTGGACTTCCAATTGATGGCTAGTTGCTTTAAGCTGATGTTTTTGGGCTATCTCTTGAATTAGTTTTTCTATTTCAGCGTCTTCATTTATGGCAATAAGTTTGTTGCAGCTAATGCAGCTGATGTGGTGATGGTGATGTGAGAATATGTCTGTTAACTCAATTTTGTATTTCCAGCCAACATATACCCGCTGAGCAATTCCGGTTTGCTCAAATATCCGAATGATGCGATATAAGCTGACACGGTCAACACTACCCTTTGCCCGTATGAATAATTCATGCATAGACTGTGGTTCTTGGTCAAGCAACAGCTGAAAAACGGCTTGTCTAGGCTTAGTAAAGCTATATTCGTTACGCTTAAGAATGTCACCTAATATCTGTAGTTTAGTCTCCATGTAGCAATAATGATACAAAAATTGCAACAAATTTGCAAATTATTTCACTTCTCAACTAACATAGCAATATGAATAAAAGTCGTTACCAATCACCAATCATAATTATTATCGTAATCTTGCTCATTATTGTTGGTATTGCCAACTTGCACATAAACTCAAACTCCAGCAGCGGTCGTATTCAGGTCATTGCAGGGGAAAATTTCTGGGGTAGTCTGGTATCACAGCTCGGAGGTTCAAAAGTACAGGTTACTTCCATTGTCTCTGATCCAAATGCTGATCCTCATGAGTATGAGTCCAGCTCTGGCAATGCCAGGTCCTTTGCTAACGCTAGGTTTATTGTGCTTAACGGTGCTGGATATGATAGTTGGGCCAATAAGCTACTGAGCGCCAATCCAAATAGCAACCGTACTGTCTTAACCGTAGCTACGCTGCTAGGAAAAAAAGAAGGAGATAACCCCCACTTTTGGTACAGCCCAAGTTATGTGAATAAGACCATCTATCAGATAGAGCAGGATCTTATTAAGATCGATCCGGGAGACAAGGGTTACTTTGAAAAACAGTATATTTCACTGGCCTCATCTTTAGATGTCTACCAAAATCGTATTAATACTATTAAGCAAAAATATGGCGGCACAAAAGTTGCAGCTACCGAAGATATCTTTGCCTATCTCGCCGAAGCTGCCGGTCTTAACCTGATTTCGCCAGCAGCTTTCACCCAAGCCGTAGCTGAGGGCAATGATCCACCAGTTGATTCTATCGTTCAATTTCAACAGCAACTACAAAGTAATTCAGTCAAACTACTGGTTTATAACGAACAGACAGTGACACCTCTAACAAATAGTATTAAGCAACTTGCGGCTCAAAAGAATGTCCCTATAGTTGGAGTAACTGAAACAATTCAACCGCCGGATACCTCTTTCCAAGTATGGATGAATGCGGAACTTATAGACCTTCAGAATGCCTTAAATGCACAGGCGTTGGGACAATGAAGTCAAAAGACGACTTAGATATTATAGTAGCTAAGGAATTGGCAGCTGGATACAAAGATAAAATCGTATGGAGTGATGCTAATTTCTCAATTAAGAGAGGCGAGTTTATTGGCCTTCTGGGTTCTAATGGCGCGGGTAAAACGACACTGTTTCGTCTCATACTAGGTCTTGCGAATTATCAGAGAGGCACTATTAATGTGTTTGGCAGTGATCCTAAACGAGGTAACAAACGCATTGGCTATGTACCACAACGCCGATTTATTGATACTGAATCAAAGATTGATTCTATAGAGTATGTAAGAATCGGAATCACGGGAAATAAGTGGGGCTTTAGTGTCGGTGGGCAGGCCGGAAGAGAACGTCAAGCTGCTATGGATATTCTTGCTAGTCTTGATGCCTCTGAGCTTGCGAACCGACCGTTAAGTGAACTATCCGGAGGTGAACTCCAACGAGTTTTTTTAGCGCAGGCACTAATTGGTAAACCAGATTTACTGTTGCTTGATGAGCCACTAGCCAATCTGGATATTCGGCGCGAAACCCAACTTATCCGTCTGATTCATTCTGTGGCTAAGGATCAAAATATTGCGGTCTTGCTTATTGCTCACGACATTAATCCCCTGCTGCCAGTCGTTGATAGGATTATCTATATAGCCAACGGGAAAGTGGCAAGTGGCAGGACAGGTGAAATAATTACCAGCAAACGTTTATCGCAACTTTATGGAGCACCGATTGAAGTACTTAGTGATTCCAAGGGACGCTTGGCAGTACTCGGAGTGGAGGAGGCTATACATCATGATGCTTAGTAACATTGCTGCTGTGGGTAACGGTGGTTTTCAATGGAATTTATGGGCAGATTTCCAGAACATGCTGCAATACGCTTTTATGCAGCACGCTTTTGAAGCCGGCACTATTGTGGCTATTGTAGCCGGTGTTATCGGATATTTCGTGGTAATGCGACGTTTATCTTTTGCAGCACACGCGCTGTCACATGTAGGTTTTGCTGGCGCCGCCGGTGCAGTACTTATAGGAATTAATCCGATCTTTGGGCTACTCGTTTTTACTTCAGGTGGCGGTTTAGCGATGGCTGCACTGGGACGGAAAGCAAGCACTCAAGATGTGCAAATAGGTACGGTTTTAGCTTTCATGCTTGGTTTAGGTGTGTTGTTTATTAATCTTTACAAAGGCTATGCGACTGAGGCCTACTCCCTGCTTTTTGGAGAAATACTCGGCATAAGTACCAACGATGTTTTAGTTACCCTGGTTTCTGGCATATTAATAATCGCTGCTGTTATGTTACTGTATCGACGACTGGTATTCACTACTCTAGACGAAGATGTGGCCGAGGCCAAAGGTATTTCCATGCTTGGCATGGCTATTTGCTGCATGTTGTTAATTGCCGTAGCTACATCTATTGCAGTACAGGTCGTGGGTGTTCTTTTAATATTTGCCCTGCTTGTGACACCGGCAGCGATTGCCCAGCGCCTCTCCCATCATCCAGCTCAGGGGATTACTATATCCGTTATTATTGCACTACTAGTTACATGGTTCGGGCTTTTCATTTCATACTATCTGCCCTATCCTGTAAGCTTCTTTATTACAAGTACCGTATTTTTTGTCTATTTGATTGTTCGGGCTGTTCAAGCTATTTAGGCAGCTATGGCTAAGATCCTTAGTTCGTCTAGGCTTTCCTGCGTAGTAGGTCTATTCTCAGGACTATCCACCATAGAAGAGGCTAGGGCAACAGCCCTGCGTCCATAGAATCTAACGGGATCATCTAAAATTTCTTGTGGTGCTATAGCTTCCAATTCCCTTTGTGAAGCAGTTGCGAGGAGATCATATACCATAGCCGCACCCACTTCATAAGTATCGGTTGTTTCTGATGGCATTACAGCTGCATCTTCTAATTCTGGAGCAAAGCGCATTGGAGTTACATCCATTTTTGGAATACTGCCTTTAGGCAAATCTAGAGGTACTGCGCTGCCTAGATCTCCCAAGACACCTGTCCCGTCATCTTCAATATAGACATTAGCACCTTTAAAGTCGTTATGTGCATAGCCTCTTGCGTGTAGTTCTTCCAAGCCTGCAACTGAATCAGCAAGATGCCCTAGATATCGTCTAGCAGTAGCCTCAGATTCGGCAATCGGTTGATCGCCGAGTGTCCCGCGCATAGCTTTTTCTGTAACGTAGTACCATGTTCCAGGTCGGTCCTCAGTACCCTCAATCCAACCATATGAAGATAATGTAGGAATGTTTGGGTGCCCATTTAACTCATCCAGTAATTCTACTTCTTTGGGAATAACATCTTTTTTTATTGGCCTACCAATAGGAGCCAAAACTTTCATAACATATTCAGGTCTCTCACTACCTTCCCTAATGGCATCAAAAACGAATGAATGCATGGAGACCTTACGATTTCCGGCTGTATGAAAGCCGTCAAGCTCTTCCGTTTGTTCCACAAATTCAAGCACGGCCATTCGGTTGGCAATAACTTCGTAACGTCTAAGTTCTTCTAGGTCAACAGTAGCATATACCCCAGTAGGAGGTAGATTGTCTCCATTAGTAATTTCGTGAGGTATTTCTTTAACACTCATTTTTGCTTTTAGTTTTACCCTTTCTAAACTCTATATATATTATACAGCTCGTGTCCAGGTGAACAAAATCACACGGTTCAATTTATACTTAACAAGTTAATCATTAATTGTGAGGACTATCTTACCTCTGGTGTGTTTGCTTTCCGCTTGCACAAAAGCTTCGTTTATTTGATCTAGAGAAAAGGTCTTGTCTACAGCTGCTTTCAATTTACCGCTGTCTACCAGTTCAGCAATTTTATTTAATCGCTCGGACGTAACTTTGGTAGAAATGTGATGATACTTGATATTAAACTTCTTGGACAGCTCCTCATCCTCAGGGTCTAGCATTGAAGCAAGCTGGCCACCGGCTTTTAAGACTTGGTAGGATTTTTTGTTTGTTTCTCCTCCAACCGTATCAAATACTGCGTCATAGTCTTTAACTGTTTCTGTAAAATCCTCAGACCTATAGTCTATTGCTTCGTCGGCACCGATAGTTTTCACATATTCTAGGTCATTGCTCGAAACCGTAGCAGTAACATAAGCTCCTATGCTATGGGCAATCTGAATGGCTACTGATCCAATTCCGCCTGCCCCACCGTGGATAAGTATCTTTTGTCCTTCTTTAAGCCCAATTACATCTACAAGTGCTTGGTATGCGCTAGCAGCCACAAGAGGCAGTGTTGCCGATTCAATAAAGTCTATAGTTTTTGGTTTAGCAGAAAGCTGAGCGGCATTAACCGCAGTATATTCTGCAAAAGACCCATGGCTTCCGGCTGCATTTGCCGAGCCATATACTTCATCTCCTTTACTGAATCCGGTTACTTCTGCACCCACGTCCTCAACGGTTCCGGCTACGTCGCCACCTAATATAGCTGGTAGATCAACTGGAAAATATGCCTGGTAGGCGCCGTTTCGTACTTTGTAGTCGAATGGGTTAATAGATGCAGCTACAACTTTTACTAAAACCTGGTTGCTCTCTAACTTTGGTAAGGGTGTCTCCATCAAAATGGATATTGGATTGTCTTGACCTAACTTTGTAACTAGTGATGCTTTCATTAATACCCTTCTTTAACTTATAACTATACATTGTATAGTTTTTAGAAGCGATCTGCAATAAATGTATTTATTTAGTCTTGCTATACTATATGTCAGTAGATGAGTATGGAGAAAAACTTAAATCGCGTGTTTCATTTTGTGGTTGAGTACAAGCTATTCAGCCTGGCTATAGTTGCGAGCCTTATTAGTCTTGTACTGCAGCTTACCTCTTATACTACCGCCGCTCACTGGTTACTAGGTGCTGTTGCCTTATTTGAAGTTATACCTCTTTTGTGGGACATGTGGCAGGATATACAAGGTGGTCGTTATGGTATAGACATACTTGCAGCTACAGCCATTGTTGCCTCGGTATTACTGAAACAGTACTGGGCGGCTATGGTGGTAGTAGTTATGCTAACTGGAGGCACATCATTGGAGGATTTTGCTGAACATCGAGCAAAAAGTGAACTTGATGCTCTACTTGAACACGCTCCACAAACTGCTCGAGTGATTAGAAAAGGAAAGACACTCAGTGTAGCCGTTGATGAAATTAAAATAAATGACAAGATAATTATTAATGCCGGTGAACTTGTGCCCGTCGATTCTGTAATTATTTCTGGTACTGCAAATTTTGATGAAGCAAGTTTGACTGGTGAAAGTCTGCCTCAGTCGAAAGACGTTAATGATAAATTACTTAGTGGCTCTATTAATCTCGATGGCTCTATAACTGCCCGGGCAACCGAGACGTCTGAGAACAGCCAGTACCAGCAAATAATAAAACTAGTCCGAGGAGCGGCCTCAACTCAAGCACCTTTTGTTAGATTGGCCGATCGCTACGCACTCCCTTTTACGATCATGGCTTACGCACTGGCGGCAACAGTGTGGGTTATTAGCGGACAGGCTATAAGGTTCTTAGAAGTAATAATTGTGGCTACGCCCTGCCCGCTTCTTTTAGCGGCGCCGATTGCCTTTATTAGCGGGATGGCAAGGTCGAGTCGATACGGTATCATCGTGAAGACCGGGCTAGCGCTCGAGAGAATGGCAGAGGCTAAAGCAATTGCATTTGATAAAACCGGAACATTAACCCAAGGAGTTCCTTCGGTTAATGAAGTTATTAAATATGGGGACTATTCTGAAGAGCAAGTCTTATATTATGCAGCTAGTGTAGAGCAAGGTTCCTCGCACATTTTGGCGCAAGCCATAATAACGGACGCAAAGCTAAAAAAACTTAAATTAACAAAAGCTAAAAAGGTTTTGGAAGTTCCAGGAAAAGGATTACAGGCCCACCTTAAAGGGAAAGACGTCTTAGTCGGTGGACTCAATTTGCTTCTGGATAACAATGTAGTCCTGCCAGCTAAATTGAGGAAGAAACAGCTTGAGCATACCGCAGCCTATGTTGCAATTGATGGCAAACTGGTCGGCGCTATAACTCTTATTGACGACGTTCGAGTAGAATCGAAGGATACTTTGAGCAGACTGCGTCAGCTTGGAATAAGGAAAATTCTAATGATCACCGGGGATAATAAAGCGACAGCTGATTTAATTGCAAAGCAGCTGGGTATAGACGAAGTACACGCCGAAACATTGCCCGCAGATAAACTACATGTACTAAGTAAAATTAAGACTCATCCTTTAATTTTTGTGGGTGATGGGGTTAACGATGCACCAGTGCTAACAGCTTCTGATGTAGGTATAGCACTAGGCGCCAAGGGATCGGCGGCGGCTAGCGAATCGGCGGATGTTGTTATTATGCTTGATGATCTCAGTCGAGTTGCCATCGCAATTGAAATAGCTAAAAAGACATTTGCCATTGCAAGACAAAGTATTATGATAGGAATCTTATTAAGTCTTATATTAATGGGGGTATTTGCGACCGGTAAATTCCCTCCCCTTTTAGGAGCAGCTCTTCAGGAAGTCGTAGACGTATTTGTTATATTCAACGCTCTAAGGGCACACATTATTAACCCGTTAACGGTAAGTAATTAGTAGGGCTACGGCTACAGGTACAAACAGATTGTCTAAGCCGCGTATTGCTAAGTTTTCTATAATGCTAGCTACTGCTGATATTCCTACAATCCAGGATAAAGGCAACGAAGAAGTAGCGTAGTATGAGTAAACTATTAGAATAGAAAAAGAAACTATAAAAAAAGTAAGCGTTCCGACGATACTTTTGGTATAGCCGAATACTGCGTATTTTTGTTTGTTGCCAAACCGAGTTCCGATTATGGCAGCAAGCCCGTCAGCTAAACTCATTTGAAGAAGGGCTGCTGTGTAGATCCATTTATCCTGGGTAATCAGTGCCGTTAACCCGACAGCCACGGCAAAGAATACTTCACCCCATGTTGGTCTAGTTACACTATGGATTGCCTGAAAGATATTTAGGTACTTGGATAAGGCTACAATAACCAAAAAAGCCAGGCTAAGAATTTGAATCTCGCGCCAGCTCAAGAAGAAAGGCCAGAACGCTACGAAGGTGCCTACACTGACGTGAATGAATTTTCTGCTAAGCTCGCTATGAACAGTATGAGTCCGCCACCAGAGCTCGTTTAAGAATAGAAGTACAAAAACAATAACAACAGTAAATACGAGTGGCATCCTATTATTGTACGCTTCATATAATTTTCTGGTATTTGTAATTTATCTCTATTTATGTTAATATAACATATTAATCGATTTGAGAAATATGCCAGATCTATTTGATTTTGAAAACATGCCTCCCGTAAACACCTCTTTAATAGAAGAAGGTGTAGAAATATTTGAAGAAAGCATTAAGCTACATGAACGCAGAAGAACTGTAGCCTGTGGTTTCGGTTCAGGATTTATTGTGTCTTTTGCATTATCCGCGGCTACCGAAACATCAAGAATTATATCGCAAAACGGCGATCTCCGTACTGGTGTAGGTATCACTGCATTGACCCTAATGGGTGTATTAGTTAGTTTCGGAATTTCGGGCAGAGAAACCAGAGAAGCCGCTGCAGACTTTCAGCGCGCAGAAGAATTAAAAGAATACTTGGCCATTCAGCCACTTGAAAATCTTTACCGAATAGATTCAAGAAACCAGCCAGAACAAGAACAATAAACTATCGTTTGGTTTTTAGTCCTGTACGTGAGTGGCGTATCCCACGGGTGCACCACTATGTTCATCAACAAGAACGTGGTGCGAATTCAGACCTGCTTCAACTACTGCCGGCCCACTATCGCCAGGTGACTGCAACACTTGAATGGTCATAGATGCGGCTGTTTTTGATGCTGACTCATCAAAGTCTGGCCGAGCACCTTCTCTAAAAGCTATATATTCTTGTCCATTGGCTCTAAATTCCAATGGTCGTCCAGTCACGACTCCGGTTCTACCGGCAATATCAATTTCTTTTGATAATACGTTTGCATCCCCGCCACTGTCTAATCGCTCAATAACTCTAGTTAGTGCCGCACGACTTTTAGAACTACCTTTGTGGGTTGAGCCACTTGCATTTGCTATCGGGACGCTTAGAGCAGTAACTAGTATGCCGGCTGAAACAGCGGCTGCGTTACGGAGAGCATTTGCTGATGGATGTTTATTGTGTGAGGATTTCACTAATATCAATGATATCACTTTTATAAATCTTTGTCAATAATACTTACATAGACACTCGGGGTTAGGCAGAGAATATTTGGTGAGAAGCCATATACATCTTTTATGTTAAACTGCATTTATATTAATAATAATCAAGCGCGATAGCTTATGCTTAAAAAAATACTGCAAAACTCCGACCAGACAAAAAACTTAAAAAAATTTATACCGCTATTCACTTTTTTAATAATTATTGTGGGAGTTGGTACTTATTTCTTAATTAGTTCTCATGCAGCCAACCCATACTCACTTGTTAATGCCGATAAGGGTGTCTTAGGTTGCGGAGCCAGCACAAGCGCAGATAGTACTACAAATGACGGCTCCAAGGTTACCTTTGGTACTTGCGGTGGTGGAGGCTCTGGCTGCACCTTTACCGCTACTACAGTTGCACAAGCAGTTAGTGACGTATCAAATGCCAAAGCCGGTAACACTATATGTATGTCACCCGGGACATACGGATCAATAACGTTAACTGGA